>CAXTOX010000013.1:0-54807 GCA_964245885.1 uncultured Chthoniobacterales bacterium | reverse complement strand
CATTTCGACGCCGTCGTTGCCGCCCAAGCGCAGGTCGAGCACGACCGCGTCGGGCTGAACCCGGCTGATCAGCTCGGCGGCAGCCTCCGGTGTCGCGGCGGAGCCGAGCCAGGTGAAGTCCGGTTCGTGTTTGAGGAGCAGCTCGACGCCGCTGAGGATGATAGGATGGTCGTCCACGGCCACGACCCGGTGGGGCGGCGTGGGTGGGTTGGACATGCCTGGCGACGGCGACATGGGCATGGAGTAAACCACGTTGCCGATCGGCGAGGCAAGCACGCAGCCGCCACCACCGGCACAAACATCCCGAGTGTTTCGAAGACAATATTCCCTGCCGACCCTGCACGGCCCGTGCTGCCACCCTCCAAAGAACACGCCCCAGCTCGCGCCGCTGATCAGAAGCGTCAGAAAATGGTGGTTTTACAGGACGGATTTTGCTGAGTGGTCAGCGTGGCCTTTGACGCAACAGTCGTCTGTGGCGCGGTGCATCATCGCGGCATGAACAGCGAGCCGCTTTATCCACTCGACCCAGACGCTTGGGCGCAACAACACCTCGGAGCAACCAACTTGGGCGACCGGCGGCGCGTGCAGCGCGCCGTCACCTTGGCCGCTGGCATGGCTCGCCAGCCCGGTGGCAGCATCCCGCAACTCTTCCTGCACCGCTACGACGTGAAAGCGGCCTGCACGCTGCTTGACCGGCCAGAAGTCACGCCAGAGCATCTGCTAGCCGGTCACCTATCTTTGGTCAAAGCCCGCCTCCAGACACCCGGCACGTACCTGTTGCTCGAAGACACGACCGAACTCGGCTGGACGCGCGTGCATCCAGTGGAAGATCTCGCTCCCATCGGCAACCTGCAAAGTAACCAGTGCCGGGGCTTCCGGCTGCACACCACCTTGGCGGTGCGCAGTCTCTGCGACGCCGGAGACGACAAACCGATCGCAGGCCGTCCTGCCGTTGAGATCCTCGGCATTGCAGATCAAGAGTACGTCCTCAAGAAGCCGCGCCCGGCAGGAGAGAAGCCGGACGACGTGCGCGCCTCGCAGAGGCGGGCGGACCGGCTATCCATGGTCTGGCTGCGTAGCGGCGAGCGGTTGGGCAACGCGCCGCTGGATGCAGGCGTGCGCTGGGTGAGGGTAGCCGACCGCGAGGCTGACCTCTACGAGCACCTGTGCGACTGCCGGACGCGCGGCCACGGCTTCGTGGTGCGTGCCCGCCTACGAGCGTGTGCTTTTGGACGGGCAGACAGAACAGCGCAACGGCCAGTACTTACTCAGCTTCGCCCGCACGCTGCCCGCGCTGGGCGATTTCACGTTGCCGCTTCGTGCCCGCACCGGCGTGGCCGCGCGGCTAGCGCGCCTGAGCCTGAGCGCCGCGCCGGTGCGCATCCTGGCACCTGATCGTCCCGGCCACTCGACCGACAAGAAGCGCCTGCCTCCGTATGGCTGCACGGTGGTGCGCGTGTGGGAGGCCGACCCACCTGCGGGCGTCAAGGAACCGCTGGAGTGGTTCCTTCTGACCGACGTGGCAGTGACGGACGTGGCGCAGGCCCGCGAGTGCGCGCGGCAGTATGCCACACGCTGGATCATTGAGGAGTTTCACAAAGCCCTGAAAACCGGCTTGGGGGCGGAGAAGCTGCAACTGGAAACCGGCGCGAGGCTCAAGGCCGCGGTGGCCTTGATGAGCGTGGTCGCCGTGCGCCTGCTCGCCCTCAAGGAACAGGCACAGGTTGAACCGCAGGCACCTGCCGAGAAGAGCGGCTTCAACGCCGAGGAACTGCGCGTCTTGGCAGTGGCCACCGAGCGACGGCTGACCACTTCGGGTGAGGTGATCCTAGCCATTGGTCGCCTGGGTGGACACATGAACCGTAAGGGCGACGGATTGCCCGGATGGCAAACTCTGTGGCGAGGCATGACCCGGCTGGCGACGCTGGTCGAGGGCTACCGGCTGGCACGACACCGTTTTGGGGAATGACAAGCCCCTTCTTACCCCCCTCTGCTAATCTGCGGAAGTCTGCGCAATCTGCGGCTAAAATCCGACCTCTCCGCCGGGACTTTTGCCGGAGGTCGCGTCGCCCGCCCGCCGCTGCGGCGGGCGCAGGTAGAACAGCGTGAAGATGCCCGTGCAAATCACCAGCGAGCCGATCCACTTCAAGAACCAGCCCGGGTCGCGCAACACCTGCACGGTGCTCTCGTTGTGGTCCCGCGGGTTCCAGGACGCCTGCGACATCTTGTAGGTCAGCCCGGTGAAGGTGTTCCACCAGTGGCCGGGGAAGTTGAACGGGTGGTTCATCGAACAACTGCCCGCGCCGATGGCTCCCTCCACGTCGGTCACGCGCACGTCGCTCTTGAAGCTCGACGGGTTGTCCGTGCCCTCGTTGAACTCCACGTGGAAGGCGTCCAGTTGCAGGCCGATGGGCAGCGGCTCGACGCGGAAGTCGTAGGAGAGCTTCGTCGGGCGCGGGGCGGTCGGCAGGGTGAACTCCCAGCCACTCGCCGCCCATTGCTCGACGACGCTCCCGCCGCGGGTCAGGCGCACACGCACGCCCTCGAAGCGGTTGGGCGCGGGGTTGTTGGCGGCCTGCGGGGAGGCGTCGTTGCTGCCGCCGCCGCCTTTGACGAGGTTCGGGTCGCCGGAGGTGGCGGACTTGTCGTCGGTGGTGGGCAGGTCCTTGGCGGGGCGGAACTCGGTGTGCGCCACGGCGGCGAGCCGCGTCTGGACGGCTTCGAGCTGCCAGTCGGCCCAGCCGGTGTTGATCGGTTGGCCGGGCTGGAGCATGCCGCGCAACGGCTCGGGCAGGGCGCTGGACTTGAGGAGGAACGTCAGCGTTCCGGCGGCGTCGCAGTACACGGCGGCCTGGTTGTCCGCCGCCGTGCCGATGTTCGGGGCCGCACCGGCCGGCGGCTTCGGCGCGCCGTCGTCGTTGGCGGCAACCGGGAGCGAGCCGTGGACCCGCACGAGCACGGCGGGATTGTGCGGCTGGTCAGAGGCGGTCGTGGGCTGGTTGTCCGGGCCGACGACGAAGTCGGGCCAGTAGTGGTCGATGGTCGCGCTCAGGCCGGAGCCGCCGAGGTCCTCGTCCTTGCCGGCCTCCGTGGCGGGGTCGAAGTCCCACGTCGCGCCCTGCCAGTCGAGGTAAACGGTCGCTTTGCCGCCGCCGTCCACCTTCAGCCGCACCTTGACCCCGGAAGGCTTGCTGCCGTCGGCGATGGGCCGGACAATCGACCCGTCCGGCCGGAGCGCGAACGCGAACACCCCTTCGTCCACCAGATCGCCCTTCGGCGCGGCGGCGGGGGCGGGCGCGGTTTTGGCGACGGTTTCCACCGCCGGGGCCGTGCCGGCGTGAACCTGCACGGAAGCCAGCCCGAGGTCGAGCGCGCCGTGCTCGGCGTCGCCGGCGAGGAGCCACTGGTCCATGGTTTGCTTGAGCCGTTTGGAAACCAGCCGCACCCGCACCGCCGGCTGGCCGACGCCCGCGACTTCCGGCCCGGCCTGCGGCTCGAACGAAGCTTCCAACGCCGGGGCGTAGTCCACTAGCGCGAGGTCCCAGCAGCCGGCCGTCTGGCCCAGACGCCACGGGCGCGCCGCGCTCGGGCGCCGGCTGATGATCTCGACCGGGTACTGCCGGACCTCGCCGCGCCCGTCGTTGCCGTCCTCGATACGCAGCACGCGCTCGTCGTGGACTTCGAGTTGGTTGTCCGGCGGACGGCCCTTGAACAGGGTCATCGTGCCTTCGATCCCCCAGCGGCGGCCGATCATGGCACCCACCAGCAGCACGATGATGCCCAGGTGCGTGAGCAGGAAACCGGTGTGGTGGCGCTTCCAGGGCCAGCGCGAGAAAGCCGAGCAGGTCAGGTTCAGGCAGAGGATCACCAGCCAGAGGTTGAACCACCAGGCGTTGTAGATGTAGGCGCGCGCCACCCGGGAGTCGAAGCTCGTCTCGTAGAGCGTGCCCGCGATGCTGGCGAGGATGAGCACGCTGATGAGCACGACCGCCAGCTTGACCGAACTGCCGAAACGGAACAGCGGGTGGCGCATCCACGCCGGTTTGCCGCCGCGCGTGGGGACGGTGCGGGACGGCGGCGTGGGGGCAGCCGGGGATTCCGGCGAGGCGATTTCCGAACTGGACGGGGCCGACATGGGAAAGCGGGAGCGGGCGACGGTACAGATTACCCGCCAACGTAACCCTCCGGCGCGGGAAGTAAACCGCCGCTGAAAAGCGTGCTTGCTTCGCGCGTAGATTTTTCGTTATACCGGGCAACGCGCAACGTTTGTTTGCCGTGCGCGCCAACCGCCGTCATTTCACATCCCGAGCCGTTCCTACCTCGCCCGCATCTCTATGGCAGACAAAACGATCCGCATTCCCGAAAGCGTTCCCGGCCCCTGGTACGTGGACGACACCTGCACGCCGTGCCACGTCTGCCTGGACGAGGCCGGGCCGCAATCGGGTTTTTCCCTGCTCAAGTACACCGACGACGAGAGCAAGGTGATCTTCGTCCAACAGCCCGTCAGCGCCGACGAACTCGACTCCGCCCAGCGCGCCCTGGAGATCTGCCCGACGAACGCCATTGGCAGCGACGGCGATTAGCGGCCCGTCCTCTTTTCCCCACGTCCGCCGCCGCCCTGCTCCCGACCGCTCGGAGAGCCGTCAGGACCCGGTGTTTGGAAGAGGTGCGAGCAAACGCGAAACGCACGGCCACCGACCGGTCAGGAGCGTATAGAGCATACCCACGTGCCCTGCAAACCCTTCCTCCTCCCGCTCGGCGTCTTCTTCCTGACGGCCCCGCTGTCCGCCGCCCCACCGAATGACGGCAAGCTGGAGAACATCGTCTACGGCCAGGCGGGCGGCCACGACCTAAAACTCGATTTGTACCTGCCGACGACCCCTGCCCCGGCCAGGGGCAAAGGCCGTCCGGTGGTCATTTACATCCACAGCGGCGGCTGGCGGGTCGGCAGCAAGGCGGAGGGCGGGCGGTACGCGAAACTGTTCACCGACAACGGCATCGCGTTCGCCAGCATCGACTACCGGCTCAGCGGCGAGGCGATCTGGCCCGCGCAAATCCTCGATTCCAAAACCGCCGTGCGCTGGACCCGCGCCAACGCCCGCCGCTACGGCCTGGACCCCGCGCGGATCGGCGCGTTCGGGGCGTCCGCGGGCGGACACCTCGTGGCGCTGCTCGGCACGACGGAGGGCGTCAAGGCCCTGGAGGACCTTGGCGAGGGCAGCCCGCAGGCCTCCAGCCGCGTGCAAGCGGTGTGCGACGTTTCGGGTCCGGTGGACCTGTCGATCCCGACGCACAGCCTCATCGGCAAGCTCGCCGTGAGCGGAGAAATGCACGCCACGCCGCAGGAGAACCCGGCGCTCTACCGTCAGACCAACCCGGCGCTGTACGTCAAGGGCGGCGAGCCGCCTTTTCTCATCGTCCAGGGCGACGCGGACAAACTGGTCCTCCCCAAAAATGCACTCCTCCTGGAAGCGGCCCTCAAGGCCCACGGGGACCGCGTGACCGTGGACATGGTGCCGGGCGGCAAACACATCCCGCTGGAGGGCGAGCCGCAATTGCGCGAGATCATCGTCTTTTTCATGAGGCACCTCGGCTAAAGGCGAATGCAAAATGCAAAATGCAAAATGCAAAAGTCCGGAAGATTCTCCGTCTATCTCCGATTCCGCTCCCGTGATTGCTGAAGTGACCCGCGCCTGATTCGTCTTCCCTTCCGGACTTTTGCATTTTGCATTTTGCATTTTGTTTATGACCGTTCACCCGCTCGACGCCGAAGACCCGCTCGCGCCGTTCCGCGCGCGGTTCTACCTGCCGCCCGGCGCGCCGATCTACCTGGACGGCAACTCGCTGGGCCTCCTTTCCGTGGACGCCGAGGCGAGCGTGCGGCGGGTGCTCGACGAATGGAAAACCCTGGCCATCGGCGGCTGGCTCGACGGGAACCCGCCGTGGTTCACGCTGGCGGAGAGCCTCGCGGCGCGCGTGGCCCGGATCGTCGGCGCGGAACCGGGCGAGGTGGCGGTCGCCAACTCCACGACGGTCAACCTCCACCAACTCCTCGCTACGCTCTACCGGCCCGGCGGGCCGCGCACGAAGATCGTGGCCTTCGCCGGCGAATTTCCGTCCGACCTCTACGCGCTCAAGAGCCACCTGCGCCTGCGCGGGCTCGACTCCGCCGAGCACCTCGTCCTCGTGCCCGCCCTCGCGGACGGCCTGATCGACCTCGACGCGCTCGACCGCGCGCTGGACGATCCCGCCGTGCAGATGGCGGTGCTGCCCGCCGTGGTCTACACGACGGGCGAACTGCTCAACGTGCGCGCCGCCACGAACCGGGCGCACGCGCAGGGCGTGTGCATCGGCTTCGACCTGTCGCACTCGGTGGGCGTCGTGCCGCACCAGCTCTCGCGCGACGACGTGGATTTTTCTTTCTGGTGCCATTACAAATATCTCAACGCCGGGCCGGGTGCCGTGGGCGGGCTGTATCTGAACGCCCGCTACGCCGACCTCGCGCCCGGACTGGCCGGCTGGTGGGGCGCGAACAAGGGCACGATGTTCGACATGCGCGGCGAGATGGACCCGGCGGGCGGCGCGGGCGGCTTGCAGGTCGGCACCCCGTCCATCCTCGGGTTGGCCGCGCTCGAAGGGGCGTTGAATCTCACCGAGGAAGCGGGCATCGAACGCCTGCGCGAGAAGTCGCTCCGGCTGACGGATTGGCTCATGGAGCTGGTGGGCTCGTACGGACTGGAGGCGCAGGGTTTTCGCTTAGCCAACCCGCGTGAGGGTGAGCGGCGTGGCGGGCACGTCTCGCTGGTTCACGCGGAGGCGGCGCGGTTGTGCCGGGCGCTGAAGGACGCGGGTGTGGTCACCGATTTCCGCCCGCCGAACATCGTGCGCTTCGCGCCGGTGCCGTTGTATAATTCGTTCGCGGACTGCGAAGCCGCCGCGGCCAAACTGGCCGAGATCATGGCGGCGCGGACGTACGAAAACTATCCGGTGGAACGCGCCTTGGTGCCATAAAGGTAGGGTTGCCTCTCCGGGGCAATCCAAATGTCTCTGACAGGAACGCCGGCTGATTGTCATAACCGCCCAATCAAAATTTGGATTGCCTCGGAGAGGCAATCCTACCTTGTTGACGCATGGCAGTCTTCCACGACATCACCCGACCCCTGCACAACGCTCTGTCCCCGTGGCCGGGCGACACGGCGTTCGACTACCGGCTGACGTGGCGCATGGACGCCGGTTCGTCGGTCAACGTCGGCGCGGTGACGATGGGCACGCACAACGGCACCCACGCCGACGCGCCGTTTCATTTCCTGCCGGACGGCGCGCGCATCGACGCGCTCGACCCGGCGATCTACGTCGGGCCAGCGGTCGTCGCGGACGTGACCGGCGCGGGCTGGACGGTCGAACGTGCACACCTCGACGAGGTGTCACCCCGACTCGGGCAAGGCGGCGTGACCCGCCTGCTGCTCAAGACCGGTGCCTGGCCGGACGGCACGCCCTTTCCCGCGCGCATCCCGCTCCTCGCGCCCGACGTACCCGCGTGGCTGGGCGAACGCGGCGTGCGGCTGCTGGGCTTGGACGTTCCCTCCGTGGACGCCATCGACAGCCACGACCTGCCGATCCACCACGCGCTGGCAGCGGCCGGGGTACACCTCCTCGAATCGCTCGACCTGTCGGCGGTGTCGGCGGGCGTCTACGAACTGATCGCGCTGCCGCTGAAGGTCGCCGGGGGCGACGCGGCCCCGGTGCGGGCCATCTTGAGAGAGGCTTGACGAGAACCGTTGCTGGCATCCGACCTGCTGCCGAACTGGGGCCTATGGCTGTGGCCGCGTTCTACGTCCTCTACCTCATTTTTCTCATCGCCTACATCATGCTGCGGCGGGCGGCATTCCGCACGAGCATCGGTTGGGGGCTGACCGTGCTTTTTGTGTCATTGGGATCTTTGATTTTCGCGATCAAACATTGGAGCGAAGTCGGGAAGGTCTATCTCCTGTCTACCGGCATCGCCATCGTCCAATGCGTGCTGGTGTTCACCGTGCCTTCGGTGATGGCCATTTACGCGGCTCGCAGCCCCGCCTTCGTCACGCTGTTTCAACTGGTGAACCCAAAGGCTCTGGCCATCGCTCAGCATGGGGAAGGAGCCGTCCCGGCCGACTCGTCGGTCTCGCCCGGCGCCTCGCCCACCCCGCACGAGGTCCGCGACCTCGCCGAGAGCGAAACCACCGTCCCCATCGCCCTGCCGGCCGACCCGAACGCGGCCCAGCGGGCGGCCTACGCGAAACACGCCAAGGAACTGACCGCCGCCTACCAGCAACTCAATGCCGAGCGCCTCAAGCTCAAGCCCAAGTCTCCGGCCGTCGCCGCGTTCAACGCCAAGGCCGCGCGCTACCAGCACGACCTCCAAACGCTCGCCGAGGAAAAAACCCGCCTCGATGCCCTCGACCACGCGCGCAACGCCAACGCCGAGGCCG
This sequence comes from uncultured Chthoniobacterales bacterium, assembly GCA_964245885.1. GTDB lineage: Bacteria > Verrucomicrobiota > Verrucomicrobiia > Chthoniobacterales > SZAS-18 > CAHJWO01. The sequence continues at coordinate 46,339 of CAXTOX010000013.1, read as the reverse complement.
CCGCCGCGCTGGCGAGCCTGCGGACCTCCGCCGACGCGGGCGACTACGAGGCTTTCGCCGCGACGTTGAAGAAGTCCTTGTCCGAATACCGCCAGACGCCCGCGTTCCCGCAGATCGTGGCGTTTGCCCGGCCGGCGCTGCAACAGGCCACGCCCGACAAGGTGTTGGCCGGTCTTCAGGGCAAAACCGCCGCGGCGGCCCGCGCGGAGTTCGACCGGACGACCCGTCAGGTGCAGGCCATCGTCAACCAAGCCCCGCCGATGGTCCCCAAGCCGGCGGCCGACGCCGACGTGTACCACTACAGCTACCATCCGGGCGCGAACCAGCCGGACTACAACGCCGAAAACCTCCTCGGCACGCGCGAGATCTGGAAGGGCGAATACGCCTACATCGAAGCCGCGCCGAACGTGTATTACCGTTCGGCCGATTGCGAGTTCAACCCGCAGACGAAGTATTTTTATCTCAGCCGCACCATGGCCAAGAAACGGCTCAGCGACGCCGAGTACGCGGAGTTGACGCGGCTTTATCATCTGCTCGGGCAGCAGGAAAAAGCCATCGTCAACGTGCCGCCGCCGACCGCCGACGCGGAGCGCGTCTCCGGCGACCTCGCCGCGCTCAAGGCGCAGCTCGACGGCTACGCGATGCGGTAGCGGCGCGGCGGCGGCATTGACTCGCCGCCGCGCCGTGTCCATGCTGGGAGGATGAGCATGACCTTAGACACCGTGCCAGAAGAAGAGCAACGATTCCTGACGGAGGAGGAATTTGATGCGCTGCCCGACAACGATGGCGTGGAACGCTGGATCGTTAATGGTTTGCTCTACGAACAACCGATGACCCGACGCAGCTTCCCCCACAGCAGAACCGAGGCGAAGATCACCCATCTCCTACAGCGTTGGTTGGACCGGCAGCCCGCCGCGACGGGCTTGGTGCTAAGTGGAGAGGCCGGGTTCCGCCTCCGCCGCAAGCCGGCGACCAACGTGGGCATCGACGTGGCCTACGTCACGGCCGAACAGATGGCTACCACGTCACCAAACGCATCGTTAATCGAAGGACCGCCGATGCTCGCCGTGGAAATCATTTCGCCTTCCGACACCTTTGGGGATGTGGCGAGCAAAATCGAGGCGTACCTCGAAGCGGGGGTTTCGCTGGTGTGGAGAGTGGAACCAAGGTTCAAATTCATCACCGTCTTCCGGCCTGACGCTCCGCCGAAGGGGTATAATGTTGAACACGAACTCACCGCCGAGCCGCATTTGCCCGGCTTTCGGGTGGCGGTATCGGAAATCCTTGCCTGATGGAACTCGCGCGCGCAGCTGCCATTTGCCGCCTCGGCTGGCTGGTGTTGTTTCTGGGTTTGGCGGTGAGAGCGAACGCCCAAGAAGACCATGCGGAAGGAGCGGTAACCTTCGAGGTGCACACGGTCGCCGACCGTCCCGGGCCGCACACACGTTCCTACCTCGGGGTGGAGGCGGGAGCCGATGGCAAGGCTGAGAGTGCTCTGCTCACCGATCCCCCGCTGCTCGACAGCAAGGCGATCCGGTACGTGGCGGTCGACTACGACGCGAAGCAGAAACCGTTCATCCTGATCACCCTGACCGCAGACGGCACCAAACGCTTCGAGCAAATCACCAAGGAGATGGCCGGCAGGCAGATCGGCTTCGTCGTCGGCGGGCAGCTTTATTCCATGCCCCGGATCATGGAAACGGCCCACGGAGGCAAGATCGCGATCAACGGCAGCTTCACGGCGCGGCAGGCGGCGAATCTCGCCACCCGGCTCAACGCGGCACTGCCGGGTAGGACGACAGAGCACTGAGGCAGACCCATTCCTACTCCAGGCAATCCGTGATCGCCGCGAGCATCGCGCCGATGGTCTCGTCGGTCTCGTCACCCATGTTCGACAACCGGAACGTCTTGCCCTTGAGCTTGCCGTAGCCGCCGTCGAAAACCAGATTGTGCGCCTTCTTGACGCGCCCGAGCCACGCCGCCACGTCGATGTTCTTGTTGTTGGCCACGCACGTCAAAGTCTTGGAGCGGTAGCCCTCCGGCGCGAAAAACTCGAAACCCTGCGCCCTGACCCACTCATGCACCAGGGTATTGGTCCGCGCGTGGCGGGCGTGGCGGTTCTCGATGCCTTCCTCGAAGATGTCGTCGAGTTTGGATTGCAGCGCGTAGATGTGGCTGATGCTGGGCGTGCTCGGCGTCATGTCGCCCTCCTGGTTTTTCTTGAACTCCAGGAAATCGAAATAGTACCCGCGGTCCTTCGCCTGCACCGCGCGCTCGAACGCTCGCTCCGAGCACGCGAACAACGCCAGGCCCGGCGGCAGGGCGAGGGCCTTCTGGCTGCCGGTGAGCAGCACGTCGACGCCGAGTTCGTCCATGGCGATAGGCACCGCCGAGAACGACGACACCGTGTCCACGACCGAGACGACTTCCGGGTAACGCCGCAGCACGGCGGCGAGATCGGCGAGGGGGTTCAGCACGCCGGCGGAGGTTTCGTTGTGGATGATCGTCACGACATCGTAGAGACCGGTGGCGAGTTGCGCGTCGAGGAGTTCGGGGGTGATGGGCCGGCCCCATTCGACCTGGAGGCCGTCAGCCGCCTTGCCGCAGCGTCGGCTCACGTCGAGCCACTTGTCGGAGAACGCGCCGCACATGCAGTTGAGGACCCTTTTTTGTGTCAGGTTGCGGATCGCGCCCTCCATGACGCCCCAGGCCGACGAAGTGGACAGAAACACGGGCTGCCCGGTGCCGAACAGCGTCTGGAGCCGCGGCAGAATGGAAGCGTAGAGGGCTTTGAACTCGCTGCCGCGGTGGCCGATCATCGGGCGCGAGAAGGCGGCAAGGGTTTTTGGCGAAACTTCCACCGGGCCGGGCGTGAAGAGCTTGGTGTGCGAGGTCATAGCAAGGCCGCAAAAATAAGGGCCGGCGGGCGGAAGTAAAGGAAGCTTCCGCGGTCAGCGACTCCTTGCCCGCAGCGTCGATGCAGTGGTGAGGCCTCAATCCGCGTCACGCCGAGAGAGGGTGTGAGAAGCCCCGCCGCAACGGCCTGCCCGGACGCTTCCCACACACTTCCTGAGAAGCAACGGCGTATTCTTTCAAAGGAACGATGTTCATGATCGATGGACCATCAGGATTTTTGAATTTATTTCCTCGTGCGGACTGCAATGAGCAGGAGGTGGAAAAGTGCGTTTTGCACGACGTGCGCCGCTGACAAAACAGAGCAAGGTGCCCCAAGTTATTTTTAATTACCTTCCGCCGTGGAAGTTGGGTCATCCATGTTTTCCAGGTGGCATGTTGCAAGCTAGTATTGACCTCCTCTGCTGACGGATCGGCTCAACGAACATTAGGTCGCGTGGGGTGTCTTCTCACCTGCGTCGCGTTCTGTCTGCCAACCCACCCTAAAAATTTTTCCTGCTGTCCTCTCGCCTTATGGCCGGCTCCTTTCCCACCCTCGCCGCCCCGGGCGGCTTCCCCCGCCGCAGCTTCCTGTCGGCTGTTCTGTTCGCGTTGCTCGTCCTCCTTGGAGTGGCGGGGTTCATCTGGTTTGGTTCCAGCCGCAATCCTTATACTCCTGCGGGTTACGTGGGCTACCTGACGCGCGGGGCGATGCTCGGACGGGCGGAGTTCGTTGGCTTGCAGACCGGACCGACCAGCACCGGGCGCGGCTGGCTGTTGGATGTCACGAATGTTTCGGTGACGCCCTACACCTACACCGAGGACTTTACCAACACCGAGACGGTGCTGGCCAAGGACAACCTCAAGATTGCCTTTCAGGTGCACATCGTCTGGCGGGTGCGGCCGGAAAAGGTGCGCGAGTTGGTGGAGAAGTATTCCACGCTCCAGCCAGGCGACTCCCCGGACCAGATCGTGAAAGTCTGTTACGATAATTTCCTCAAGCAGCCGCTGCGCACGTTCGCGCGCGACGAGGTGCAGCAACTCAAGGGGCTGGAGATCAAGGACAGCATCAGCCCGCTCGGTCAGCGGATCAAGGACCGCATTGTCCAAACGGCCAGCGGCAGCCCCTTCCAGATCGACAGCGTCGTCGTGGGCAACATCCAGTATCCGCCCGAGATCGTCGAGGCGGTCTCCCGCAAGCTGGCCGCCACCCAGGAACTCGAACGTAAACAGACCGAGATCGAAATTGCGCAACGTGACAAGGAAAAGCGCGTGGTGGAAGCCGAAGGACTCGCCAAGGCGGCCGAAGTCATCAACCAGCGTCTCACGCCGCTTTACTTGCAATACGAGGCCGTCAAGGCGCAGCAAGCCATGGTCGGCTCGCCCAACCACACGACGATTTATATCCCGGTGGGGCCCATGGGCGTGCCGCTGGTGGGCACCTTGGACCCCGAAGCCAAAGGGGAACCTGCCGCTGCCAAAACCAGCGCCAGACCGAGCGGTGTCCCCGCCAGCCAGCCTTGATCCGCAGGCCAAACCCAGCCGCCGTGCAGTTTGCGAAATACAGCGCAGACACCTTGCCGTGTGACTCTTACGCCATGATGAGCGCGGCGACGTAGCGCAGGATCAACCGTGTGCGTCGCTGGCAACGTAGATAGTCACCATGGAAGTACACTTTATTCTCGCCAGCGCCTCCGCCGAGGCCGCCGCCATCGCTTGGGACTCTCCCGGCATCCTCGTGCTCAAGCTTTTGGCGGTGGTGGTTCTGGTGCTGATGAACGGCTTTTTCGTCGCCAGCGAGTTTGCCATCGTCAAGGTGCGGACCAGCCAGCTCGATGCGCTCTCCGACCAGGGAAACCGGAGCGTCGGGCCGGCACGCAAAGTCGTCGAGCACCTGGATGCCTACCTATCCGCGACGCAGCTTGGCGTCACCCTGGCCAGCTTGGCGCTCGGCTGGGTGGGGGAGCCGTTCGTGGCCCGCATGATCGAGCCGTTCTTTGCGCTGGCGCGCGTGGGCGCACCGGCCGTCGTCCACACGGTGTCTTTCGTGCTGGCCTTTACCTTCATCACCGTCCTGCACATCGTCTTGGGGGAACTCGCCCCGAAGTCCCTGGCCATCCGCAAGGCGCTGCCCACCACGCTGCTCATCAGCCGGCCGCTACGGCTCTTCCACGGGGTGTTCCGACCCGCCATCTGGACGCTCAACGCGCTGAGCAACTGGACGCTCAAGCACGTGTTCCGAGTGGAACCGGCCACGGAAAGCGAGGAGGTGCATTCCGAGGATGAACTGCGGCTGATCGTCAAGGAGAGCGCCCGTTCCGACGAGATCTCCGGGGTCAGCCAGGAGATCGTCACCAACGCGTTCGACCTGCGCCGCCTGCTCGTGCGCGAGGTGATGACGCCGCGAACGGAGGTTGTTTTCCTGGACACTCGGCTGCCGTTTCAGGAAAACCTCCGACGGATCAAAGCCGCCGGGCACAGCCGGTTCCCACTCTGCGAGGGGGATTTCGAGCACGCGGTCGGGCTGGTCCACCTGCGGGACGTGTTTGCCTTGCTCGAAGCGGCGGAGCCGGAACTGGCAGCGATCAAAAAGGATCTGCTTGCCGTGCCGGAGTCGATGCCCTTGGAACAATTACTCCCGCTCTGCCGCCGCCAGCAGGCGCACCTAGCCGTGGTCGTGGACGAGTACGGTGCCAACGTGGGTATCGTCACGTTGCAGCACGTGGTTTCCGAGATCATCGGGGAGGAACCCGACGAGTTTGGCTCGGAGCGACGCGAGTTCCACCGGGTCAGCGACGACGAGTTCCGAGCCGAGGGTGGGCTGGGCCTCTACGAATTGCGCGACCTGGCGGGCGTCACCTGGCAGAGCGCGGACGTGAGCACCGTGGGCGGTTTCATCACGGCGCGCTTCGGACACCTGCCGCACCAGGGAGAACAGATCAACGTCGATGACTATTTAGTCACCGTCGAACAGGTGGACGGCCGACGCATCGAACAACTGCGCTTTCAAAGGCAGTTACCCGAGCCCCCGCCCATGCCCGCCGGTTCTGAAAACCTTGCGGGGACCAACCCGTTGAAATCGCCGGGCTTGGACCAGGGCAAGGTCCTTTGAGAACAGCGGTCGCGTCGAACCCACCAACCCTTCTTTCGCAATCACCCGCCATCCACCCTCGAATCCGTATGTCCAATAAAACGATCACCTCCGATCCGTCGAGGCTGTCGCGGTACGTCGTTCCCGCGACGATCATGCTTTCGTTCGTGTCGTTCTGGCGGGCGGCTGCCATCGTGCTGAGCGACCTGGGTTCGACCGCTTTCTACATCGGAGGGATCACGGAGAGCGCCATCGGCAAGGCGGCTCCCTGGTTCATCCTCGCCATCATGCTCTTCTCGTACGCCGTGCGCGCGGTGTACATCGAGAGCTGCAGCATGTTCGTGCGGGGCGGCGTTTACCGCGTCGTCCGCGAGGCGATGGGCGGCACGGCCGCCAAGTTCTCCGTGTCGGCGCTGATGTTTGATTACGTGCTCACCGGACCCATCAGCGCGGTCAGCGCCGGGTTGTACCTGGTCGGCTTGCTCAACCAGACCGCCGGTTACTTCCATTACCCGAAGCTGCCGGGGAACGAGCATTATCTCGCGGCGTTGTTTGCCGTGGGCGTGACGATTTACTTCTGGTGGACCAACACGGTCGGGATCGGGTTTTCGAGTGGCAAGGCGTTGCGGATCATGCAAATCACGACCGTGATGGTGGTCATCCTGGTCGGCTGGTGCGTGCTCACGATCTTCACGAAGGGCTACCAGCCGGTCCCGGCACCCACGTTGGCGAATTTGAAGTTCGGTGATGATGCCCTGGGCTGGCTCAAGGGCACCGTGGCACCCACTCTGACCGCGGTTGCCATCCTGATCGGCTTGGGTCATTCGCTGCTGGCGATGAGCGGAGAGGAAAGCCTCGCGCAGGTCAACCGGGAGATCGAGCACCCGAAGCACCGCAACCTCATGCGCACCGGGTTCGTCATCTTTCTTTACAGTCTGGTCTTCACCTCCCTGGTGTCATTTTTCGCGGTCATGATCATCCCCGACGCGGAGCGGCCCAAGTATTTCGACAACCTGATCAGCGGACTGTCGATGTTCCTGGTGGGACCGGAGCCGCTGAAGCTCTGCTTCCAAGGCTTCGTGGTGCTGGTCGGCACGCTGATTCTATCCGGCGCGGTGAACACGTCGATCATCGGTTCCAACGGCGTGTTGAACCGGGTGGCCGAAGACGGGGTGTTGCCGGGGTGGTTCCGCAGCCCGCATCGGAAGTACGGGACCACGCACCGCATCATCACCCTGGTCGCCGCGTTGCAGATCCTTACCATTCTCATCAGCCGGGGAAACGTGCTCCTGCTGGGCGAAGCGTACGCTTTCGGCGTCGCCTGGAGCTTCGCCATGAAGGCGCTGGCCGTCGTCGTCCTGCGGTTCACGGAGCCTGAAGTAGAACGCTGGAAAGTGCCGTTCAACATTCGGTTTCGCGGCGTGGACATCCCCATCGGACTCGCGGCAATCACGCTGCTGCTGTTTCTGCTGGCGGGCATCAACGTGCTGACGAAAACCAAAGCGACGATCTCGGGAGCGTTGTTCACGATTGTCTTTTTCACGGCGTTTACCTTGAGCGAGCGATATCACAAGAAGCACAAAAAAGGGGAGGAACAGACCGCCGCCGATGGTGGCGGTGGCCCTCAAAAGGGTGAGGAAAGCGAAACGGAGGTGTTCCGTCTGGAAGTCGGGGAAAACCTGTCCACCAAATCTCTCGGCGTCCGGCCCGGCAACATCCTGGTGGCGATCCACGATCCGAACAACCTGACGCACCTGGAAAAAGTTCTCGAAGAGAACCATCCTGCGCAAACCGACGTGGTGGTCTTGTCGATCAACCCGGAGTGCGCGGAGTCCGACTCGACGAACTCCCTGGCGGTCGAGGAGGTCGTTAACGGGCTGGAAACGAAAATCTTTAGCAAAGCCGTGTACATCGCCGAGAAGGCGGGCAAGCCCGCCAAGTTGCTTGCGGCACCCGGCCGCGATGTGTACGCCTTGATCCTCGTTGCCGCTTCCCGGCTCCGCTCTTCACTGGCGGTCATGAGCCTGTCCGAAAATGTCGATGCGGAGGAGCAGGCTCGCCAGATTGCCCTGGCTTGGGAGAGCCTGCCGCGCCCGCGGCCGGAACTGCGCGTTGAGATCATGCCGGACGGGGAGGAGGCCCCGTGGAAGGTCGATCTCGGCCGGCATCTGGTGCTGCCTTCCTCCGCCGACCAGGACCTGGCGCGCCGCCTGGTGCAGAGGTTGTCAGAACGCCACGTTCAACCGCGCCTGCACGAAGGCGACGTTTACACCATCGCCCTCCGTCACCTCGAAGAGAATTTACGGTCAGGCGATGCCGCGGTCCTGGCGGGCATCGAGAGAGAAGTGTCTCTTTGCGAAACCGCTCCCGAAGACTCCAGTGAACGCACCTTCCAGTAGTAGTATTACAGTTGTAACTACGTACGAGGGATGATTCGGTCAAGCTCATGCGAGCAGACCAATTCGAGAAGAAGGAACGGCCGTTACGCGCGGCCTTGGAAGAGACGACCCGCCGCCTGGATTAGGGGCTGCCTCGGAGAGGCATCCCTACCTTAGTGCCTATCCGGATATCCGCGTGGGTTTTCTTCCGCCCCTGCCGGGGCTAGGCCGAAGGGCCATTTTCCCCGGGGCTCACGCCCCGGGCTAAATGCTGCCGCCCCTGCCGGGGCTAAAAACGAGGTTAATCGGATAGGCACTTAGTGGACGATGGGGAAGCCGTGTGCGACGATTTCCTCGTGCAGGTGCGCGAGCACGCGCGCTTCCACCTCGGCCAGTTCGCCGCGCATCCGTGCGCCGGCCGCCAGCTTGTGCCCACCGCCGCCGTAGCGCCCGCAGATCGCGCTCACGTCGAGCAGCGGCGTCTTCGAGCGCAGGCTGATGCGCACCAGCCCGCCGTCCATTTCCTCGAAAAACGCCGCGATGAGCACCGTGTCGATGCCGCGCAGATGGTCGATGAGACCTTCGTTGTCCTCGGGCAGCGCGCCGAGCGTGTTCGCCGTGTGCTGGGAGAGCGCGAAGCTGGCCACGCGGCGTTCGGCGGTGAGCTTGAGGGAGTTCAACAGCGCGCGCAGCAGTTCCAGGCGGCGCAACGGGTAGCTGTCGTAGAGTTCCTGCGAGATGGCACCGACCGGCACGCCGAGGCGGATCAACTCCGCGCCGATTTCGTACGTGCGCGCGCTCGTTTGCGGATATTGGAACGAACCCGTGTCCGTCGAGATCGCGGCGAAGAGGTTCGTGGCGATGTCACGGTCGAGCGGCAGGCCGTTGCCGGCGAGGAGTTCGTACAAAATCTGGCCCGTGGCGGGGGCGTCGGCGTCGATGTGCGAGAGGTCGCCGTAGCCGGGATTGCTGACGTGGTGATCGACGTTGATCGTCAGGAGCGTCTTGCCGATGGACTGCAACGGGGTGCCGAGACGCGCATGGGCGGCGGTGTCCAGCGCCACGAGCGCGTCGAAGTCCCGCGTCTCCGCCGAGGGACGGCGGACGAGTTCCGAGCCGGGTAGGAATCGCAGCTTGTCGAGCATGCCGTCCTCGTTCCAGAGCGTCACGTCTTTGCCGAGCGTGCGCAGGCTCAGGCCGAGGGCGATGGTGCAGCCGAGCGCGTCACCATCGGGCCGCAGGTGGCTGACGACCACGAAGCGCTGGTGGGCCCGCAAAGCTTCGGCGATCTGCGCGAGGCTGGCGTTAGGCGTCATCTTCGTCCTTCAGGCGCGCGGCGTCTTCCGCGCGTCGGCCGCGAGGTTTGGCGGGATCGGCCTCCATCGCGGCGCGGCGGGGTTTTTCCACGTCGGCCTCGTCTTCCTCTTCCTCGAAGCGGGCCAATTCCTCGGAGTTGCCGACGGGTTCCTCCTCGTCCATCCGGGTGTCGGCGTCGTCCTCCGCGGGCGGAACGACGTCGTCGATCTGGCGCATGATCTCCATGACCTTCGTACCACGCTCGATGGCCTCGTCCAGGTGAAAATGAAGCTGCGGCGTGAACTTGAGGACCACTCGCTTGGAAAGCTCGTGCTGGAGCAGCGGGCGGTGTTCGTGGAGTTTGCCGATGGCCGCGCGCCGTTCCTTGTCGTCGCCGAGCACGCCGACGTGGACGTGGCAGTGCTTGAAGTCCGCCGACAGGTCGACGGCGTGCACGGTCACGAGTTTGGCCGAGAAGGTCAGTTCACGCGCGACGATGGAGCCGAGTTCGCGCAGAATTAGTTCTTTGACGCGGGCGGGTCTGTTCTTCATGGCAGGCGGAACTTTAACACAGAGACACAGAGAACACGGAGGGCCACAGAGAAAAGAGAAAGGAAGGGAGAAAAGACCAGGAGTGAAGGAATGAAACCTCTTCTTCCCTCTTCTCTGTGGGCCCTCCGTGTTGTCTGTGTCTCTGTGTTAAATCTGCGGGTCGATCAGAGTTTTTGCGCGATCTTCTCCAGCGTGTAGCACTCGATGATGTCCTCGACCTGATAGTCGCTGTAATCACCGAGCTTGATGCCGCACTCCAACCCGGAGCGGACTTCCTTCACGTCGTCTTGGAACCGGCGCAACGTCGCCAACCCGCCGTCGTACACCGCTTGGCGGCGGCGCAACACCCGCGCCCGCGCCGTGCGCGCGATGCGGCCGTCCGTGACGATGCAGCCCGCCACGTTGCCCTTGGTCAACTCGAATACCTGCTTGACCTCCGCGTGCCCGATCACGGTCTCGCGCGACTCCGGATCGAGCAACCCGGCCATGGATTCCTTCACCTGGTCGATCAACTCGTAGATGATGGAATACAGCTTCACCTCCACGCCCTCGCGCTTGGCGGCGACCAGCGCCACGTTCTCCAGCTTCGTGTTGAAGCCGATGACGATGGCGTTCGACGCGCTGGCGAGCTGCACGTCGCTCTCCGAGATCGGGCCGACGGCCGTGTGGACGAACTCCACCTCCGCCTTCTTGGTCTCGATTTGGTCGAGCGAGGTCGTGATGGCTTCCAGCGAACCCTGCACGTCCGCCTTGACGATGAGCCGCAGCATTTTGGGGCCGTCGCCCGTGCGGCTGAAGAGGCTCTCCAGGGTCGCGCGTTGCGGGGCGACGAGCTTCTTGCTGCGCGTGGCGGCCTGCCGCTCCCCTCCCAGAACCTTGGCGTCCTTTTCGGAACCCATCACTAGGAACTCGTCACCCGCCGAGGGCAGGCCGGAGAACCCGACGACCTTCACCGGCGTGGAGGGTCCGGCCGCTTTGAGCGGCTTGCCGAGATCGTCCACCAACGCCTTGACCTTGCCCGAGAAATTGCCGCAGATGAACGCGTCGCCCGCCTTGAGCGTGCCGCTCTGCACGATGATCGTCGCGGTCGCGCCGCGACCGGCTTCGAGTTGCGCCTCGATGACCGTCCCACGCGCGTCGGCGGTGGGGGATGCCTTCAGGTCCATTAGTTCGGCCTGAAGGGTCATCAGTTCGAGCAAATGGTCGATGCCCGTGCCTTTGGTCGCCGACACCGGACAACAGGGGATCTCGCCGCCCCAGTCGTCGGGCGTGAGGTTCTGCTGCTGGAGCTGCTGCTTGACGCGGTCGATGTTCGCGCCGGGCACGTCGATCTTGTTGATGGCGACCATGACGGCCACTTTGGCAGCCTTGGCGTGGTTGATGGCTTCCTGCGTCTGCGGCATGATGCCGTCGTCCGCCGCGATGACGATGACGGCAATGTCCGTGACCTTCGCGCCGCGCGCCCGCATCGCGGTGAACGCCGCGTGGCCGGGGGTGTCGAGGAACGTGATCTTGTGCCCGTTGTGATCGACGCTGTACGCGCCGATGTGTTGGGTGATGCCGCCGGCCTCGCCCTTGGCGACGCGCGCCTTGCGGATCGCGTCCATGAGCGAGGTTTTGCCGTGGTCGACGTGACCCATGAAAGTAATGATCGGAGCGCGGGACTTGAGTTCCTCCGCCGGGTTGACGATCTCCTTGGCTTTGGGAGCCTCGATGACGGCTTCAATTTTATGGACGCCCGCGCCTTTTTCGCGGCGCTCGACTTCCAGGGTGTACCCGTGCTTCTTGCAGAGCACCATCACCACGTCCTGTTCCAACACCTGGTTGGCGGACGGGAAGATGTTCATCTCGATCAGATCCTTGTTGAGCTGAAAAGGCTTCAACCCGAGGTGACCGGCGAGTTCGCGCACGACGATGGGCGGCTTGATGTGCAACACCTTGTCCGCACCGGGCAGGGGAACGGCGTCGTTGGCCGTCGGCATGGCGGTGGGAGCGGCGGCCGGAGCCGCAGCGGTGGCGACCGGGGCTGCCGCCGGGGTGAGGGCGGCGAGAGGCGTCGACGCCTCGGCGGCGGAAGTCTGCGGTGCGCGCGTGGAGGACCGCATGGAAATCAGGTCCACCACCGGGCGCGGCGCGGGCGGCGCAGCCTTGACCGGTGCGGGTGCCTGGACCGTGGTGACGGGCGGGGCTTTCTTCGCGCCGATGGTCGGCAGGGGTTTCAGGCCCGGCCGGGCAGCACGGGCGGCGGGTGCCGTCGTGCCGCCGTTCTTGGCGGGCGCGTCAATCAACGAGACAGCCTGGGGCTTCTCGACCGGAGCGGCCGGGGCTGCGGGCGGTTCGGCCGGAGCCGCCGACGTGGTCGTCCGGGCGGACGAACGCGCGGAACTACCACCCGCCCCCGTGGAACGTTTGACGGGCGAGTCTTTGGAAGAGGTACGAGGGCTGGGCATGTTGGGAAATTCAGAAGTCAGAAGTAAGAAGGCAGAAGTGGGAAAACAGACTCTGAAGCGTCGCTGGTAAGACTCGATGCTTTGTTTGTGAGACGAAAAGGTGAGCAGGCAGAATTTGCAGATTGCTGAAACTTCTGCCTTCTTACTTCTGACTTCGTTTATGCGGCGTGTTGCTTGGCTTTGTCGTAAATGGCGGCGGCCTGTTCCAGATCAATGGACAGGATGTCGGCGAGGTCCTGCGGCTCGACTTCGGTCACCGACTCGACGTTGAGGAGGCCGTTCTTGACGAGCACCTGCGCCGTGGGCAGGTCGATGGCGAGGTTCGCGGCGAGGATGCCGGCCGCCTGCGTCACCTTGTTCTCCATGACGATGGCGGCGCTCTCGTCCTTCTCGATGTTGATCTCCCAACCGGTGAGCTTGGCGGTCAACCGGGCGTTCTGGCCGCGCTTGCCGATGGCGAGGGAAAGCTGGTCCTCGTCCACCCGGACCACCGCCGTCTTCTTGACGGGATCGAGCGTCAGGCTCTTGACGCGCGCTGGCTCCAGGGCCTTGAGGATGAAGTCGCGCGGCTCGGCGCTCCAGCGGATGATGTCCACCTTCTCGTTGTTGAGTTCGCGCACGATGTTCTTGACCCGCGAGCCGCGCATCCCGACGCACGCCCCGACGGGGTCGACCTTTTCGTTGGCCGAGAACACCGCGATCTTGGTCCGGTAACCGGCCTCGCGCGCCAGTCCACGGATTTCGACCGTGCGGTCGTTGATCTCGCTGACCTCCATCTCGAAGAGACGGCGGACAAAGTTGGGGTGACTGCGCGAAAGGATAATCTCGGGGCCGCGCACGCCGTTTTCCACGGCCATGACGTACGCGCGCAACCGGTCGCCGACGTTGTAGTCCTCGGTGACGACGCGTTCCTTGCTGGGCATGATGGCGTCGAACTTCCCCAGGTCCACGATCACGTCGCTGCGCTCGAAACGACGCACGGTGCCGCTGACGATCTCGCCCGCGCGGTCCTTGAACTCGTCGTACATCATCTCCTTCTCCGCCGACCGGATGCGCTGGAGCATCGCCTGCTTGGCGGTCTGCGCGGAGATGCGGCCGAAGTCGCGCGGGGTGACCTCCACTTCCACGCTCTCGCCGACCTGGGCCTCGGGCTTGATCTTGCGGGCGTTGCCAATAAGCACTTCACTGAACTTGTCCTGGACCTTCTCGACGACGAGGAGGCTGGCCAGGGCGCGGATTTCGCCCGATTTAGGGTTGATGTCGATGCGCAGGTCGCGCGCGGGACCGACGCTTTTCTTGGACGCCTGCAACAGCGCGTTGGAAACGGCCTCGATGAGGATTTCCCGCTTGATGCCCTTTTCGCGTTCGAAGTAGTCGAGGGCGGCGATCAGTTCGCTGTTCATGGTGGATGGTAAAAAAGAATCGGCCGACAGTTCCTGTCACAAACGGGGCGGCAGGCGGGAGGCGATTCCCACCGGCGCGGAGCGCGCGTGCGCCCCGATGCACCAGGACCAGTCGGGCTGGCCACTGTACGGGAGATGCGTCTCAGCGTCAAGGGTGTGCGCAGGGGGAACAGGCAACCCGCGACGTTTCCCCAAAAAACCCGCAACTTGTGAACGAACCGGGCGTTGAATACATACAGCCATGATGACCGACGGCAAACACCAGGGAACACCGCCAGAGGGGGAGGACGACGCGCTGTGGCGTTTGCTCGAACGCGCGCTGCAACCCGCGCCGGTCAGCCCGTACTTCGCGCGGCGCGTGCTGCGCGAGGTGGCGGCCCTCGAAAAGGACCGACCCGCCGCGCCCGGAGCAGCGCGCTGGCCGGCGCGCCGGTGGCGGGAATGGTTCCGTCTAGCGAGCGCGGCTTTCGCCTGCGTCCTGGCGGCCACCGTGCTGACGGTGGTCGGTGGAACATGGCTCTCCTCAACGCGCCGGCCCACGCCGGTGGCCCCGGTGGCGGTCGAGGAAACCGTTTTATCCGAGGTGGTGACGGAGCTTCGTGCCGACCCAGCGCCGACTGTGGCCCTCGCGTCCGAACCGGCGGTCACCGCGCAGGACGTGGAAGTCATCGCCGACCTGGACAACGTGCTCTCGCGGGAGGAAAGCCGCTTATGGACCGAAGACGACACCGCGCGCTTTTGAAAGTCACCCTGGCCGTGGGCATGGCGACGGCCGGGTGGTTCGCCGACGCCGGGAACGTGCGTGCGCAAGGCCCGGCCAGTCCGGTGCCTTCCGTGGCGGTCCCGCCGCCCGTGCCGACTGCTTCCGCCGCGCCCGACGCCGCCCGCAAACGTGCGGCGGCCGAGAAGGCGATGGTGGAACGCCGCGAGCGCGACCTGGCGGTCAGCGAGCCGGAGACGCGACAGCGCATCGAACAACTCCCACCCGAGGAACGCAAGGCGTTCGAGCGGAACCTGCAAATCTGGCACGAACTCTCCCCGGAGGAGCGCGAGAACGTGCGCAAGCAGGAAAACGAACGCATCCGCGTGGAGATCGACAAGGCTCTCCAGCAAAGCGGGCTGCACCTGGACAAAGACCAGCGGGAGGTGTTCGCCCTGCGCTACCGCCAGGAACGCCGCAAGCTGGAGCGCGAGTTGCAGGAAAAGCTCGAAGCGGAGCGCGCCCACCGCCTGCCGGCGGTCATCGACGGGTTGAAGCGGGAGTTTGCCGACCGGGCGGCTGCTCCCGTCCCGACGGCGTCGGCCGCGCCGTCGTTGTCGCCCTTGCCGCCGCCGGTGGTTTCCAAGTCTACGCCGTCCGTGTCCGTGCCTGCGGCGTCGCCCCGGTAGACGCGTCGTCGCCCTTTTTCGCGCCGGCCGAGAAGTGTCTGGCTGGTGGGTGGCGCTCCCCGAGCGGCGTTGGTTTATCTCATGCCGCCGGCGTCCAGAGCATGGGTCCCATGGGTCCCGTAGGACCTATGAGCTGACCGCGCCGCAGGCGGGACCGACTCCGCTCGGACAGCGCCACCCAGCGATGCCCAGGGCATCAACGACCTTGAGGAGAGACCTCCCCCCGGCTGGCCTTCTCCCGCTTCGCCGCCAGTGCCGCCTCGACCTGACCCAGCGGCAGGCAGTTGACCACGTCGGCGCGCGTCAGCCAGCCCTTGCGCGCCTGCGCCACGCCGAACCACAAGTCCTGCAACCCCTCCGTGCGGTGCGCGTCGGGATTGATCGCGCACTTCACTCCCTTTTCCTTGGCGAGATGCCACCAGCGCCAATCCATGTCCAACCGCCAGGGACTGGCGTTGAGTTCGATGATCGTGCCCGTCGCCGCCGCCGCGTCGAGCACGGCGGGGATGTCCACCGCGTAAGACTCGCGTTCGAGCAGCAGCCGGCCCGTCAGGTGACCCAACATCGTGACGTACGGGTTCTCGATGGCGCGGATGAGCCGGCGCGTCATCTCGGCCTCCGGCAGCGAAAACGACCCGTGGACGCTCACCACCACGTAGTCGAGCGCCGCCAACACCTCGTCGGGAAAATCCAGCGTGCCGTCCTTGAGCGAATCGCATTCCACCCCGGCGAACACGCGGAACGCACCGTCTTCCGCCCGGAACTCCGCGTTGAGCTTCTTGATGGCTTCCACCTGTGCCAGCAACCGCCGCGCGTCCTGGCCGTTGGCCTGGAAGGAACTCTTGCTGTGGTCGGCGATGCCGAGGTATTGCAGCCCCAGCTCGCGCGCCCCTTCGGCCATTTCTTCGAGCGTGTTGTGGCCGTCGCTGGCGTTGGTGTGGCAGTGGAACGTGCCGCGCAGGTTTTCGAGCGTGACCAGTTCGGGCAGCTCGTGAGCGGCGGCGGCCTCGATCTCGCCGAGGTTTTCGCGCAACTCGGGCGGGACGTAGTCCATCTTCAGCGCGCGGTAGAACTCCGTCTCGTCGTGGACCTCGGGCAGCGGGGTGAACTTCCCCTTTTTCTCGGCCTCGGGGGCGATGCTGAAGCGGTAGTCGTTGATGGACCACCCGAATAGGTCGAGCGCGCGGCTGCGCAGGGCGATATGGTGTTCCTTGCTGCCGGTGAAATGGTGCAGCGCGTAGGGATACTCCGTCTCGCTGACCAGCCGCAGGTCGCACTGGACGCCGTTTTGCAGGCGTACCGATACTTTGGTAGGTCCCTTGGCGATGACCTCGGCCACGTCCGGGCGCGTGGCAAAGAACTCGCCCACGGCACCCGCGTCGTCCGTGGACGCCACGAAGTCCAGGTCGCGCACGACCTCCTTGCGCCGCCGGAAGCTGCCGCCCTCGCTGGCGCGCAACACCGCCGGGTGGCTGCGGAGTTCCTCCATGAGCCGCCTGGCCGGTCCGGCCACGTCGCCCAAACGGTGAAACGCGGCGTTGCGCTGGCGCTGCGCGATGTTGGCGAGGAGGTTCTTGGCGGTCTTCTCGCCGAAACCGGGCAGTCCGGCCACGCGGCCGTCGCGGGCGGCGGCTTCGAGTTCGGCCAGCGAGGAAACCTGGAGCTTTTCGTACAGCGCCTTGATTTTCTTGGCCCCGAGCCCGTTGATGCCGAACAACTCGAAGAGGGTCGGCGGGAAGCCGCTTTTGAGTTCCTCGTAATACTCCAGCCGCCCGGTGGTGACGAGTTCGGTGATCTTCTCGGCGATGGCCTTGCCGATGCCCTCGACCTCGGCGAGTTGACCCGCGCGGGCGGTTTCCTCCAGGTTGCCGGCGTAGGTTTCCACGGCGCGGGCGGCGGTCTGGTAGGCGCGGATCTTGAAGACATTCTCGCCCTTGAGGTCGAGCAGGCGGGCGATGTTTTCGAGCGTTTCGGCGATGGCTTCCTTGGTCATGGGCAATGGATTCTTACAGGCGGTCTGGCCACGAAGCAGCAGCAAATACGCCGCCTCAAGAGCCTTCAGTCTTGACGAGGGGAAGCATCCCCTCGCTGCACTCGCTCCGGCAAATCTCCCGGGGCGGTGAAGGTAAAGGCGTTGCCCATCTTTCGCATTTCCAACCAACCTTTGCGGTCTAGCTCCAGCAAGTCCCGGCGAGCGGTTTCGTGGACAATCCCGTGGCTGTGCCGATGGCCCTCTACGGTGTAGCGCACTCCTGGATGGCGCAAGGCATGGCCGATGATTGCCTGCTGCCGGTGGTTCAATGAAAACGTGTTGCGCAGCAAGGCTTCGGTGGACCGCCATTCACGGCTCTTTCTCTCGATGTATTGGTGCAGACTTTCAATGGCACGGCAGATCACCTCGGACTGATGGATCAGAAAATAGGTGAGATCGTTGTCGTCCGTCTCGGTGTGCAGGAAAGACAGAGCGTATTTGGCCGGGGCTTTCAGCAGGATTTCCGAAATGGAGACAAACTCGAACAGCCAGTATTTTTGCCGCAGCATAGACCAATAAAACAACGCCCGGGCCGTCCGACCGTTCCCGTCGACGAAAGGGTGATCGTAAGCTAACCAGAAGTGCAGCAGGATGGCCCGGACCACCGGATGCACAAAACGTCTCGGAACCGGTCCGTCCCCGGAGGTGGTTTCGTTGGCAAAGTTGCACAAGGCGGTCATCCGGTCCGGCAGGCGGTCGGCCGGCGGAGGATCGTGATCGATCTCCCCGGTGATCTCGTCTTGGACCGTGATGGGTTCGTCGGAGCGGCGCAGTCGCCCCGCGGCTCCCGGATCTTCCAGGGTGCCGTCGGTCACCATGCGATGCATTTCGTAGATCAAGTCCGGGTCTAGCGGGCGCTCCTTCCATTCGGTGATGCGCCGCATCGTCCGATAATTGTTGAGGATCATCCGCTCGCCTTGGGTGCGCGGGGGGCGTCCGGTGCGAATCATCTCCTTGGCCATTGCACGGGTGGTTGCGGCTCCTTCGAGTTGACTGCTCGTCAAGGCTTCTTGAAACAACGAGCGCATGACGTACTGGCTGCGGGTCTGTGGATTGGTGATCGGCTCGGGCATCCCGATGATGCCGCCCGCGCCGAGATCAATTTCGTGCAAACGCTGGGCCACGGGGTCGGGTACAGCGTAGCGAAAAGGCTGCCCCGCCGCGTCGCGTAGAGGGAGTTCTTTCAAAGCGGCGGCGCGTACAAATTTGGTCGCTCCCCACCACTCCTGCCGGGTGAATCCCGCTGGTGGAGGCAGGTGGCGAAACACATCCCAGTGTTTGTATTTGCCGGACGCTTCGGATCGGGATGCTTCCGCCAGAATTTTGCCGAACTTCGACGGTTCCAGTGCCAAAGCAAGACCCAGAGGGTTCGCAGGGGGTCTATGCGGTTTTTTCATCGGTATTCCCGAACCCTTTCGTTGTTCTCTCCTATTTTCCTGCTATTCCCTGCCAAATTAGCAGGGCTGGTATCTTTGACAACCCGGGAATTGCTAATTTGGCAGGGAATAGCAGGAAAATAGGTATCGCTCGGTAAAAAGCTGCTCGACCATCGTCGATGCCAGTGATAGATAAGCAGGTCTGTAACACCACAACAGGTGGGGACTTCGATGAACCTCTCCGCGCTCGACCTGCCTGGCATTTCCAAACTGCGCTCCGGCAAGGTGCGCGAGGTTTTTGACCTGGGAAACGACGGCCTGCTGTTCGTGGCCACCGACCGGCTGTCGGCGTTCGACTGCATTCTGCCTGATCCCATCCCGGGCAAAGGCGGAGTGCTCACGCAGCTTTCGGCGTTCTGGTTCGCGCACTTGAGGGCGCGCGGCAGCATCGCGGACCACCTCGTCACCACGGATTTCGCGCGGTTCCCGGAACGCCTCCAACCCTTCGCCGCCCAACTCGCCGGCCGCTCGATGATCGTGCGCCGTGCCCGGCCGCTGCCGGTGGAATGCGTCGTGCGCGGCTACCTCGCCGGTTCCGGCTGGAAGGAGTACCAGGCCACCGGCAACGTCTGCGGCCACCGGCTGCCGCCCGGCCTGCAACTCGCCGACGCCTTGCCCGAGCCGATCTTCACCCCGGCCTCCAAGAACGACCACGGCCACGACGAAAACATCGACTGGGAAACGTTCGTCGCGCGTTTGGGCGACGAGACGGTGGCCGTGGCGTTGCGCGCGGCGAGCATGCTTGCTTACTCGCTCGGCGCGAAGCACGCGGCGGAACGCGGTATTCTCATCGCGGACACGAAGTTCGAGTTCGGCGTGGACGAGCGCACGGGCGACCTCCTGCTCATTGACGAGGTGCTCACGCCCGATTCCTCACGCTTCTGGCCGGCGAACGGATACCGACCCGGCATCAGCCCGCCGAGCTACGATAAACAGTTCGTGCGCGACTACTTGGAAACCCTCGCTTGGGACAAGACCCCGCCCGCGCCCGGGTTGCCGCCGGAAATCATCGCGCGCACGGCCGAGAAGTACCGGCAGGCGCTCCGTGAGATCAGCGGCGGCGAGGAACGTCCGTCATGATCGCGGCACCCGCTTAGAAAGGATAAAACCATGCGTGGCATCCTTGAAATCCTGACGGCGGCACTGTGTATCGGTGGATTGCTGCCGCCGTCCGGTCATGCGGCCGACGACCAGAAATCCGACGTTGCGACCATCGTCGCGCAAGCCGTCCGGCCGCTCATGGAGCAGCAGCATATCCCCGGGATGGCGGTGGGTGTCGTGTTTGAAGGGAAGAGCTACGTCCTCGACTACGGTGTGGCCTCGCGTGCGACCGGGAAGCCGGTCACCGCTGACACCCTGTTCGAGATCGGCTCTGTCACCAAAACATTCACCGCGACGCTGGCCGCTTACGCGCAGGTCGGCGGTCGGTTGTCGCTCGCCGATCCCGTGAGCAAATTCCTTCCCTCCCTGCGCGGCAGCCATTTTGATGAAGTGAGCCTGCTCGACCTCGGCACGCACACGCCGGGCGGTCTGCCTTTGCAGGTGCCCGACGAAGTCACGAACAACGAGCAACTGACGGAATATTTCCAGCATTGGGAGCCGACGTATGCTCCCGGGACGTACCGGACCTATTCCAACCCAAGCATCGGGCTGCTCGGTATGGTCGTAGCGAAGAGCATGGGTGAGGATTTTGCGGCCTTGATGGAAGGCAAATTGTTCCCGGCGTTCGGTCTGAAGAACACGTACCTCGACGTGCCGCCTGCCCGGACGGCCGACTACGCGCAGGGCTACACGACCAAGGATGCTCCCGTGCGTATGTCGCCCGGGGTTCTCGCCGCCGAAACGTACGGCGTGAGGACGACCGCCGGTGACCTGCTGCGCTTCGTCGAGGCCAACCTGGGGATGCTTGCGTTGGACGAAGGCTGGCGGCAGGCGGTCACCAACACGCACACCGGCTACTATCGGATCGGCGGCATGACCCAGGATCTGATCTGGGAACAGTATTCCTACCCGGTGAAACTGGAGACCCTGCGGGCTGGCAATTCAGACGAAATGATCCTCGCAGCCAATCCGGCGGCCAGGCTCGATCCTCCGTCACTGCCGCAGGAGACAGTCCTGATCAACAAAACGGGATCAACCAACGGATTTTCGACCTATGTGGCCTTTGTGCCCGCCAGAAAAGTCGGCGTCGTCTTGCTGGCCAACAAACGCTTCCCCATTGACGCGCGGGTGACGACGGTCGGGGAAATCATGACCCAATTGGCAAACCTAGCGCCAGCCAAGTGACTGGCATCACGGTAGGGCGACCTTGCGTGGCAGGAACAGTGGAGGTTGATGTGATCGCTTCAAGGCGCGGCCGTCGATTTTTACGACGCGCACGGTGCATCTGTTCTCGCGTTGACCGTCCTTGGATTTTGAATGATCGCAGTGCCGGGAAGTGGACAGGCGAGGTCGGAGGTCGTGAATACCATCTGTTTCCCCTGCGGAAAATCGGGTCTATCCTCCCGGTGTCATGCCCTCGTCCGCCAGTCCGACCGCCGGTTCGTTCAACAATCTCAATACCCGGATTCCGCCGTCCATCGCGGATGGGAAGGCCCTCGCGCTGGCGATCCTGCTCGCCGCCAGCTTTTCGCACCTGCTCAACGACACGATCCAGGCCGTCATCCCGGCGGTCTACCCGGTGTTGAAGGAACGCTTCGTGCTCGATTTCACGCAGGTGGGGCTCATCACGCTGGCTTTCCAGATGACGGCCTCCATTCTGCAACCCTTCGTCGGGTTGTTCACGGATCGCCGGCCGCTGCCGTACTCGCTGGCGGCGGGCATGGGGGTGACGTTCTGCGGCCTCGTGCTGCTCTCGCGGGCGGGGAGTTTCCCGATGATCCTCGCCTCCGCCGCGCTGGTGGGGGCAGGCTCGGCGGTGTTTCACCCGGAAGCGTCGCGCGTGGCGCGCATGGCGTCGGGCGGACGGTACGGACTGGCGCAATCGGTCTTCCAGGTCGGCGGCAACGCGGGCAGTTCGCTCGGGCCGCTGCTCGCGGCGGTGATCGTGATGCCGCGCGGGCACGGACAATCGTACATCGCGTGGTTTTGCCTGTTGGCGCTGCTGGGCGGCGGCGTGCTCGCGGTCGTGGGACATTGGTACGCCGGGCGTTTGCGTGAGCGCGCGCCGACAGCGGCCGGACCGCTCGTACCTGGCGTGCGCGTGCCGACGATTTCCACGGAAGCCACCGGACTCTCGGGGCGGAAGGTCGCCTACGCCATCAGCGTGCTGATCGTGCTGATCTTCTCCAAGTATTTCTACCTGGCGAGCATGACGAACTATTACCAGTTCTACCTGATCGACCGCTTCGGGCTGACGGCCCCGCAGGCGCAGGTCCACCTGTTTATCTTCCTGGCCGCCGTGGCGGTGGGGACCATCGTCGGCGGGCCGGTCGGGGATCGGTACGGGCGCAAACTCGTGATCTGGATTTCGATTCTGGGCGTTGCGCCGTTCACGCTGGCGCTGCCTCACGTCGACCTGTTCTGGACGACCGTGCTGTCCGTGTGCATCGGCGTGATCCTCGCGTCGGCGTTTTCGGCGATCCTCGTCTACGCGCAGGAACTTCTCCCCGGCAAGGTGGGACTGATCTCGGGACTGTTTTTTGGGTTTGCGTTCGGCATGGGCGGCATCGGCTCGGCGGTCCTGGGAAAACTTGCGGACCGCACGAGCATTGCCTACGTGTTTGCCGTTTGCGCGTACCTGCCTCTGCTCGGATTGCTGACGGCCTTGCTGCCGAACACGAAAGCCAGCCGGGCTTGAGCGGCCGTCGACGGTTCTTTTTGCCTTTCGCGGAGCGCCGGGAGCAGGTTTAGTTTCATTCTCTGACCACCGCCGCCCCCGTCAAACCGCGTTCCGTCGGACGCCTGCCCATGGCCGGGCTGGCGCTCGCCGCCATGGCAGGTATCCTGCTCGCGGACGTGGCGCGGCGGTTCCTGCTCGCCGCGCCGTGGGAAGACAGTCCGCTGCCGTGGGTGGCCGATGCCCTGTTCATGGTCGGGTTGATGGCCTTCGCGGCACGTCCGCGCGCGTGGACGTTCTGGCCGGCCGCGGCGGCCGGGTTTGCGGCTTTGCACCTCTTCCACGCGGACCCGGGGCCGACCGCGGCGCTGGCGAGGACGCTGGCCCCTCCCGATCCGGCGGGACGCGCGGCGCACGTGGTCCGGGCGGGCGGTCGCGTGGACGGCCCGCCACATCTGCGGCCGGACAACTCGCCGGCGGCGGCCGGCGATGCGCCGCCCCCGTCTTCGTGGCGGTTCGTGTTCGCACTGGAGGACGGCAGCGTGGACGGCCGCCCGCAGCCGGGCGGCGCGCGGGTCAACGTCCTCTGGCGTGACGGCCCCCGCGCCCTCGCCGACGGCGACCGGTTGGAACTCACCGGCCTCGCCAACAACCTGCGCGGCCCGCGCAACCCGGGGGAATTTGACCTCGCCGCGCTCCAGCAGCGCCGCGGGATTTTTTCCGAACTCCGCGTCACCGGGGCGGCGGATGGGCGCCTGCTCGCCTCCGAAGGCGCGGGCTGGCTGGTGGCGCTGGCCGCGCGCGTGCACGACGGCATGGAACGCACCCTGCGCGCCGATTTGCAGGATGACCCGGAGGCGGGTGCAATGGTCTCCACGATGCTGCTGGGATTGCGCGACGACCCGGGCCTGGGCGACCTGGAGGGGATGTTCCAGCGCACCGGCACGCTGCACTATTTCGCCGTGGACGGACTCAAGCTGGGGTTGATCGGGGCCGTGCTCCTACAGGCCCTTTCCGCCGCCGGGTTGTCGCGCGCCGTGGCGGGTCTGCTGGTGCTGCCGGTGCTCGTCCTGTATGCGCTGGCGACCGGCCTGGGACCCGCCAGCGGGCGGGCGCTGCTGGTCGCCGCCGCGCTGCTCGGCGGGCATTGGCTCGACCGCTCCGCGCGGCCCCTCAACCACCTCGGCACGGCGGCGCTGGCGCTGCTTTACTGCGACACCAACGAGCTTTTCGCCGTTGGTTTTCAACTGACGTTCCTCGTCGTCCTGGCGATCCTATTGCTCGCGCCGGGGTTGGCGCGCTGGTTCGCACGGTACGGCGCGCCGGACCCGTTCCTGCCCGCCGTGTTGTTCTCGCGCCCACGCCAGGGGTGGGAATGGTTGCGGCGTCGACTGTGCGAACTCCTGGCCGTGTCACTGGCGGCCTGGATCGGCTCCCTGCCGGTGATGGCTTGGTACTTCGGCGTGGTCTCGCCGATCTCGCCGTTGGCGAACGTCGTGGCGTTCCCGCTGGCCTTCACCGTTGTGGCGTTGGGCACGCTGTCCCTGGGAGGCGCGTGGGCGGCCCATTGGTGGGCAGTCTGCATGAACAACGCCAATTGGCTCGCCGCCCACGCGCTGGTGGTGGTCGTGCGGGCGTTCGACGCCGTGCCGGGTGGCAGCGTGGCGATCCCCGACCCGTCGGCGTGGCGGTGGGGCCAGGCACCGCTCGCGGAGATGGACGTGCTCGACCTCGGCCGGGCGCGGGCGGCGTACCTGCACGCCGGCCACGGGGCGGACTGGCTGATCGACACCGGGCGGCCGGGCACGTACGGGCGCTGCGTGCGTCCGGCGCTGCGCGCGTTTGGAATGACCCAGTTTGGAGTGAGGGGGGGATTGATCCTGACGCAGGCCGATGCCAACCACCTTGCGGCCGTACCGCTCGCGTTGAAGGAATTGGGTCCCTGGCAGGTGGTGGACAGCCTCCTGGCTGGAAGCTCGCTGCCGCTGCGGGATTTTCGTCGTTCCCTCGACCCGGCGCAGCAGCAGGAAAGGCGCGTGGACCGGGGCGGGGTGATCGACCTGGCTCCCGGCGTGGAAGCGCGCGTCCTCTACCCGCCCAACGATCCGCCGCCGGGTGCCCCGGTGACGGCCGCGAGCCGTGCGCTGGTGCTGCAAGTGAGTGTCGCGGACGGCCGCGGCGGAGAGTGGCGCGCGCTGCTGTTGCCCGACGCCACGGACGGCCGCGCGGCGCGCTGGCTGGCAGCGCACGAGACGCCGGAAGCGTTGCGGAGCGCGGTGCTCGTCACGGACGCGCCGGTGGCGGCGGAGTTCGTGCGCGCGGTGGGAGTACGGCTGGTGGTGGTGCGCTCCGGGCAGGAGGAAGACGACGCGCCGGTGAAAGCCATCGTGCTGCCGACGCTGCCAGGAGTGGAATGCATCGCGCAGGAAGACAGCGGCGCAGTGAACCTGCGTGTTTATCCCGACAAGGTGGAAGCGCGCGGGTTCGTGGACGGACGGAAGATCGTGTTGCCGCATTAGCGGCTTGTTCCAAGGTCCTGTTGCCTCTCCGAGGCAATCCTAGATTTTCTGGTGGGAACGCCGGACTACGAGCACGATCATCCAGATAAGATTAGGATTGCCTCGGAGAGGCAACAGGACCTTGGAACGACTATTTCTCGTCCGCCGCGTAGAACGGATTGTGCCGCTTTTCCTTGCCCACGGTTGTCACGGGACCGTGGCCTGGAAAAATGATCGTGTCGTCGGGCAGCGACAGGATCTTTTCGCGGTTGGCCTTGAGCGCGTCCGCGTACTTCTCGGGGCTGACGCCGCCCATCGACGCCGCGAACATCGCGTCGCCCACCACCGCCAATTCCGGTTTCAATCCTTCCACGACATAGGTCGTGCCACCCGGCGAATGGCCCGGCGTCAAACGGGCGGTGATCGTCAAGCCGCCGACCGTGAAATTCTCGCCGTCGCGCACGGTCGTGGCACCGGGGAGTTTTTCCAGTTCGGAAACGTACACGGTCGCATCGGTCTCCGCCGTCAGCCGGTCGAGGTCGGCGACGTGGTCCTCGTGGGTGTGCGTCAGGAAAATCGCGTCGAGCTTGAGCTGATGATCACGCAGGGTTTGCAGCAACGCCCCGCAGTCGCCGCCGGTGTCGAACGCCGCCGCCCTCCCTCCCTCCTGGTCCCAGGCGAGGTAGAAATTGACGGTCATCTCGCCGCCATAAGGCTGGTTGTACGCCGCCGTCGTGGGCGGCAGCGCAATCTCGCCCGGATGCCAGCCGTCGCGGCCGAGGTCGAGCAACGCGGGCGCGTAAAGATCGAGCGCGCGGGCGATCCTCGCGGTGGTGTCGGCGTCGTCGAGCAGCTTGCCGGCCGCGAACGCCTCGACATTCTCCAGGCCGACGCCGGATTTTTGCGCGAGTTGGGATTCGCTCAGACGCAGGCCGCGCCGTGCTTTGCCGAGCACGTCGCCGAGTTGGTCTTCAAGAGGGATCATAGAGGAATGCAAAATGCAGAATGCAAAAGTTCAGAAATAGAAAGTGCTGATGACTTCGTGACAAGTTTACGGCTCGGCTTTGTCAGGTCGGGAAAAGGCCGGTGTTGAACTCACAATGGCTCTCCTTCCAGACTTTTACATTTTGCATTTTGCATTTTCTTCACTTCTCCACCGTCACCGTCTGCGCCGTGCCGACGATCTTGAGCACCATCTGCGTCGGGCGCACGTCGATGACCTGGAAACGCGTCGCCGGATCGTTGGGCAACGCAAACTCCTCGCCCTGCGCCACCGTGCGCTCTGAACCATCGATCCCGTAGAGCAACACCGCCCGCGCGTCGGCGCTGTTGCTCGCCATGCCTCTGACCAGCACGGTCTTGCGCTTGGTGTCGGTGTTGACCAGCGTCAGTTCGGACACGTCCACGGGGCGGCCGGTGTCCTTCTCCGCAATCGTGCGCGGCCGGAGTTTGTCCACGCGGTACGGCGTCCCTGGAATCCGGCTGCCGACCTCGACCTCGACCCGGCGCGGCTCGTCGCTGCCATGTTCGCGGATCGAAAGCGCCGCCCTCGTGCCCTTGTTCGCCGCGCTCTCGAACACGATGGGGAACGCCTCGCCGTCGATCCGGCGCAGGCGCAGCTTCGTATGGTAGGGCGGGTGGGACTTGGGATCGTTGGGGTCGGTGCCGGCGGCGAGTTCCTCGTCGTTGGTGAAGCCGTCGTGGTCGTCGTCCTGGCCGGTGTCGTGCTTGAGCACCTCGGCGGGTTTGACCCCTTGTTCCTTGAGCCAGGTCTGCTCGCGCACCTGGGCGGCGTCCGGCGTCGGGGTCGGCGCGGCGTTGGCGGCGAGTGCGGGCGGCGCGGTCGGGGAAGGGGACGGCGCGGGCGTGCCCGCGGCCACGGTGGGTTTGCCGCCCGGGGTGTGCGCGTCGAGCGCCTTGGCGATGTCCGGGAACCCTTTCTGGAGTGCGATGACGGAGGCGTTCGCGCCATCCTTGTTCGTCAGGCGCGGGTCGGCTCCGCGGGAAAGCAGGTAATCCACCGTTTCCCGCTGGCCGTACTGCGCGGCGAGCAGGAGCGGGGTTTGTTTGTCCTCAACAGTGGCGTTGATGTTCGCGCCCCTGTCGAGGAACTGGCCGACGAGCTTCGTCTTGCCCAGCACGGCGGCGACGGCCAGTCCGCGGTCGAGTTGGCCGTCGCGGGCGAGTTGGTCGCGGCTGGTGGACAGGAACACGTCCACCACGCGTTCGTGTCCGGTCTGCACAGCGCGCAGCAGCGGGGTGAACCCGTCGTGGTCGCGCGCCCGCACGTCGGCATTGGCCTCGATGAGCGTGCGGACGGCGTCGGGCTGGTCGGCTTCGGCGGCGAGGTGGAGGGCGGTCTTGCCGTCCCTGGTGGCGAGGTCGGGCTTGGCGTTGTCGTCCAGGAGGGCCTTGACCACGTCGGCCTTGCCGGCGGCGGCGGCGGCCATGGCGGCGGTCAGACCGCGCGCATCGGTGGCGTTGTGGTCGATACCAGCTTGGAGGAACGCCTCGACCAGCGGTCGGTCGCCGGCGGCGGCGGCCTTGACGAAGTCATCCGCCGTGAAGGCGTGGTGAGCCTGCTTGATCTTGTCCTTGGCGGCCTCGCGCCCGCGCCGCCCGCAGCCTGCGGTTAGCGTCAGCAGCAGGCATCCCACCGCGAGGAGAAAGACAAACGGCGGCAATCTGCGCGGGTACGGCATTGTTCAAAGATAGGCAGGGCAAACGCCAAAAGTAAAATGAGAAGAAGCCTCTCGCAAAGGCCGCGAAGGCCGCAAAGGAAGAAAGGGGGATCGGGAAGAAGCCTCGCACAGAGGTCACAGAGGCCACGGAGAAGAAAAGGATTGGAAAAGAACCCCTCCTCCTTCTTTACCTTCTTCCCTGCCCCTCCGTGACCTCTGTGGCCTCTGTGCGAGGCTTCTTCCCCCTTCGCGTCCTTTGCGAGAGGCTGTCTGCTTGAGAAAACCCGCGCGCCGTTGTCCATTGCACGCAACCGGTTCCCCATGCGTATCCTCGTCGTCGAAGATGATGCCAAGATTGCTTCGTTCGTCGTCAACGGGCTGAAGCAAAACGGCTTTGCCGTCGATCACGCCGGTGACGGCGAGGCGGGGCTCGACCTGGCGGAAGTCGTGGCGTACGACGCGGCGATCCTCGATCTCAACCTGCCCAAGCTCGATGGCCTGTCGCTGCTGCGGCTGCTGCGGCAAAAGAAGGTGGCCACGCCCGTGCTCATCCTCAGCGCGCGCGCGACCCTCGACGACCGCGTGCTCGGCTTGCAAAGCGGCGGTGACGACTATCTGACCAAGCCCTTCGCGTTTTCCGAGTTGCTGGCGCGTGTGCAGGCGCTCATCCGCCGCGCCACCCGTCCGACGCAGGACCAGCCCGTGCATCGGTTCTCCGTGGCGGATCTGCGGCTGGATTTGCTCAGGCGCGCGGTCACGCGCGGAGAGGGCGAAAAGACGGTGCCCATCGACCTGCAACCGCGCGAGTTTGCCCTGCTCGAACTGCTGCTGCGCCACGCCGGCCATCCCGTGACCAAGACCATGATCCTCGAACACATCTGGGATTTCGCGTTCGATCCGCAGACCAACGTCGTGGACGTGCTCATCCACCGGCTGCGCGCCAAGATCGACAAGGATTTCCCCGTGAAGCTCATCCACACCCTACGTGGGGTCGGCTACGTGCTGAAGGCAGAAGGCAGAAGGTAGAAGGCAGAAGTTCAGAGGGCAGAAACCGGAGAAGAATCTGATGCGCCTTGTTCCGTTCTTCCGCCGTTGGCCTTCTACCTTCTACCTTCTGCCTTCTGCCTTCGCCTTCCGGCTGAGCCTGTGGTACGCGGCAGTGTTCACGCTCAGCGCGACGGTGCTCTGCGCGTTGTTGTACCTGCTGCTGGTGTCGTTCTATGAGCGCAGCGAGCGCGAGGTGATCTCGGCGCGCTTCAAGGAATGCGCGGCCGTCTACGCGCGCGGAGGGCTGCCCGCGCTGGGCGATCTCGTGCATCGGGGAACGGATTTCACCGCGGGCGGCGGCTCGTTTTTCGTGCGCGTGACCGGTCCGCTCGGCAGCGTGCAGTTCGTCGCCGCGCCCAGCGACTGGATCGAGCGCCAAGCTCCCGACGCTTCGGCCGCACTCGACCCGCGCGCGGGTCGTGACGCCACTCCGGGCACAGCGTGGCTGCGGGTGCCGCGCGACGAACGCAGCGACTTCATGATCGCCTCCGCCCTCCTGCCCGACGGCGCGGTGCTCCAGGTCGGCCGCAGCACCGACCGGGGCGCGACCTTGCGGCGGCCGTTCCTCGTCGCCTACGCGGCGGCGCTGGGGCCGACGCTCCTGCTCGGGCTCGTGGGTGGAGCGGTGTTCGCCCACCGCGCGACGGCTCCCGTGCGCCAGGTTCTGCGCACGGCGCGCGCCATCGTCGCCACGGGCAACATGGACGCCCGCGTGCCCGAGACCCAGGCCGCCAACGAACTCGCCGAACTCGCCCGGCAGTTCAACCGCGTGCTGGAGAAAAACGCCTCGCTGCTGCGCGCCATGCGCGAGGCGCTCGACAACGTCGCGCACGACCTGCGCACACCCATTACCCGGATGAGGGTTTCCGCCGAAAACGCCCTCGCCGGCTACGCGCCGCCCGATCCCGCCGCGATGCGCGAGGCCCTCTCTGATTGCGCCGAGGATTCCGAGCGCGTGCTGACGATGCTCAACACCGTGCTCGACGTGACCGAAGCCGAATCCGGCATGATGAACCTGCACCGCGAACGCGTGTCGGCGAAGACGCTCCTTGCCCAAGTGCTGGACGTGTATTCGCTCGCGGCCGAGGAAAAGCGTATCGTTGTCACCACCCTCTGGCCCGCGTCTGACTCCGATCCGTGCGAGGCGTTCATCGACCCGAACCGGATGCGGCAGGTGTTCGCCAACCTGCTGGATAACGCCATCAAGTACACGCCAGAAGGCGGCCGGGTGGAAGTCGGCTGCGTGCGTGCCGCCGACGGCGCGCTCCGCGTGACGGTGCGTGACAACGGGATGGGCATTTCCGTCGGGGAGCAAGGCCGGATCTGGGAACGGCTCTACCGTGGCGACCGCAGCCGCAGCGAGCGCGGCTTGGGGCTGGGATTGAGCCTGGTGAAAGCCGTGGTCGAAGCGCACGGCGGACGGGTGGAAGTCCAGAGCCAACCCGGCATCGGGACGGTGTTCACGGTGAAATTGCCCGAGCCGCCGCCGATCCCCGCATCAGAGCGCCCAATTTCCGGATGATGACCGCCAGCAGTCCGATGGGCAGCGCGCCGAGTCAGACGGATCAATCTGTGAGTAAAAACAAGCTTGTCCAGACGTAGCAACTCATTGAAATTGGAAGTGCCATGGCTGCACGTACGCCCATCACAGAATCTGCGGCAACCGCAATCCAGAGGCAGAACGCCGGAGAAGTGCTGGATGAACTCTGCCGGTTCATGGGCCTCGACCCGCAGAACTTGCCGGACGCCGACAGTCTGCCGCCGTGGACGGATGAGGATGCGGCCGAGTTCAAACGTCTCATTTACGAGGCGTGCAAACAGGCGGATGATCCTGCGCATCCATGGCCCTTGCACCGGCCGGGGTTCATCTGCTGGACACCAGCGCGGTCATCCTTCTGATGCGGCATCGGTTGGTAGCCAGCGCGGAGGCCCTCGTTCCCTTCGCCACTTTGGGAGAGTTGATGACGGGCGTTTACCGTGTCGATGATCCGGCGCAGGAGTTTGCCCGGCTTCGCAAAGCATTGGCACCCGCCACAACCGTTTTCTCGACGAAACAAACCACCTTCCGCTACGGCTGGATCACCGCGCACTTGCAAAAAATTGGTCTTTCCATCCCGGCGAACGCCGCTTGGAACGCCGCGCTAGCCCTTGAATATGACGTGCCGCTCCTGAGCGACGACGCCCACTTCCATCGCGTGCCAGGACTGCGCTTCATCCCCGTGCGGTGAAAAGCGGCAGCCCCGCCCGCCGTCACACCATCCCCAGCAGCGGAAAGCGGCGTCCGAGCACGTCGGCGCTCGGCACCTTCAGCCAGCGTTCCAGCGCGGTCGCGTAGACGCTGCGGAAGTCCGTGCTGAACGCCAGGTCGCCTCCCTCGGTGAGCTGCGTCAAACTCGGGTAACGCCCGAACATCCCAGACCGTACCCCGCCGCCAAACAGGAACATCGGCGCCGCCGCGCCGTGGTCCGTGCCGCCGCTGGCGTTCTGCGCCACACGCCGGCCGAACTCGCTGAAGGTCATCACCATTACCCGGTTGAAGTTGCCCTGCGCCTTCAGGTCCGCGCAGAAGGCCCCGAGCGCCGAGCCGAACTCCTTCATCAGCCGCTCATGAGTGTTCGCCTGGCCCTGGTGCGTGTCGTACCCGCCATGGCTGACGTAGTACACACGCGTGGGCAAGCCGCCGGCGATCATGCGCGCGACGAGGCTCAGGCTGTCGGCCAATTTATTGTTGGGGTACGTCGCCTGTGGACGGGTCTTGCGCGCGATTTCGAGCACCTTGTCGCTGGAAACCTGCGCGTCGAGCGTGGTGCGTTCGAGGAAATCGAGCGAATTCATCCCGGCGTGGGTCGCGCCGTTGATCGCTCCGATGGACCCGCCGGAGGAAACGTCGTCGGGCTGGCTCATCTGCCGGAAGAACGTCTCGGCCACCGTCCCGTTGCCTTTTGGGGCGTTGTGGTCGATCCAGCGATACTGTTCAGGGTTGGCAAAGCTCACGCCGGTGGGATGCGGCGAACTGAACGCCTGCGGAGTCTGTCCGCCGATGGAAACGCCCACCGTCGCGGGCGCACCCTGGCAGCAATGGTCGAAATATTGTCCGAGCCAGCCGTAGGGTTGGTTGCGGTTGGCGTCCGCGGCGGTCTGCCAGATTTCGGTCGAGCGGAAGTGCGAGCGGTTCGGGTTCGGATAACCGACGCCTTGGACAACCGCCATGTTGCCCTGGTCGTAGAGGGCCTTCAGCGGGGCAAGCGCAGGGTGGAGGCCGCAATAACCGTCGAGCTTGAGCACCTTGTCGGCGGCGAGGCCGAGCGTGGGCCGGGCGCGGTGGTAGGCGTCGTCGGCCCAGGGCGGGAGCATGTTGAGCCCGTCGTTGCCGCCCGCTTGCTGGAGCACGACGAGGATCGGGCCATCGGTGCCCGTGATAATCTGCGTGGCGCGGTCAGCGGCGTCGGCGTGGAGGGCGTTGAACGTCGAGTTGATGAACGTCGGCAGCGTCCAGGAAGCCGCCGCGCCCAACAGGCTGGTGCGCAAAAACGAGCGGCGGGTCTGGAGCGTGCCGCGTTCGTGGCCGTCGTCGGAGTCGTGGTGGAAATCGTGGCTCATGGAAAGAGATGCGGAGGGGCAGAAGCAGGAGCAGGATCTGCGGGGTGATTCAGCAGAGTTGAAAGTGTGGCGTGCTCATCATCAAGTGCAACAACCCGGCTGCGGTGGCATCGGAAAGATTGCCGTCAGGCGAGGCGGCCTGGAGGTAAGCGAGGAAAGCGATTTGCTGCTTTTCGGTTGGCGGACCGTGGAAGAGGCGGACAGCGAGGTTTTTCACCAGGGCTGCCGGGTCGGCGCGTAACGCCGCCGGGGCCAGTTTTTGCAGATCGGGCAGGTCGGTGGGAGCCGAGGGCTTCGCGGCAAGCTCCGGAACCTCCGCGCCTTCCTCGTCGAGCACGGGCGCGGCGGGCGGCAGCGGAACCGTGCCGAGCAGGTTGCCGGCGAGATTGTAGCGTGCCAGTAGCGTGGCCGTGCTGATCCACGCCTTGCCGCCGTCCCAACCCTTGACGCTCGGCGGGTTGAAGGGCACCTGGCCCATCTGCCGCAACGCCGCCTGCAACGGACCGTGGCCGGGCAAGGTGATCTCCAGTTCGCGCGCGGTCTGAACCACCCACTGCACGGGGCTTTTGATTTGCGTACGCAGCGCGGCGACCGAATAAAACTCCGCGCTCGTGAAAAGCTGGTGGAGCACCGGGCGCATCTCGTAGCGGTTCGCGCGCATCGTGGCGGCGAGGGTTTCCACGAGCGCGTCCGACGGGTTCTCGTACGCGAAGAACGTCCAGAGCTTGCGGGCGATGTACCGGGCGCAGGCGGGTTGGGCGAGAATCGCGTCGATGGCCTGGTCGCCGTCGCGCACGTCGCTGCGCCCGAGGAACTGCTTGGAACCGTTGTCGTGCTGGCCCGGATCGAAGCGGAAGCTCTCGTCCTGCGAGGAGATGCGGTAGCCGGTGAAAGCCCGCGCACCCTCGGTCACGTCCTTTTCGGTGTAATTGCCCTCGCCCAGGGTAAAAAGCTCCATCACCTCGCGGGCGAAATTCTCGTTGGGGTGGGCGGCCTTGCTCTCGCGCAGGTCGAGCCAGTCGATCATGGCCGGGTCGCGCGAGATCGCCTTGACGAGCACGCCGAAGTTGCCGCGCGCGTGGTCGCGGAACGTCTGGTTCTGCTGCCACATGAGGTAGGCGTCCTTGACCTTGACCGCGCTGGTGGCGAAGTGGCCGTGCCAAAAGAGCGTCATCTTCTCCTCCAACGGGTCCTGCGACTCGCGCATGCGCTCCAGCCACCAGCCGATGAGGTCGGAAAGATGTTCGTACTGTTCGCGCCGCTCGTCCTTGACCACCCGCTGGCGCGCCTGCTGCATGGCTTGCGGTCCGGCTCCGGCGGAGACGTTCAACGCAGCCTGCTGCACCTCTCCACGCAGGGCGAGGAGATTGCGCGGCCGGGCCCATTCGGGCGCGGCGGCAGCCGTGGGCTTGGCCGGTCCGTCGACGAGGTAGCGCACGGTGGCGGCCATGCCGCTCGCGACGAGGGAGTCGATGTGCGCGGGCGCACCGCCGAAGCCGGCCCGGTTGAGCAGGTGGGCGGCTTTGGCGCAGTCCCATTGATCGGAGGGCAGGGGCGTGAGCATGGCGCGAAGGAGCGGTTTCGCTGGATAATAACCGCGCCCGCCAGCGGGAGTTGCGGAAAAGTTTGGCGAGGTCTCCCTTCGGGTGGGCAATTTCCCGCGTCCGGCAGGCGGAACGGGGATTGTCCGTTGATTGTGGCGCGAGGATCGTCTATCTACGGGCAACAGGGCTGGGCCGGAGCATCTGTTTGGCTTCGGCGGACCGTTCCTTCTGCGTCAGTCCCGGCAAAAATCGTTGCCGCGCCGCCATCCCATGCGATTCACGAACCTTACTCGCCACACCGAGATCGGCGCTAATTCCTACCTGCTCGAACTCGGCGGCCGGCGGC
Organism: uncultured Chthoniobacterales bacterium; assembly: GCA_964245885.1. Taxonomy (GTDB): domain Bacteria; phylum Verrucomicrobiota; class Verrucomicrobiia; order Chthoniobacterales; family SZAS-18; genus CAHJWO01. The sequence continues at coordinate 11,926 of CAXTOX010000013.1, read as the reverse complement.
TGGTGCTCGACTGCGGCATGCACCCCAAGCACGAGGGCGACGATGCCACGCCCAACCTGCGGCTCGTGGCCGACGATTCGCTCGACGCCATCCTCGTCTCCCACTCCCATCTCGACCACATCGGCTCGCTGCCCGTGCTCATGCGCCGCCAGCCGCACGCGCGGGTGTTCATGAGCGCGCCCACCGCCAACCTCGGCGAAGCGCTGCTGCACAACAGCGTCAACGTGATGGTCAAGCACGGCACCGGCAACAACGGCGGCAACGGCCACGGTAGCCCGGCCCGCTCACCGGGTCCGAACGTCCTCTTCAGCCACCGCGAGGCCGATCAGTACGCGCAGATCTGGCAACCCTGCGCGCTGCGGCAACCCTGGAGCCTGGACGGCGAGCGTCTCGCCTGGCCGGAAGAGGCCGACGTGAGCTTCGAGCTTTTTGACGCCGGGCACATTCTGGGTTCGACGGGGATTTTGCTGCGCGCCGAAGGCAAGCGCATCTTCTACAGCGGCGACGTGAATTTCCTCGACCAGACGGTCAGCCGCGCGGCCGGTTTCCCCGGGATCAGCGGCCCGCCGGAGGAACCCATCGACGTGCTCGTCATCGAAACGACCCGCGGCGACCACCCGGCCAAACCCGGAGTGACGCGCGCCGACGAGGAAGCGCGGCTGGCGCGGGGTTTGAAGGAAGTATTTGCGCGGGAGGGAGCGGTGCTCATCCCGGTGTTCGCGCTGGGCAAGACCCAGGAAATGCTGGCGGTGTTCCTGCGTTTCAAGCAAAAGGGGTTGCTGGGCGACGTGCCCATCTACATCGGCGGGCTGGGCACAAAGATGACCGAGGTCTACGACCGGTACGCCTCCAGCGCGCCGCGGCTGCTGCCGGGTCTGTCGCTGCTGCACACGGTCGCGCCCTACGTGTTGAGCGGGCGGGAGGCATCGTCGGCCCCGATCAAGCCGCGGCGCATCTACGCGCTGAGCAGCGGGATGATGACCGAGCACACGCTGTCCAACCTGTTCGCGCAACGGATGCTCTCCGACGCGCGCAACGCGGTGTTTTTCGTCGGCTACGCGGACCCCGATTCGCCCGCCGGCCGGCTGCGCGCCGCCGCGCCGGGGGACAAGGTGCAGCTCGACGACGAAGCGCCGCCGGTGGAACTCCGCGCCCAGGTGGAGGTCTTCGATTTCAGCGCGCACTCGCAGCGTGAGGATATTCTCAACTACATCCGGCGCTTGCAGCCGAAGAAGGTACTGCTCGTCCACGGCGACCCGGGGGCGGTGGAGTGGTTCAAGAGCACGCTCGCCGAGTTGGAGCCGGGCATGGAGGTCATCGTCCCGCCGCCGGGCGAAGCGGTGGAGTTATAAGAAAACGGGTGAGAAGCGGCCCCGCCGCAGGCGTCCAAACCGACAGGTAGGGACGGTTCGGAGAGCTATCTCTACCTGTCGGGGACGACCGGTAACTCCGTTGCCTATTCAGAAGTTTTCCAACTCGCTCTTTAAGAGAGGAGACGTTTGTCCCGGCACGCGCGCAGTTTTCCTGCGGGCGACGTATTGTCTGTCGCTAACCTCTCTCATTATGGAACGCCGACACGTCGCTATTCTCCCTATCGTCCTCGCCTTGGCTTTCGTGGCCTTCAAGTTCATGACTTCGGAGAAGTACACGAATCCCGAGACCGGCTCGGTCCACCACGTCGGCATGGACAGCCAGCAGGAACAGGCCCTCGGCCTCCAATCCTACCAGCAGGTGCTCCAAGAGAACGCGGCCAACGTCGTCAGGAGCGGCCCGGAAGTGGATGAGGTCACCCGCGTCGTGCGCCGGCTGGCGTCGGCGGCGATGGAAAAGAGCAAGGTGCAATACCAGTGGCGGGTCAGCGTGGTGCGCAGCAACGAGGTGAACGCCTTCTGCCTGCCGGGTGGGGAGATCGTCGTCTACACGGGCATTCTGCCCCTCACGCAGGGTGACGCCGGACTCGCCACGGTGCTCGGCCACGAGATGGCGCATGCCACCAGCCGGCACGGCGCGCAACGCATGCTGCGCGAGCAGCTTACCCAGACCGCCATCACAGGCGTAGCGGGTGGGTTCTCCAACATGGACCCGCAGCAGCAACAGCAAATCATGGTCGCCCTCGGCACCGGGGCGCGTTACGGCCTGAGCCTGCCGTTTAGCCGCGACCAGGAATCGGAAGCCGACCACATCGGGCTCCTGTACATGTCGCGCGCGGGGTACGATCCGCACGAGGCCGAAGCGTTCTGGAAGCGCATGGACGGGCAGTCCAACGGTCGGCAGCCGCCTCAGTTTTCCAGCGACCATCCGTCCAACGGCCAGCGCATCCAGCAGATTCATGATTGGATGCCCGATGCGGAAAAGGAGTATGCCAATTCGCAGATGAAGGACACCAAGCAGCCGACGCAGAACACGGGGATGTAAGCGCCGGCACATCCTGTGCGAAAGTGCCGCGTTCATCAGACAACGCGCGTCCTCGCCCCTCACTCCTTCTTCACCTTCAAATCCGTGTCGTACACCGTCACCGGGCCGAGGGTTTCCAACTGCGCCTTGATCTCCTTGGCCTCGCCGACCACGACCACCGTCCAGCCGCCCTTGTCCGGGTTGCCGAGGTACTTGTCGTCGAGCGACTTGATCTGGTTCGCGCCCACGCTGCTCACGCGCGCCGCGTACGTTTTGTAGTAATCCACCGGCAGCTTGTACAGGTCGATCTCCTGCACCCGCGTGGCCGTCCGGCCGGCGTTTTCCAGGCTCAACAGGTAGTTGCCCGCCAGGAACTCCCGCTGCATGCCCAATTCCAGGTCGGGTACGTTCTCGGCGTCCAGGCGGCGCAGCTCGTTGAGGATCTCTTGGATCGCCGGCAGCGTCACGGCGTTGCGCACCTCCGCGCTCGCCTCGAACGTTCCCGCCAGCCGGTTCATCGCAAAACTCGAACTCGACCCGTACGTGTATCCGTACCGCTCGCGCAGGTTCTGGAACAACCGCCCCGAGAAACCGCCGCCCAACACCGAGTTGAGCACGCCCAGTTCCGGCGTGTCGTGGTTGTCGCGCGGCACCCCGCCGCGGCAGATGATGATGGCGGACTGCACGCTGCCGGGCCGATCCACCAGGTGTACGGTGAGTTCCTTCGGCGCGGGCGGCAGGTCGGGGAAGATCGGCTCGCTGTCGTCCGTGCCAGCGGCGACCGGCCAGGCACCGAGGGTCTTTTCGAGCAGCGGCATCACGTCATCCGCCTTCAGGTCGCCGACGACCGCCAACGTGGCGTTGTCCGGGGAATAATGCAGCGCGTGAAAGCGCACCAGCATGTCGCGGGTGAGCGCGTTGACCTTTTCCTCGGTCGGATAGTTGCCGTACGGATGGTTTGACCCGTAGAGGAGCTTGCCCACGAGTTCGTTGGCGAGGGTCGCGGGCCGCTGCTTGCCCTGGACGATGGAGCTGATCGTCTGCTTCTTGTGCTTGGCGAGTTCCTCCTCAGGGAAGATGGGGTGTAGCGCGGCGTCGCCGAGCAGGTCGACGAGCTTGGGCAGGTCTTTGACCAGACCGGAGGCGACGAGGCTCGAACTGTCTTCCCCGCTGCCACCCTCGACCCGCGCTCCGAGGAAGTCGGTCAGTTCCGCGAACTCGACGGCGTTGCGTTTGGTCGTGCCGCGGTTGAGCAGCGCGGCCACGGCGTCGGCCACGCCGACCTCGTTGCGGTCGGCGGCGTCGCCGGATTTGACGAGCAGCCGTAGCGTGACGGTCGGCGTGCGGTGGTCCTCGACCACGTAGACGCGCAGGCCGTTGGCCAGGACCCGCGTTTCGTACGCCGGGAAGCTGGCCGCCGGCGCGGGACCGGAAGCGGGGGCGTGGGTGCGGTCAACGTCCGCAAAGGCAGAAGGCAGAAGGCAAAAGGCAGAAGTGCAGACGCAGAGAAGCATGCTGCCTGTGCAATGCCGCGAGAGGTTGGGGAAACGGGATGAAAAGATCATGCGAGGGATTTCTGATTCCGGACTTCTGCCTTCTACCTTCTGCCTTCATTTCCCGGCTGCCGGGACGGGATAATGGAGAACGTCCTGCCGGTCCGCGGCGAGGTACTTGTCGGCCACCCGCTGGAGATCCTCGCGGGTGATCTTCAGATACAAGTCGAGTTCGTTGTTGATCTCGTCGGTGCTGCCGTAGAAGAGGTAGGCGTCCGCCAGCCCCCGCGCGCGGGCAAGATTGGTCGCGTAGCTCGAAGCCACTTCGGACTCCTTCTGGTTGCGCGCCTTCTGGAACTCTTCCTCCGTCACTCCGTCCTTGCGCACCTTGGCGACTTCCTCGTCCATCAGGGCGTCGAGTTTTTCGAGCGTCGAGCCGCGGTTGCCGACGGCGAAGAGGCCGACCATGCCGCCGTCTTCGAGAAAGTACGGGAAGGCCGACGCCTGGAGGGCGACCTGCTCGCCGTCCACCAGCCGGCGGTACAGACGCGAGGAGCGGCCGGTGGCGAGGATGTTCGTCAACAGTTCCAGCGCGCGGGCGTCGGGATCGTTCTCCTTCGGCGCGAGCCACGCGTGGAGCGAGGCGGGCAGCGGGGTGTTTTGTCTGGCAACCTCCACGGTCTTGCCGGGGGCGGGCTCGGCGGAGGGAACGGACTTGGCAAATTCGGTCTCCGGCCGGGGCGGTTCGGTCCCGCGCGGGATCGGCCCGAAATACTGCTCGATCTGTTTCTTGGCGTCCTCGGGATCGAAGTCGCCCGCCAGCGTGAAGACCGCGTTGTTCGGCACGTAGAACGTGTGGTAGAACTGCCGGAACTCCTCCAGCGTGGCCTGATCGATGTACTGCACGCTGCCGATGGGCACCCAGGAGTACGGGCTGCCGGCGAACACGAGCTTGGAAACCTCCTCGAACAGGCTGCCGTAGGGCTGGTTGTCGTACGAGCGGCGGCGTTCCTCCTTCACGACCTGGCGCTGGGTGTCCACGCCGATCTGCTCGACCTTGCCGTGCCACAGGCGCTCGCTCTCGATCCAGAGCGCGAGGCCGAGGTGGTTGGCGGGCAGGTTGAGGTAGAAGTCGGTGCGGTCGAAGCTGGTGGAAGCGTTCAGGTTGCCGCCCGCGCCGGTGACGAGTTTGTCCAACTGGCCGCGGGCGATGTTGTCGCTGCCCTCGAACATCAGGTGCTCGAAGAAGTGCGCGAAACCCGTGCGGTCGGGCCGTTCGTTCTTGCTGCCGACGTGGTAGAGCACGTAGCTGGAAACCACCGGCACGGTGTGGTCCGGCGACAGGATGACGTGCAAGCCGTTGGGCAGGTCGTACTCGGTGAACTCCACGCGCTTGGCGAACACCCCGGCCGGCGTCAGGCAACCGAGGAGAGCGGCAACGGCAGCGACCGCGGCGGCGCGGCGCGGCGAGAAAAGCAGCAACATGCGCTACTCAAGCCCACGCACCGGGCGAACGCAACCTGCGCGTCGGCGAAGGGATCGCTAGCATCGGGGCCGTTTTACGGGACCATCGGGAAACGCGCTGCACTCCCCGGCCGCATCCCACGAAACGGCCTCATTCCTCCCGGAGCGCCTCCATCGGGTCGATCTGCGTCGCGCGGCGTGCGGGCAGGTAATTGGCGAGCAGCGCGACCAGCCCCAGCACCGTCACGACCCCCGCAAACGTCAGCGGATCGCTGGCGCTGACGCCGTAGAGCAGGCTGCCCAGCAGCCGGGTCAGCCCGAGCGCGGCGAGCAGGCCCACGCCGACCCCGACGAGGATCAGCTTCATGCCGCCGCCGATGATCAGCCGGAACACGTCGCCGCGTCCCGCGCCGAGCGCCATGCGGATGCCGATTTCGCGCGTGCGTTGCGCGACGCCGTAGGCCGTCACCCCGTAGACCCCGATGGCCGCCAGCACCAGCGCCAACCCGGCGAAGCCGGTCAAAAGGCCTGCCACCCATCGACGGTCGCTCACGGTGCGTCGCACCACGGCGCGCATATCCTCCGACTGGGCAACTGGCTGTGCGGGATCAATCGCCTGTACCGCCGCCCTTAGTGCGGGCGCAAGACCTTTGGCTTGGGCCGTCGTGCCTCCGCGTAGATACACGCGCATGTAGGGCTGCGCCTGCTGAAACATCGAGAAGTACATCTCGGCCACCGCCGGTTGCGCCAAGCTGTTGGTACGCACATCGGCAACGACGCCCACGATCTCTCTGACGGTGGCATCCTCCGTGCCGCATAGCAGTCTTTGACCGACCACATCGCCCTGCGGAAACAAATCCTTGGCCATTGTTTCATTGATCATCATCACCGGTGGTGCTCCCGCCCGGTCGCCGGTGGTGAACGTCCGACCATGCCGCAGCGGGATTTGCAACGTGGCGAAGTAGTCGGGGCTGGCGTTGCAGTAATCTGCCGTGCGGCGTTGCTGGACCGGCGGTACGGGCTGACCCGCCACCGCATAGGGTATTTGGTCAATGCCCATGAGTGGCCCCCAATCCGCCACCGCCGCTCTCTCCACGCCGGGCAGAGCGTTGAGGGACTCGTTCAAACGACCAAAGAAGGCGACCTGCTTTTCCAGGTCGGGGTACCTGCCGATGGACAAACCCACGTCCGTAACGAGGAGGCCATCGGGATTGAAACCAAGCGGAACCCTTTGGAGTTGCCATAGGCTCGTCAGGAGAAGTCCGGTCTCGGCGAGCAGCACCATGGAAACGGCCACCTGAGCCACGAGCAGGGCGGCGCGCGTCCGGCTCTGGTGCCGGTCCCCGGCGCTCCCGCGCGAACCGGTTTCTTGCAGCGCCTCGCCCGGCCGTCTCCGAGCGGCGTGCAAGGCAGGCACCACCCCGAGGATCGCTCCGACGAGGAGCGATACTCCTAGGGTGAACAGGAGCGTCGTCGCACTGAGCCGGACTTCCTGTGCTCGGGGGATCACGTCGGCTCCAAGAGCGTGCACCGCGTCCATGCACCACAGAGCCAGCAAGGTTCCCAGCGCGCCCGCGAGCAGGGCCAGGAGCAAGCTCTCGGTCAAGAATTGCCGGGCCAGCCGTCCGCGGCTTGCTCCCAAGGCCGTGCGCACCGCGATCTCGCGTCGACGGCTGGCCAGTCGCGCCAGCAGCAGGTTGGCCACGTTGACGCAGGCGAGGAGGAGCACGCCGCCGACCGCGCCCGCCAGGACATAAAGCGTCGGCCGGGTTTGGCCCACCACCGTTTCCTGTAGCGATATGACCTTCAGCGCGGAACCGGCGTCCCCGTGGCCGGGGAACGTTTGCCGGTAGCGGAATGCCAACTCCTGTAGGGCCGCCTCTGCTTGTGCCGCGCTGACGCCAGGCTTCAGCCGGCCGGTGAGGGACAAAAAGGGCAAGCCTTGTTCTAACGTAGCCGGCGGGATCTCGGGGATACGGAGATCGCGGGACACGAACAGAGGACAACGGTCGTAGGGCGGTGGAAGTGGGGTCGCCAAGATACCGACGACCGTGTGGAGCATGCCGTTGAGTGTCAGGCTCTGACCCAGCACGGCGGGATCGCTCCCGAAACGTTGCTGCCAAAACGCTTGGCTGAGAACAACGACCGGCGGCCTGCCCGGTTGATCCTCTTCGGGGAGGAACCCTCGGCCTAGTGACGGACGCACCCTCAAAGTCTGGAAGTAGTCCGCACTGACGTAGTTGCCCAAAAGCTGTTCGGCATCGCCGTGGCCAGTGAAAGTGAGGCTGGCTCCGGTGGCGGCCGTCAGGTGCTCGAAGACCTTTTGCCCGTCGCGGATCATCTCCCAGCGAGGGCAGGAAATCGGCTGTGGCTCCGCTTCGCGTCCAAGCTGCGGGTCATAGCTTTGGACTTGCACCAGGCGGTCGGCATCCGGGAGGGCAAGCGGACGCAGCAGCGCCGCGTCAATGATGCTGAAGATCGCGGTGTTCGCCCCGATGCCCAGCGCGAGGGTCAAGACCGCGATGCAGGTGAACACCGGCTGCTTGAGCAGCAACCGGATCGCATAACGGAGGTCTTGAGCAAGCGTTTGCATCGGGCGATGGAATTCTCAAGCAACCACTTACCACGTTGCGTGCCACAAGTAGAAGAGAACGTTTATCGCTGTGCGAGAGACGTTTATCCAGAACGTCAGTTTCACCGTATCCACCGATTGATCCCAGAAATGGAACGCGTGCATCCCGCTTTTGGGACGGCGGCCTGGAATCATTTCTCCATCCAGCCGTCCTGCAAGCGGATGATGCGCTGGCCGCGCGCGGCGTTGGACTCGGAGTGCGTCGCCTGGATGATCGTCATGCCGTCGGCGTTGAGTTCCTGGAAAAGGGTCATGATCTCGTCGCCTTGCGCGGAGTGCAGGTTGCCGGTCGGCTCGTCGGCAATGAGGAGTTTCGGCTTGGCGACGACCGCGCGCACGATGCCGACGAGTTGCTGCTGACCGCCGGAAAGCTGGCTCGGGTAGAGGTCCTTCTTGCCGACGAGGCGGAAGCGGTCCAGGGCGTCGCCGATGATCCCGGCGCGGTCGGCCGGCTTGATGTCGCGGTAGGAAAGCGGCAGGTCCAGGTTTTCGTACACGGTCAGATCGTCGAGCAGGTGGAAGCTCTGGAAGATAAATCCGATGTTGGCGTTACGCAGGGCGTTGCGTTCTTTGGGCTTGAGCCGGTGGACAGGCTGGCCGTCGAAGTCGTATTCACCCGACCAACCGTGGTCTTGCAACCCGAGGATGTGCAGGAGCGTCGACTTGCCCGCGCCGCTCGGTCCCATGAGCGAGATGAAATCGCCCTCGCGTACCGTGAGGTTGATGCGGCGCAGCAGGTAGAGGAATTGCTCGCCGCGCAGCGGGACGCATTTTTCGACGTGGCGGAGTTCGATCATCGCGCCACTTCTTGCCCGGTTTTGCGTGCGGTGCAACCCACGTCCAATGGTAGGGTTGCCTCTCCGAGGCAATCCAAATGTTTCTGAATGACCATGCCCGTTCGCCAGCGTTCTCTCCAGAAAATCTAGGATTGCCTCGGAGAGGCAACCCTACCTTGGACGAACGCCCGCAGCGGGCGCTTGCAACGAAGGTGCCTCCTGCTAGCATCGCCCACATGAAGACCCTGTGCTGTGTCGTTGTGATCAGCCTGCTTTTCGCTGCCGAATGGGTTGCCACGGCCCCGGCGCAGACCTCCGCCTCACCCATCGAAGTACAGGTGACCGGACGCGGCGAACCGTCTTTGGTCTTCATTCCCGGCCTGGCCTGCCCCGGGTCGGTCTGGGAACACGTCGTCGCACGCTTCGAGGTCGGCTACCGCTGCCACGTCGTCACGCTCGCGGGTTTTGGCGGCCGACCGCTGGTGAAGACCGAGCATTTCCTCGACGACATGGCGGACGCCATCATCGCGTACGTCCACGAACAAAAACTCGAAAAACCCGTCCTCGTCGGTCACAGCCTGGGCGGCGCGCTCGCAATGAAAATCGCCCTCAAAGCCCCCTATCTGCCCGGCCGGCTGGTGATCGTGGACAGCCTGCCGTTCCTCGGCGCCCTCATGGGACCGGGCATCGACGACGCGGACGCGGCCCGACCGGTGGCCGACGCGTACCGCCAGACGCTGGCGGCGATGACGCCCGCGCAGTTCGCCGCCGGTCAGCAGGAATTCCTCGGCAGCATGGTGACCTCCCCCGAAAAAGCGGCGGAGATCGCGGCCGTCGCCGGCAAATCCGATCCGGCAGCGACCGGGCAAGCCATGGGTGAACTTCTCCTGACGGATCTACGACCGGACCTGGGAAAAATTCAGTGTCCTACGCTCGTGCTGGGCGCATTGGCGGAAAAGGTCGCGATGGGTCTGCCGCGCGAAGCCGTCGAGGGAATCTATCGCCGACAGTACGCGAAGCTGCCGGGAGTGCGCGTCGTGTTCTTCGAGAAGGCGCGGCTTTCATCATGGTGGACGACCTCGCCGGCTTCACCGACGCGCTGCGGAAGGAACTGGCAGTGCCGTGACGGTTACGGTCGGTGATCCACGCTTTCTCTCAAGGAACGGGCGGCTTTAACGCAGAGACACAGAGAACGCGGAGAGCCACAGAGGAAAAGCAGGAAAGATGGGGAAGGAGAGGTTTCCCCCTTTTGACAAGAACGAGGCTGTCCTTTGTCGCGCAACCCGGGGGCAACGCAAGCCTCATCCCCGATGGCCACCCCGTCTGGCGGGCACGCCGTCGCGTCCATCGTGCTGCCCGGCCGACCGCTTCCATCTTCTGCGCCTGCCGGAGTTGTTCGCCGCTCTGGCGCAGGGCTTCCTGGGCGTTCTTGCGCTCGAAGACCTCCGCGGTGAGACTCTCGCGCTGGCCGAAGAACTCGCGGATCAACTCCGCCAGCCCGCCGAACTCGCTGCCGGTGTCGCGCAGCCTGTCAATGGGCGCGAGCCGCTCCGTTTTGAGCGTCTGGGAAATCAGGCGTAGCGGCCGGGTGACCCACAGCGTGAGCAGGACCGTCAGCAGCACCAGCAGCGCCAGCGCGAAGCCGACCAACAGCGCGAGGAGCAGGTGCGTGGAGTGGCTGAGTTCGCCAGTGAGCTTCGCGTTGTTGCAGATCAGGATGCGGGTCACCGGCCGGTCGTCCCAGCCCGCGAGGACGCGTGTGAAGGAGAGGACCTCGTGGTCCGCGTCGTCCTCGGCCGTCGCCTCGTGGGCAGGCGGGATCGCCGGGAGGAATTTGAGGCGGTTGTCCGTGTCGTCGGCTTGAGAGTCTCGCCGTTCCACAGCCGGCCGGCGAAGAAAACCCCCTGCGGCGGGTCCTTGCGCGCGCCGTCGACGGACCATCGGGCTCCAGTTCGTGGCATCCTGCACGTAGGTCTCCAGCGTCTCGCCCTGGCGCTTAGACGAAGAAATCGAAAAAGCGGGCGCGATCCTCCGCGCGCTCGATGGCGATGCGGTGGAACTTCCTCTCCGCCGACCAGCGCAACAGCCAGAGGCCACCGAAGAAAATTGCCGTCAACACCAGTAGCAGCAGGAGGATCTTGGTCTGGACCTTCATGGAAAGGCAGAAGGCAGAAGGCAGAAGGAGAAAGACGGAAGGCCGCAGGCAATCGATGGAGAGGTGAAGTCATCAGGAAAAGCTCGGCGACGATTTCGAACTCTGGGGTTTCTTCTCCTTCTGCCTTCTGCCTGGTGGTTGCCATTCCGATTAGTAGTCGCCGCGCCAGCGGCCGGGAGACCGGTGAGACGATGGGGAAGGGCGGCGGGTGGCAGGCAGGAAGCGTAGGATACTCGGCACCCGACATGGATTGGCCTTGCCTAATATCACGGCGGGCGGCGGGCGGGTCCCGGAAAAGGAAGCTTGCGGCGCGCCCGGACCCTGGCACGCATCCGACCGATTTTTCTTGATCCGGTGCCGCCGCCGGCCTTCAATCATCGGCCTTCCTCCCTGCCGATGAAGCGCCTGTTCTCCCTCGCCGCTTGGGAGGCTCATCCTGTTGGCGGCAGCCTCGTCGGTGCCGTCGCCGGTCCGCGAGGCGTGGTGAGGAGATCACGCCAACCCTGACGCCTCCCCGATGCTCCTGCTCCACGACCTGCGCCACGCCGCGCGCGCCCTCCTGCGCCAGCCGCTTTTCACCGCCGTCTCCGTGCTGGTGCTCGGCCTCGGCATCGGGGCGAACACGGCGGTTTTCAACGTCGTCAACACCGTGCTCCTGCGTCCGCTGACTTACCCGCAGGCGGACCGGCTGATGTTCCTGCACGAGCGGATGCCGGACGGGTCGCCGAAATCCGTCTCGATCCTGAACTACCTCGACTGGCAGGCGGAGCAGCGCTCTTTCACGGACCTGGGGCTGGTGCAGCAGTCCGGGTTCAACGTGTCGATCCCTGGTGGCATCGGCGAGCCGGAGCGCCTGACCGGCGCGACGGTGACGGCCAACTACATCCCGATCCTCGGCATTCCGCCCGCGCTGGGCCGCAACTTCACGCCGTCGGAGGACACGCCCGGCGGGCCGCAGGTGGTCATCATCAGCGATGCGCTGTGGCACCGGCAGTTCGCGGCGAGCCCCGAC
>CAXTOX010000012.1:11342-56575 GCA_964245885.1 uncultured Chthoniobacterales bacterium | reverse complement strand
CCGTGGCGGTGGCGGCTACGGCGGCGGTGGCGGCGGCCGTAGTGATCGCGGCGGCGGCAGTGGCGGTGGCTACAGCGGCGGCGGCGGTCGTCGGGATCGTTACTAAAACGGCCGCTCCATCCGTTCTAGGACCACAGAGAACGTGGTCACAAACACTCTTCCAGGCTTCCATCGGCACGAACGATGGAAGCCTGTCTTTTTTTCATTCAAGGCTCCGGATCCGGGCTTGGAAATACCCGCGAATCCTTCCCCGGATAAGCGCACGCTCGCGGCGGCTGCCGTTGTAGAGAAAAACCGCTTTTCCTCCGCCGTCCGCCACCATGTCTCGCTCGATCCAACGCACCGTGCGAACCGCTTTCATCCTCGTTTGCATCGCGGTGGTGGCTGCCGTCAGGCTCGGTGCGGCCACCGAAACCCAGCCGACGCCGGGCGAATCCTATCCCGGCGTGTTCGCGCCGGATGTCAAGGCGGGGTACGTGTTGAGGCAGGAAGGCTGGAACGGCGCTCTTCCCGTCGGCGACAACACGCCCATCCGCCAGCAGCTCTTCAAGAACAACGACTATCGTTTCTACGTCTGGACCGACGTGAAAGGCGCGAAGGTCTCTGTCCACGTTTACGATCAGGACGGTAATCTCATCGACGGCCAGACCTCGGAGAAGGCACACGGCGAGTCGCACTTTGCCGAGGTGGACGTGCGGCCAGCGTCCACGGGCAGTTATTACCTGATCGTCAAAGTCGAGCAGTCGTCCCTGAAGTCGACCGCTTGGCAGATGGCCTACGCTTACAAGTGAAAGCTCCGCCAGCCCACCGGTTTTCCCATGAACGCACAACGCCTGCCCACCGTCGTCATCGAGAACGTCACGCCCATCGTGGACGGCGGCAAACTGCCGCTCAAACGTGTGACCGGCGAGGAACTTGTGGTCGAAGCCGACATCTTCAAGGACGGCCATGATATCACCGCCGCCCTCCTCAAGTGGCGTCCGGTCGGCGCGAAGAACCCCTGGCAGGAAACGCCGATGCAGTTCGTCGAGAACGACCGTTGGCGCGCGTCGTGCCGGTTCGAGGAGATTGGCCGGCATGAGTTTACCATCGAAGCGTACCAGGACACCTTTGCCACGTGGCAGCACGAGTTCGTGAAGAAGTTTCAAGCGGGCATCACCGATCTCGGCACGGAGACCATCGAGGGCGCGCAGATCCTCGAAAAAGCGCTGGCGCTGGCGAAGAAGTCACCCGCCGACGCGGCACGGCTCACCGAACTCGCCACCACGATGCGCACTGCTTCCCCGGCGGAGGTGGACCGCATGGCGCACGAACCCGAACTCGCCGTCCTCATGGCGTCGTACGTGGACCGGGAGTTTTCCACCGAGTTGCGGCCGGCGGTTCCGGTGTACGTGGACCGGGTCGGAGCGAGGTTCGCGGCCTGGTACGAGTTCTTTCCCCGGTCAGCGGAGGGAAAACCGGACACGACCTCCACCTTCCGCGACTGCCTGGGCCGCGTGGAGGACGCCAAGGCGATGGGCTTCGACGTGATCTATTTCACGCCGATCCATCCCATCGGGTTCACCAAGCGCAAGGGGCGCAACAACTCCGTCACCAGCCAGCCGGGCGAACCCGGCAGTCCCTACGCCATCGGTGGCCCGGCGGGCGGGCACAAGACGGTCGAGCCGACGCTCGGCACGTTGAAGGACTTCGACTGGCTGCAGAAGAAAATCCGGGGCATGGGCATGGAGGTCGCCATCGACTTCGCCATCAACTGCTCGCCGGATCACCCGTACGTGAAGGATCACCCGGATTGGTTCTACCAGCGGCCGGACGGCTCGATCAAATACGCCGAGAATCCGCCGAAGCGTTATGAAGACATCTACCCGCTGAACTTTCACTGCGACGATTGGAAGGCGCTCTGGCAGGAGATGAAGGACATCATCCTGTTCTGGTGCAAGCGGGAAGTCCGCATCTTCCGGGTCGATAATCCGCACACCAAGCCTGTGGCGTTCTGGGGCTGGCTCATCGAAGGCGTACAGGCCGAGTTCCCTGACGCGGTGTTCCTTTCCGAGGCGTTCACTAAGCCGAAGATGATGAAGGCGCTGGCGAAGGCGGGGTTCACCCAGAGTTACTCTTACTTCACTTGGCGCAACAACAAGGCGGAGCTGACCGAATACTTCACCGAACTGACGCAGACAGAGATGAAGGATTATTACCGGGCAAACCTGTTCCCGAACACGCCCGACATCCTGCCGTTCTTTCTCCAGCATGGCGGGCGGCCGGCGTTCATGATCCGCGCGACCTTGGCGGCGACGTTGTCCACGGTCTACGGCATCTACGCGGGATTCGAATTGTGCGAAAACGCCGCGCTGCCGGGACGCGAGGAATACGATGACAGCGAGAAGTACCAGTTCAAAGGCCGCGACTGGAACGCGCCGGGCAACATCAAGGAGCACATCACCAGGCTCAACCACATCCGCCAGGAAAACCGCGCGATGCACCTCTACGACAACCTGCGGTTCCTGCCGAGCGATAACGAGCAGATCCTCTGTTACATGAAGACCACGCCCGCGATGGACAACATCGTGATCGTGGCGGTCAACCTCGACCCGTACCATGCGCAAAGCGGGCACGTGGAAGTGCCGTTCGACACCTTCGGCTACACGGACCGGGGTGACCTCTGGCGCGTGCGCGACCTGCTCACGGGCGAGCGGTTCGAGTGGCACCAAAGCCGCAACTACGTCGCGCTCGATCCTCAGTCACGCCCGGCGCACGTCCTGCGGGTGGAACGGTGAAACGCATGCGGTTGGGGGAAGACCTGACAGGGCGTGGCTTGCCGCCTGCTAATCCCTCCCTAGGTTCCCCGGTGCGATGAAGCTTCGTCCGTTCTTCCGCCAGATGCAGCAACTGCCGAGCTGGCTGCTGGCGGGACTTGTCACGGCGCTGGGTTTGCTGATCGGCCTAGGGGCACTGGCGTACAATAATGTCGAGCATCAGGTGGAGGCGACGCACCTGGTGGAACACACCTATGAGGTCGTCGAAAGCCTGCAAAGGGTCCGCACCACCATGCAGGAAGTGGACAACAACCAGCGTTCGTTCGTCGTCAGCGGCAGCGACGCTTACCTGCAATCCTTCCAGACCAGCGCGGCCTCGCTGCCGGAACTGCTGACCGCCGCCGGGAACCTGCTCGCCGACAACCCGGCGCAGGGTGCGCGGCTGCGGCGGCTGCGGGAGTCCATCGACGAACGGCTGGAACTGGCCCGCACCCGCATCGGGCAACGCCAGCAGTTGGGCGTGGAGGCGCTCGGACCCAAGTTCATCTCGGTCGCCGCGGCGCAGTTAATGGAGTTGATCCGCACCGGCATCGACGCCATGACCGGTGCGGAGAACCTCTTGCTGCAAAACCGCTTGCGCATGCTCGAACGCGCCCGCGTGCGCGGGCTGGCGCTCCAGACGGTCGGCGGGGTCCTGAGCATCGGGCTGCTGCTCGCGGTCTTCGCAGGGCTGGCGACACAGATCCTGCGCACCAACCGCGCGCAGGAAGAGGTCCGCCGCAGCAACACCCAGCTCAAGGATGCCAACAACGAACTGCGCGCGTTCTCCTATTCCGTCGCGCACGACCTGCGCGCGCCACTGCGGGCCATCAACGGGTTCGCGCAAGTGCTCATCGAGGATGGCGAACTGCATTTGAACGACGATGGTCGCCGGGCGCTGGGGCGCATCACCGCCAACGCGAAGACGATGGGCGTGCTCATCGACGATCTGCTGGCGCTGTCGAAGGTCAGCTACCAGCCGTTGCAATCCGGCAAAGTGGAGATGACGGCCATCGTTCGGGCAGCCTACAAGGAATTGGCCGAGGGGCAGAACGGCCGGGTGATCGAATGCGACATCAGCGAACTCCCCCCGGCCACGGGCGACCCGAATCTGTTGCGTCAGGTGTGGATAAACCTGATCTCCAACGCGCTGAAGTTCACCCGCCAGCAGGAAAAGGCGCGCATCGAGATCGGCGGCAACATCGCCGGGCCGGAGTTTGCAACGTACTTCATCCGCGATAACGGGGCGGGCTTCGACATGCAGTACGTGGGCAAATTGTTCGGGGCGTTCCAGCGGCTGCACCAGCCGGCGGATTTTGAAGGAACGGGTATCGGGCTCGCGCTGGTCCAGCGCATCGTACACCGGCATGGCGGCACGATCTGGGCCGAGGGCAAGGAGAACGAAGGGGCGCGGTTCGCGTTCACGCTGCCGGAGTGGGATGAGCGGGGCTGAATAACGCAAAATGCGAAATGCAAAATGCAAAAGTCAGAAGGGAAGAATCAGAAGATGAGAATCGGGAGGCATCTTCCGCCGTCTCTGCCTCTGGACTTTTGTATTTTGCATTTTGCATTTTGCGTTATTCCGTTCCGACCACCTCGTAGGGCCACAATACCGGGCCGGGTTGGCAGATCCGGTCGATGCACGCCAGCCAGCTTTCCTGACCGCTGAGAATCTCGATTTCGACGCGCAGCAGGTAGACGGGCACTTCCAGCCGCATCTTTCTCGGGAAGCGCACGGCGTCTTTTTCCGTGGTCAGGATCATGTCCGCCCCGCGACGGGCGCAGCGCCCGGCGAACGTACGGATTTCCTGTTCGGTGAAGCGGTGGTGGTCGATGAACCGCCGCGAAAGCTCGACGTTCGCGCCCAGCTTCTGCAACGCCGCCTCGAAACTCTCCGGCGCGGCGATGGCGCTGAACGCCCCGACATCCACCCCGCGCAGCCGCTCCAGACCCAACCGCTTGCCGGTGTAGACTTCCTGCAAGTGCTTGGGCCGGTGGGTGCATTCGATGATCTCGGCCGTGCGGTTGTAGCGCCGGATGCGCTCGACGAGGGCGGAGTTGTCGTGGCCCTCGCTCTTGGTGATGCAGATGTGACTCGCCCGGCGCAGGTTGGCCGGCGGCTCGCGCAGCGTCCCGCGCGGCAGGAGGTATTCGTTCCCGAAGGGGGCCTGGCGGTCGATCAACACGAAATCCAGCCGGTGCTGGAGGTGAAGGTATTGCAAACCATCGTCGAGGATGAGCGTGTCCGCGCCGAAGTGCTCGACGGCGTAGCGGCCGGCCTTGACGCGGTCCTTGTCCACGAGCACGACGACGCCGGGCAGGTTGCTGGCGAGCATGAACGGTTCGTCGCCGGACTCGCGCGAACCCAGCAGCACGCGCTTACCATCGCTGACCACGCGCGGGACCGATTCGTTGATGCGTCCGGTCAGCCGTCCGTGGATGCGCTTGAGCAGCGGCGGCCGGCGGCTTTTGTAACCGCGGCTGAGGATGGCGACCTTCCGCCCGCCCTCGTGCAGCGTGCGGGCGAGACGTTCGACGACGGGAGTCTTGCCCGTGCCGCCCACGGTGAGGTTGCCGACGCTGAGCACGAGGCAGCCGAGGGGATGGTTGCGCAGGTAACGCTTCCGGTACAGCCACAGCCGCGCCTGCACGATCTGGCGGAACACCATCGAGAGACCCAGCAGAAAGACCCGCAACAACGCCGCGCGCTTGCCGTAGCGACGCTCCAGGATCACGTCGATGGCAAACTGCTCAAGACTCTCTATCCAGCGGCGCATAAGAAGAAGGCAAAATGCAAAATGCAGAATGCAAAAGTCAGAAATTTCGATTCAAACTGCCGCTTTCTGCCTTCTGTACTTTTGCCTTCTGCCTTCTGCCTTCTGCCTTCATCCTTTCTTCCTCGCTCCCCGGTTGTCGGCCGTTGTCACCACGGTGCGGGCGTCCGGCTGGCCGCACGCTCCGCGCATGGCGTCAGCCACCGCGTCAGGTGATTCGAGGGTCAGGCAGCAAACGGTGGAACCCGACCCGCTCAAAAAGCCGCCGAGCGCACCCGCCGCCCGGCCGGCCGCGAGCACGTCGGGCAGGAACGGAATCAAAGGCAAACGGTGCGGTTGGTGAAAAGCGTCGTCCTCGAACGTGTCCCGCAACGCCTCGTAACGGCGCGCCGCGAACGCCGCCGTGATCCGGCACGCCCGGGCGCTGCTCGCCACGGCCGCCCGTCGGGAGACCGCCTCCGGCAACAGGCGGCGGGCTTCGTCCGTGCGGATCTCGAAACCTGGCACCAGCAACACGAAAGATAAGAGCGGCGACACCGGGAACCGCAGGACCCCATGCCCCTCCTCGCCGCCGCCCGCGACCGTGAAGCCGCCGAACTGCGCCGGGGCCGCGTTGTCGGGGTGCCCTTCGAGCGAGGAGCAGACTTCGAAGAGTTCCTGCCGCGAGAGCGGCCGGCCGGCGAGGGTGTTCAATCCCGTCAGCACGCCGAGGCGCAACGTCACACTGCTGCCCAGGCCGCGCGACATCGGCACGTCGCCCGCGATCTCGCAGGAAAATGGGAACGGCTCCACGCCTGCCTGTTCCCAGAAGGAGCAGACCGCTTGACGCACCATTTTAGTGGTTGCCAGGCCGCCGGGAACGTCGTCGCCCCCGACCCGTCGCACCGTCACACGGTTGAAGAGCCGCAACGCCACGCCGAGGCAATCGAACCCCGGGCCGAGGTTGGAAGTGGAGGCGGGGACTTCGACCGTTACAGCTTTCATCGGTGGGGGATGGAAACTATCCGCCGCCAGGCCGCTCTGCCAAGCGGCTTTGCAAAAAACCTGCGGCGATCCCTGGTGCGCGGCGTCGCACGTTGACCGTCGCATCGTTCCCGGCGAGCGTCCGCCATGATCCGACACGACGGTCGCGCCGACCATCAACTCCGCCCCTTGACCTTTCAGCCGGGCATCGCTCCGCACGCCGCCGGTTCCGTGCTGATCGCGGCGGGGAACACGCGTGTCATCTGCGCGGCTTCGGTCGAGAACGCCGTGCCCCGTTGGATGAAGGAGCAAAACGTCACCGGCGGCTGGATCACGGCCGAATACTCCATGCTGCCCTACTCGACGCTCGGCCGTAAGCTGCGCGACGTGGCCAAGGGCAAGCAGGACGGACGCGGGGTGGAAATCCAGCGGCTCATCGGCCGGGCGCTGCGGGCGGTGATCGACCTGGAGGCGCTCGGACCGCGGACGCTGTGGATCGACTGCGACGTGCTCCAGGCCGACGGCGGCACGCGGACGGCGTCGATCACGGGCGGCTGCGTGGCGGCGGCGCTGGCGTGCCAGGCCCTCGTCGCGCGTGGCGAGGTGGCGCGTTCACCGGTCAGGCGGCTGGTGGCGGCGGTGAGCGTCGGGATGGTGGCGGGGCGTCCCATCCTGGATCTGGATTACATCGAGGACAAGGACGCGGCGGTGGACTTCAACCTCGTGCTCACCGAGGACGGTCAGTTCGTCGAGGTGCAGGGCGCGGGCGAGGAATCGACGTTTTCGCAGGAGGAGTTCGACGCCCTGGTAGCATTGGGGAAGAAAGGCGTGGCGGAGTTGATCGAGCGGCAGCAGGAGACGTTGGGGGAGGGATAAGCGAAGGGCCGCCCGCCTTTTCTACGAGTTTTTGTCTACTTGTAAGTTGGCTCTATGCAGCATCCTCCCAAGTTCTTTCGCGTGCGTTCGGGGTTCACGCTCCCGCCCCGAGAGAGCACAATGTGATCACTGGGCTTCCGCTGCCGCCCCGAAGGGGCACAATGTGATCGCCCGGGGCAATGCCCCGGGAATTGTGTTTCTCTGCCGAGCCCGAAAGGGCGTGATTCCATGGCGCAATCGCTCGCTCAAATCCTCGTGCATCTGGTTTTCTCCACGAAGAACCGCGATCCCTGGTTGGCCGACGATGTCCGCGATGAACTCCACGCCTACCTGACCGGCATCGTAGCAAACCAGCAGGGAACCCTGCTCAAAGTGGGCTCGGTTTCCGATCACGTGCATTTGCTGATCGCCCATCCACGCACCTGCGCGCCGTCGGAATTGGTGCAGGAGATCGAGACGGGTTCATCCAAATGGCTCAAGACCAAGGGAGCGCGATACGGTGCGTTCCATTGGCAGGGCGGCTACGGGATGTTCTCGGTGAGTCCGGCGCACCGTCCGGCTCTGGAAACCTACCTGGCGAATCAGGCGGCCCATCATCATAAGGTCACGTTTCAGGAGGAATACCGCCGGATGCTGCGGAAGTACGACATCGTGTTTGATGAACGGTACGTATGGGATTGAAATGAAAATGCCGACGCCGGGTTTCGCCCTTACAGGGCTGACTGTCAGGCGGGAGGTTCCCAGGGCGTTGCCCTGGGCTGTCGCATTTCGCCCCTCCGGGGCTGTGGAGCCGCATGAGCCGGACGCGCTTCCAGTCGTCGGGCTGGGTGCTGTCGCATTTCGCCCCTTCGGAGGTGTGGAGCTGTCATCGGGGGTGTGGAGCTGTTATCAAGGAGTGCCGGAAAGCACTTCTTTCCTGAGGAGTTCAGACATCGCTTCTCGGCTTGGCAGTGATCGTTGTTGGCTTGAACCTGCCGATGCTTCACCCGTCACTCCATTTAACAGAGCCTCTTTTTATTTAGAATAGTTCTTGATACCGGCTCAACCGATGGCATGTTGCTTTTCCCCAGCCATGTCCGCCGATCTCACCCCCCATGACCATCCGCCCACCGCGTACGACGCCACCGTCGCGTCGGGTGGCTTCCGGCTGACGCGCCAGCGCCGCGGGGTCTATGAGGCGCTGCTGGAAACGCGCGATCACCCGAGCGCGGTTCAGGTGTTCATGCGAGCGCAGAAACGCATGCCGACGATCTCCCTGGCCACCGTCTACAACTGCCTCGAAACGCTCACGCAGGTCGGGTTGGTGCGGCAGGTCAACTTTGACCGCGGTCCGTCGCGCTTTTGCCCGAACGCCCAGCCCCACGGACATTTCATGTGTACCCGCTGCAACCACGTCCATGACGTGGAGGTGTCCGACGCCGTGGCGTTATCGCGGGCCTGGCAGCTTCCCGAAGACTACGTCGTCACCCAGTCCGAGTTTTCCCTGCGCGGACTCTGCCCGGGCTGCGTGGCTGCCGACCACACCGCCGCCGAATAACCACTTTCTCATGAACCAGTCATCGCTCGTCATCCAGGACCTTTGCGTCAGCATCGGGGACAAACCCATCGTTAAGGGCCTCAACCTCGAAGTTCCCAAGGGCGAGGTTCACGCCATCATGGGCCTGAACGGTTCAGGCAAGAGCACGCTGGCCAAGGCGGTCGCGGGGCATCCTGATTACACGATCACTGGGGGCAGCGTGTTGCTCGACGGTGAGGAAATCCTCGGCCTGGAAGCCGACGAACGCGCCCGCAAGGGCTTGTTCCTGGCGTTCCAGTACCCGATGGAAGTTCCCGGCGTGAGCAATGCTAACTTTATCCGCGCCGCGCTCCAGGCCCGGCTCGGCGAAGGCGAGGAACTGGAAGCCGTCGACTACTACCATCGCCTCTACGAGCAGATGGACGAACTCGACATGCGCCGGGAATTTACGTCGCGCTCGGTCAACGAAGGGTTCTCGGGCGGCGAGAAGAAGCGCAACGAAATTCTCCAGATGGCAATGCTCGCGCCGTCGTACGCGATCCTCGACGAAACCGACAGCGGCCTCGACGTGGACGCGCTCCGGATCGTGGCCAGTGGCGTGAACGCCCAGCGCGGGCCAAACCTCGGCATCCTGCTCATCACTCACTACCAACGTCTGCTCGACTACATCGTGCCGGACAAAGTGCATGTCATGATGGACGGGCAAATCGTCCTGAGCGGCGACAAGTCCCTTGCGCTCGAACTCGACACCAAGGGCTACGACTGGGTCAAGCCCGGTGCCAAGCCGGTCGCCGTCTAACTTGAAAGATGGAACATACAAACAAGGTAGGGTTGCCTCTCCCAGGCAATTCAAAACTGCCTTGGATCACCTTGCCCATCCAAACCGCACCCCCTTCCCGAAATATTTGGATTGCCTCGGAGAGGCAACCCTACCTTAAAAATTATGGCCGCACCCAAAGCTGACATCGACATCGACCGGAGCGCCGGCGATTTCTCCTACCCGGAAGCGCATACTTTCGACGCCGGGACCGGACTCTCGCACGACACGATTGACTACATCGTCGACGTGAAGGGCGAACCCGACTGGATTCGCGAGTTCCGCCACAAGGCGCTCGACGTTTTCAACAAGAAGGCCATGCCCACGCATTGGGCAACCAAGGACCTCGACAACATCATCTTCAACAACATCCGCTACTATCTGAGCCGCGGCGCGAAGCCGAGCCGGTCGTGGGACGATGTGCCCGAGGACATGAAGCGCACCTTCGAGCGCCTCGGCATCCCGGAGCAGGAGCGCAAGTTCCTCGCGGGCGTGGAAGCGCAGTTCGACAGCGAGGCCGCTTATTCTAACATCAAGAAGGCGCTCGGCGACCAGGGCGTGATCTTCGTCGGCAGCACCGAAGGCTTGAAGGAACATCCGGAAATCTTCCGCAAGTATTTCGGCAAGGTCATCCCCACGGCGGACAACAAGTTCAGCGCGCTGAACTCGGCGGTATTCAGCGGTGGGTCGTTTATCTACGTGCCGCCGGGCGTGAAGGTGAAGCATCCCCTCCAGGCGTACTTCCGCATCAACTCGGAGAACTTCGGTCAGTTCGAGCGGACGCTCATCATCGCCGACGAAGGCTCGGAGGTCATGTACATGGAAGGCTGCACCGCGCCGAAGTTCGAGACGGCGACGCTCCACAGCGCGGTTGTGGAGCTTGTCGCGCTCAAGGGCGCGAAAATCCAGTACGTCACCGTGCAAAATTGGAGCAACAACGTGTTCAACCTCGTCACCAAACGCGGACTGGCGATGGAGGATGCGGAGGTCAAGTGGATCGACTGCAACATCGGCTCGCGTCTGACGATGAAATATCCCGGTGTCGTGATGAAAGGCCGCCGCGCGCGGGGTGAGGTCATCAGCATCGCGCTTGCCGGCAACGGCCAGCACCAGGACACCGGCGCGAAGATGATCCACGCCGCCGACGACACGACGAGCAACGTCATCAGCAAGAGCATCAGCCTCGGCAGCGGCCGGGCGACCTATCGCGGGCAGGTCACCGTCCCCCGGCACCTCAAGAACTGCAAGAACAACACCGAATGCGACGCGCTGCTCATCAACCCGACGAGCCGCACTGACACGTATCCGGCGATCACCGTGCGCGGCACCAAGAACGCCATGCAGCACGAGGCGAGCGTGTCGAAGGTCAGCGCGGAGCAGATCTTCTACATGATGTCGCGCGGCTTGAGCGAGGGTCAGGCGATGAGCTTGGCGGTCAACGGGTTCGTCAACGACCTCGTGCGTCAGTTCCCGATGGAGTACAGCGTGGAACTCAAGCGATTGATCGACCTGGAGATGGAAGGTTCAGTGGGCTGAATCGAATGCAAAAGTCAAAATGCAAAATGCAAAAGTACAGAATTCCAACAGGTTCTCGTCCTCTGCATTCTGCGCTCTGAACTTTTGCATTTTGACTTTTGACTTTTGCATTTTCTCATGAGCGATCAGACAGACACTTTACTCACCGCCGACTATGCCGACACGGACGAGGCCCGCGAGACGGCTCGCGTGGCGGTGGATGACCATACTCCTGGCGTGAGCGGCGGCCTGCTTTCCGCCCCGGACTTCGATGGTGCTCTGCCGGGTTGGTTCCAGGAAACGCGCCGCGAGGCCTGGGCGCAGTTCGAGCGTTTGCAAATGCCCGCGCGCACGGAACAGGCGTGGCGCTTCGCTTCCCTTGGCAAGGTTTCCCTGGACCGTTACTCGCCGCCGCAGGGAGTGGACGAAGCGACCCGTGAGCGGCTCATCGGCCGCTCGCAGGGCAACGAGAAGGTGGCGGGCCGGATGGTGTTCGCCAACGACGCGCTGCTTGACCGCCGCACGCACGCGCCGGAACTCGCCGCCCAAGGAGTCGTGTGGAAGCCGCTCGACGCGGCCATCAGCGAGCACGCGGAACTTTTCCAGAGACATTTCATGGCCCAGGAAGCCGTGTTGGGTTCGCAGAAGTTTGCCGCGCTGCACCGGGCCCGGGTGCGGACCGGTACATTTTTGTACGTGCCCAAAAACGTCGAGGTCGCGCTGCCGCTGGAGGTGTTCCATTGGTTGAGCGGAGAGGGTGGATCGACTTTTCCGCACACGCTGATCATTGCGGAAGCAGGCAGCAAGGTGACGCTGGTGGATTATTTCGAGAGTGACCGCGCGGAGGAAAACGGTTTTGCCTGCGCGGTGAACGACCTGATCGTCGGACCCGGCGCGAAGGTGACCTATCTCTGCTCACAGAACTGGGGTGGGAAAGTAGTGTCGTTCCAGATCAACTCCACCGCGGTCGAGCGCGACGCCAGTGCCTTGAGTTTGCATCTGAACCTCGGCGCATCTTACGCGCGTTTGGAAAGTCTGAGCCGTCTGGTAGGCACCGGTGGCCGCAGCGACATGCTGGCGGCGACGGTCGCGGACACGACGCAGGAGTTCGACCAGCGCACCTACCAGGATCACGTCGAGCCGCACACCACGAGCGACCTGCTTTATAAGAATGCCTTGTCCGACACGGCGAAGACGATTTTTGCCGGTTTGATCCGGGTGGAGACGAAAGCCCAGCACACGGACGCTTACCAGAAGGTGCGCAATCTGATGCTCAGCGACGAGGCGGAAGCGAACTCGATGCCGGGTCTGGAAATCCTCGCCGACGAGGTGCGTTGCACCCACGGGGCGACGGCGGGGTACATCGATGCGGAGGAAATGTTTTACCTGCTCGCGCGAGGAATCGACAAAAAATCAGCGCAGGAACTCATCGTGCAGGGCTTCTTGCATGAGGTCCTTGAACGTCTACCGGACCCATCCGTGACGCCGAAGCTGGCCGCGCTCATCGCG
The DNA here is from genome assembly GCA_964245885.1 of uncultured Chthoniobacterales bacterium. Lineage (GTDB taxonomy): Bacteria > Verrucomicrobiota > Verrucomicrobiia > Chthoniobacterales > SZAS-18 > CAHJWO01. The sequence continues at coordinate 43,810 of CAXTOX010000012.1, read as the reverse complement.
GAGAAGTTCGCGCGGATGAAGCGTCGGCGCTTGGCGTCATTGTAACGAAGACGGTAGGGGTGGTTCGCCGAGTCATCTCGGCTTCGTTTTGAGCCTGCTTCCGGGAGGGCGATGAATGATGAAGCTGGCCAAAACGGAGTGCCATGTTCAAATAAATACCTTTGCTTGGGTTAAATTTTTTATGGTGTCGCACAGTATCCACAAACCGGCTAGACGAATACTGTTCGCCTTGTTCAGCGAATTTTGTTCGTCTACCATTAGTTAGGCGACCCGCATGCTTTCCGATGAAAACCGTGCTGACCTGTTTTCTGCTCGCCAGTTTCGCAGCGTCGTGTTTCGCCGACGATGCGCCCAAGCAAGCCACCAAAATCTCCAAAGGAGCTTTGAACGTCGAAGCCGAGATCGAAGCATTCTACACCCGGCTGACCACCGATGATGCAGACGTTCAAAAGCAGGTCCAGGCACTCACCGCCACCGAGCAGGAGAGGTACGGCGGCACCTATCATGTTTATCCTCCGCAGGTCGTCGCATGGTTCCCCAGCCAGTTCGGAGCGTGATGTCAGCAAGCCGCTATTGCGATGAGACAAACCATTATTTGGTGATCCAGAACGTTGGTCTTGGTCGCAGCAAAGAGGTGGAGTACGACACGGCGCTGGTGGCCGAGTTCGAGGCGGTGGTAGAAATCAGTACGGCCGAGGTCGATCGCAAGCACGAGAACCGTCCTTTGAAGGTGTTATCCACCCATCTGGTTCTCCGGTTCCTTGGTTTTCGCAACGCGAGTCTATCAGCTGCGCCGATGCCGCCATGAGCTCGCCTAACACGCGCTCCAGCAAACAGGCACCGGTATTCAGGAATTGGTCGCTCGGTCCGATCCGCTCTCACGATCCAACCATGGATTCCAGCAAACTGCGGCGCGAAGTCCACCCTTTCCCGGTCCGCGCTTTTTTCCGGCACCCCTGAACTCGGGTTCGTTGGCCGGCGTCCCGGATTTTCCGCTCGCTCCCTCCCGACCATCTATTTAAGGTGCACGCGAAACGCATGCGAAAACTTTTTTCATCGGCGGCCGGTGGGCTGTGGTTTGTGATGGGCCTCTCTTGCGTGATAGCCCAGCAAGAAACCTCTGCGCCACCGCCATCCGCCCCCCAGGCCGCACCCACGCCCGCCGCCCCGGAGCCACCTCCGTACTCGCTCGATCTGCCGGACCTGCATCCGCAGGGCAACGGCACGGGTTTGTTCCCAAACGGCTCCCGCCAAAACCCGCCGGCCTCGACGGCCGGTCGTTCCGGCGGCAAGCGGCGCGGTTCTCTGGCCACGGGCAGCAAACAGCGCGGCGGGCGTTCCATCGACCGGACCTTGCAGAAGGCGGACACCGATCCGCTGGCCGTTCGCGTCGCCTACCGTCGTGACAAAACGGTGGCGCTCGCCCGCGACCCGGAACTCACCGTGCTGCTTCAGCGGGCGGATGCCGCCGGCACCGACGTGCAGAAGCGCCGGGACTTGCGTGAATATTACACGCGGTTGTTCGCTTCGATCCGGCGGTTGGACTCCTCGCCGGAGATGAAGGAGCATTTGACGTTGCTCGCCCAGGTGGCTGAACAACGTTACGACCCGAAACGCCGGGCCGTCGCGGGCGAGGAGGACCTTCTCAACACGCGCGAAGGCAGCGGCAACGTGCGTCTGGGGAGGTAGGGGCGGCGTAACTTGCGGCGAGACCGCGCTTCGCATCCCGCCACTTTCGAGCTAATATCCCGCACGCATGGACCTGATCGACGAACTGCACTCCCGCGTCCTGTGCGGCGACGGGGCGATGGGCACCAGCCTCATGGAACTGGCCGATGCCCCGATTGATCGCTGCCTGGAAGAGTTCTGCCTGTCCGCGCCGGACCTCGTCACCAAGATCCATCGTCAGTACCTCGACGCCGGCGCGCGGGTCATCGAGACCAACAGTTTCGGCGCGAACCCCGCCCGGCTCGTCCGCCACGGCCTCGAAGGCCGCACCCGCGAACTCAACACGGTCGCTGTCCGCCTCGCGCAACGCGCCGCCGCCGGGCGCGAGGGCGTTTACATCGCCGGCAGCGTCGGCCCGTCGGGGCTGACCGTCGACGAGGCGCGCGAGCGCCGTGTCGACCGGGCCGACGTTTACCGCGAGCAGATCGGCGCACTGCTCGACGCGGGCGTGGACCTGATCTTTTTCGAGACGTTCCTCGACCTGGACGAAATCCTCCTGGCCCTCGAAGTTCAGCGTGCATTGGCCGCGGACACGCCGGCGTTGTGTTCGCTCGCGTGTTCGGAGGAGGGGCGTCTGCCCGGCGGCGCGACGATCACGGAGGCGTTCATGCGTCTGCGGGAGGCGGGCGCGGCCATCGTCGGGGTCAACTGCCTGAACGGGCCGCAGGCCACGCTCAAGCTGCTCGAACACATCCCGCTCACGCCCGGCCAACTGCTCTCCGCCTATCCCAACGCCGGTTATCCGAAGTACCACGAGGGGCGGTTCCTGTACTACACGGCACCGGAATATTTTGCGAAGGTGGCGCAGGAGATGGTCGGCCAGGGAGCCTGTCTGGTCGGCGGCTGCTGCGGCACGGGGCCGTCCCAGGTCGCGGCGATGGCGGCGGCGTTGCGCGATCTGGCTCCGATCACGAGTAAGGCGTTCGTGCGTCCCATCGAGCCGCCGCCGGGAACGTTCCACGCGGTGGCGGAGGTGGCACCGGCGGCCAACGGCGCGGCTCCGTCGCCGGACGCTTCCGAGCCGGAGGAGGAAAGCATTCTCGACCGCATCGCGCAGGGAAAAACGGTGGTCATCACCGAACTCGATCCGCCCAAGACGCTCGACCTGGAAAAATTTCTCGTCGGCGCGCAGGCTTTGACGGAGGCTGGCTGCGACGCGATCACGCTGGCGGATAATTCGCTCGCCATCCTGCGCGTGAGCAACCTCGCCATGGGCGCGTTGCTGAAGGCGCGCTACGGCATCATGCCGCTGCTGCACGTTTCCTGCCGCGACAAAAACCTGCTCGGCCTGCAAAGCGAACTGATGGGACTGGCCGCGCTGGGCATCCGGCACGTCCTGCCGTTGACCGGCGATCCGGCGAAGGTCGGCGATCATCCCGGTGCCAAGTCGGTCTACGACGTGACGAGCGTGCAGCTCATCGGCATCATTAACCGGCTCAACGAAGGGTTTAACCACGTCGGCAAATCGGTCAAGCACGCGACGCGTTTCGTGACCGGCTGCACGTTCAACCCCAACGCCAAGCACCTCGACGCGCAGATCGCGCGGCTGGAACGCAAACTGGCGGCAGGCGCGCGGTACGTGATGACCCAACCCGTCTTTGACCCAGCGCTGGTGAAAACCGTCGCCGAGCGCACGGCGAGCCTGGGCGTGCCGATCTTCATGGGCGTGTGGCCGCTGCTCAACGGCCGGCAGGCGGAGTTTTTGCACAACGAGGTGCCCGGCATCCTGATCCCCGATCCGGTGCGCGAGAAGATGGCCGGCAAGGAAGGCGCGGAGGGCAGGAAGATGGGCGTGGAACTGGCGAAGGAAGTCTGCCGCGCGTCGCTGGATCACTTCCCGGGTGTGTATCTGATCACGCCGTTTTTGAACTACGAGTTGACGGTGGAATTGTCGGTGTTTGCGCGTGGACGGTAGCCATTCGGCAATAGGACGGGGTGGTGGTACAGTTTGATGTTTTGGCAGCCCCGGTAGGGGCGGCAGAAGTTAGCCCACGGCGTGAGCCGTGGGAAAAGAACAAAAAACGGGTCAGCCCCGGCAGGGGCGGCAGAAAACCGGCCGGGTGGTCCCGGCACGAGGGCGTCCTTTCTGCCGCCCCTGCCGGGGCTAGGCTCACGGGTGATCGTCTTCCCGCGGCTCACGCCGTGGGCTGCAATCTTGCGCCCCTACCGGGGCTGGGAACTTGCCAAACTGTACCTCTACCGACGGGGTTGCCATCGTGCCTAGCTTCTGGCATGGTGCTTACCATGGGAGACAAAGAACTGTCTGTCGATGAGGTCGCACAATCGGGCAATTATCCACCCGAGGAAGAAGGCGCTCGCAGGGCAGAGTTTCTAACTGGTATCAGAGTTGCCAGGGAGCAGGCGCGACGCGGTGAAGGTGTTTCCGTTGAAGAAGCACGCAAGCTTTCGGAAGAATGGCTTCGCCAGTAATTCTGATGCCTCGGGCGTTGGAAGACTTGCGTGAAATCGCCGCCTTCATTGCGCGGAACAATCTAACCCGCGCCAGGACGTTCCGCGATCAACTCCTCCCAAGGGCGCTTGGGCTAGGTCATCATCCGCTCATGGGTCGGGTGGTTCTGGAGGTGGACGATGAGGCCGTGCGCGAAATCGTGCACGGTGCCTATCGCATTATCGACGAGGTTGGCGACAATCTGGATCGCATCTTCGTGCTCCGCTTTTGGCACGGTGCTCGCGGTGCTCCACAACTCGGGCAAGACTGACCACGCATGTCCCTGCCAAAACCCGCCAAGGCCGCCGGCTTGCAACTCGTCTCCTTCGCGGTCGCGGCGGTGGTGGTGCTTGCCCTGAGCCGGTTGTACCCGCCCGACGACCTCCTGCGCGCGCTCAACGCCTTCATCCGCGACCACCAGCCTTGGAGCACGGCGGCTTATCCGTTCCTGCACGCGATCTGCAACCTCCTCCTGCTGCCTGCCGGGGTGCTCGTCGTTGGCAGCGGGTTCCTGTTCGGGCTTTGGCAGGGATTCGCGCTCGCGCTGACCGGCCATTTGCTCGCGGCGGCGGGGGCGTTCTGGATCGGCCGGACGTTCGGGCGCAAATTCATCGAACGCCACCTCGCCAGCCGCCCCCAGTGGCGCGAACTCGACCTCGCCATCGCGCGCGAGGGTTGGAAGATCGTGTTTCTGAGCCAGCTCAGCCCGCTCTTTCCCACCAGCCTGTTCAACTACTGCTACGGCCTGACCCGCCTGCGGTTCTGGCCGACCATGCTGTGGATCGCGCTGGGCTGGTCCCCGGGGATGTTCCTCTACGCTTACCTCGGCCGGTTGGGGCACTTCGGATGGAAGGCTTGGCAGGAAGGCAACCGGCCGACCACCGGCCAGGCCGCGCTGCTCGCCGGCGGCCTCGCGCTCACCTTGACGGTGACGTTCACGCTCGCCACGGTCGCCTACCGCCTGCTGCGCGAAGCCCGGGAACGCGCCGTGGCCGCCGCGTCCGCGCCGGTCGGCGGCCTGCGGTCCGAGCACATCGTCCTTGAGGCCCCGCGTTGACAGGATCCGGCCGGGTGCTAGCTTATTTGTATGGGGCTGAGCTTATCGGCTTGCGCCCTCTCTGGTTGCGCAAGTTTTCGTTACCGCGATGACCTCGGACCCTTCCGAACGCTCAGCTTCGATCCACTTGGATTACGATGCGGACTGCGCGCCTTTTGATGTCACGAGCCTGCACATCTGCGAGCATGGCATGCGCCTGCGTACCCGTTGGTATTTTGAGGCGGGCACGGAGTTGAGCGTCAATTTCCAGTTGGCGGACGTTCCTGGAGGCGAGCCTGCCACCGGGTCGCGCGCGAACCGCATCCTGCGCACGGAAGGCTCCGTTGTGGAGTGCCAGCCTGTACGCGGTGGGGTGGGAGGGTACGAGGTGACGGTGGCGTTTTGGGAGGTGACTGACGACATCCTTGCCGCGATCCGCGATCTCGTTCCGTCTGCGGCGCTGCACGGGTGAGCGGTCGGGCGGCAGCCGAGAAGGATTGAACAGCGGGGGCGCTTCCCTCTAGGCTGCCGGGCTTCTTCCGCTTCCTCATGAACGTTCATCACCTCGAACTTTTCTACTACGTCGCCAAGCACGGCGGCATCAGCCAAGCCGTCCGGAACATCCCCTACGGCATCCAGCAGCCGGCGGTCAGCGGGCAGGTGCTCGCGCTGGAGGAAGCCCTCAACACGCGTCTCTTTCAGCGGCGGCCGTTCGTGCTGACCCCGGCGGGCCGACGCTTGGCCGAGTTCATCACCCCGTTCTTCGAGAACCTGACCGAGGTCGCCGCCGAACTCCAGGGGGTGGCCGGACAGCGTCTGCGGCTGGCGGCGAGCGCGCAGGCGTTGCGCGACCACGTGCCCGAACTCCTCAAGGCGCTCCACAAGCAGCAGCCGCTGACCCGGCTCTACTTGCAGGAAGCGTATCAGGCCGAGGCGGAGGCCCTGTTGGAACGGCACGAGATCGACTTGGCCATCACCGAAATGGCGGACCGTCCGGCGGCTGGGATCAAGGCGCACACGTTGCTGCGTCTGCCGCTGGTGCTGCTGGTGCGGGAGGATTCACCGTTGAAATCCGCGCGCGATCTATGGGCGGAGGACACGATCCGCTATCCGCTGGTTGCCCTCGGGGAGGGCCAGACGGTGACCCGCCAGTTTCACGACGAACTCCGCCGCCGCCACGCCCGGCAATGGCCGGTGAGCATCGAGGCGAGTTCCATCGAACTGGTGGAAACGTACGTGGCGGAGGGCTTCGGAGTGGGGTTGTCGGTGCTGGTGCCCGGCAAGTCGGCGCGCCAGGGTGGACCGGCGTTGCGCACGGTGCCTCTGCCCGGCTTCGCGCCGCTGATCGTGGCCGCGTTGTGGCAGGGCAAGCTGCCCCCGGTGCCGGCGGGATTTCTGGAGTTGGCGAAAAAGCGTGCGGTGGAGATGCAGCGCAAGGGGTGACGCGCCTCCCGCCGTTCAGGCTTCATCACGGACGGCTTGTTCGATCCCGTCCACGAGTTCGGTCAGGCTGTAGGGTTTGCCAACCACGCCGCGGAATCCATAATCCCGATACCGGCTCATCATCGGGTCCTGCGAATAGCCGCTGGACACGATGGCGCGCACGTCGGGGTCGAGGTGCTTCAGGCGCAGGACCGTCTCGCGTCCGCCCATGCCGTCGCGCACCGTCAGGTCGAGGATCACCGCGTCGCAGGGCAGGCCCGCCTCGCGCGCGGCTGTGTACTTGCGGATCGCTTCCGCGCCGTCGGCTGCCGTCTCGACGAGGAAACCCCTGTTCGTGAGCAGTTCGGCGGCGATCTCGCAGATCGGCGCCTCGTCGTCCATCACCAGGATGCGCCGCGCCTTCCCAGTGGTGGTTCCCGTCAACGCCGGGGTGGGCGCTGGTGCCGGGGGCGTGGGCGCCATCCGGGCCGGCCGCATCGCCATCGGGATTTCCAGCGGCGCGGGGGTGGGGGCCACGGTGGCAGAGGCGGGCGACACGGGCAGGTACAGGAAAAACGTCGTCCCGTAGTTCGGCGTGGAGTCCACGGTCATGTAGCCGTCGTGGTTGCGCGCGATGAGGAAGCAGGTCGCCAGCCCCAGGCCGCGTGAGTTTTCCTTGGTGGTGAAGAACGGCTCGAAGAGCCGCGCCATCTGCGGCTCGGGGATGCCCACACCCTCGTCGCGCACGCTCAGGCGCACGTAGTCGCCGCCGGGTAGCGGAAGCGCGCCGCCGTCCTGCACCTTCGTGAGTTCGCCGCGCAGGTGCAGCGAACCGCCGCCGGGCGTAGCGTGCAGGGCGTTGTTGAGCAATTCGTAGAGGAGCTGGTGGAGTTGCTCGGCGTCGGCGTTGACCTGCGGCAGCGCGTCGGGCCAGTGCAATCGGTAGGGCGTCGCCGAATCCTGGAGGATCAGCCGCGCCGACTCGCGCACGAGCGGCTCCAAGGCCAGGGGTTTTTTGACCGGCAGGCCGCCGCGCGCGAAGGCCAGGAGCTGCCGGGTCAGGTCCTTGGCGCGCAGGCACGCCTTCTCGGTGTCGGCGAGCCGGCGCAGGGCCGTGTCGCCGGGGGCGAGGAGGATCTTGGTCAGCGACAGGTTGCCGAGGATGACGGTGAGCAGATTGTTGAAGTCGTGCGCGATCCGCCCGGCCAGTTGCCCGAGCGACTCCTGCTTGCCGAGCTTGAGGAGTTCCTGCTCCATGCGGCGGCGTTCGGTGAGGTTGCGGAAGATGAGCACGGCGCCGACCATCTGCTCGTCGGCGTCGCGGATCGGCGTGGCCGTCCCGCCCGCCGCGAACTCCGTGCCGTTGCTGAGGACGTGCAGCAGGGTGTGGCCGGAGAGCGGCAGCGTGCAGGCGATGCCTTTTTTCAACGCGCAGGCGACGAGGCTGTCCATCGGCGCGCGTGCCCCTGCTTCGAGGAAGCCGAGGTGATCGTCGATGGGCTGGTGCAGGATGGCGTCGAGCTTCAGCCCGAGCAGGTGCAGGGCGGCGTCGTTGGCCTGGACCACCCGGCCGTCGAGGTCGGTGGAAATCACCCCGTCGGCGATCGCGCCGAGCGTCACCGCCAGCCGCTCGGACTCCGTGGCGAGCGCGCGGCGGGTCTCGTGGCGTTCGGTCACGTCGCGGTACACGAAAATCGCCTGCCCGTCGTAAGGGGTGACGTTCGGGACCGCCGCCGAGTGGCCGCCGGCCGTGGCGGGGCCGTGGACCTCCAGCGGCTTGGCGGAGACCTCCAGCCACCGCCAGGAACCGTCCTCGGCGCGCAGCCGGAAGGTGCTCACGAACGGGATGCCCGCGACGATGCACGCGCTGAACTTCTCCACCACCCCGGCCACGTCGTCGGCGTGGATGAGCGTGGAAAAGTTCTGTCCGAGCAGTTCCTTGGGCCGGTAGCCGAGGATCTCCTGGTGGTTGGGGCTGACGTAGGTGTAAAAACCGTGTTGGGAGACCTCGCAGATCAGGTCGAGGGTGTTTTCGGTGATGAGCCGGTAGCGGCGTTCGCCGCGCGCGGAATGGTCGCGCGACTCGCGCAGGGAGCGGTTCTCCGCCGCGAGGGTCCGGGTTTCAGTCTGGAGGCGTTCGAGTTCCGAGAGCAGTTCGTCCCGGGACAACGTGATTGGTAGATCCATGGTGGACGGGCTGGGCAGCGCCGGGGGGAACACGCGGTCAGGTCAAAGGTGCGAGAACGGAGTGTCAGGGTCAAGGATTCCTCGTAGAGCGAGAAGCGGGCCAAGCGGGAAAACGGCGAATAGCGGACGGTCGCTTGCGTCTCAATCGTTGTAGCGCATTCGTCTCAGACGCGAAAAACCTTTGCCTTCTTCACCGGGCTGGGACGATCTTTCCCCTGTCGAGCCTACGATCTGTCCACCCGCCATCCGCCATCCCCCTGCTTTACCTCGACGTTACCAGTTCCTGTAAATCGCCGATGAACACCGGCGTGCAGCGCGTGGTCCGCGGGCTGCACCGGTCGCTGTCGGCGCTGACTCACGTGACGCCGCTCGTCTGGGACACCGGGCTGGCGGCCTACTGCACGCTCTCCCAACGCGAACGCAGCTACCTGGAAAATCCCTTCGCGGGCCGCGCCGCCGCCGCCGCCGAACCCGACCGCCGCGCCAACCCCGTGCCGGTGTGGAGCAAGTTCGTGCGGAGAATGCTGCACCGCCGCAACCGGCTCGACCTGCCCACCCATCTGACCGCTGGCGACACGTTGTTCGTCCCGGAGATCTTCCAGGACAACCGCGTCGCCTGGCTGGAAAAACTGGCCTCGCAGGGCAAGACCCGCCAGGTCGGCGTCTGCCACGACGCGATCCCGTGGCACCAACCGGAGATGATGCCTGCCGCCCAGGCCATGCCGCGGCGCGTCGGGGTGTGTTACGACGCCTTGAACCGGCGGCGGCCCGACATCATGCCGCCCGGCCGCCAGGCGGGGTTTGACGAATACCTCAACACCCTCGGCGACTTCGACCACATCGTGACCATCTCCCAGGAGTCGGCCGCCGACCTGCGGACCTGCTGGCGCGAACACGGCCGGTCCGAGGAGGCGATGCCGCCGGTGTCGATCTTCCTGTGGCCGGTCAACCACGACGGGGCAACGCGGCCCCTCCTGCCGCCGCCCGCCGTGGACGCGGGGCCGCGCTCCCTGTTGTACGTGGCGACGTTCGAGCCGCGCAAGAACCATCTCGCCCTCCTGGAAGCGGCCGAGATGGCGTGGGCGCGGGGGGCGGACTTCGAGTTGACGCTCATTGGCCGGACGACGGCGCAGTGGGGGCAGCGGGTCGAGGCAGCTCTGGAAACCCTGCGGGCCGGGGGCCGGGCGGTGCGCTGGCTGCGGCACGTCGACGACGCGACGTTGCGGCGGGCCTACGAGAAGTGCGCGTTCACGGTGTTTCCCTCTTTGGCGGAAGGCTACGGCATCCCCATCGTGGAGAGCCTCTGGTATGGGCGACCGTGCGTCTGCGGCGTCAACGGGGCCATCGGCGAAGCGGCCGCGGGTGGCGGCTGTCTGGCGGTCGACCAAAAGGATCCGGCGGCGCTCGCTGCCGCTTTGGAAGCCCTCCTGGCGGATCAATCGCTTTACCGGCGGCTGTGCGACGAGGCGGCCCGGCGGACCTTTGGCACCTGGGAGGATCTGGCGGGCCAACTTCTGCCGATCCTGCGCGGATCATCCGACAGGTCTATAGTTTGATCTGCTTGGGGAACTTCGGGCAAAGCCGGGAACGTTCCAGTTCGCCTTCCAGCCCGTAGAAAGTCATTCCGCCCGTCAGGTTACAAAACCAGAATTCCAAGGCTCCGGCACCGAAATATTCCTGCCTTTTTCTTTCCATTTCGCGCCGGGTGTTGCTCGGCGAGCGCACTTCGATACAAATCTCGGGAGCCAACTTCGTGGCTACCTGACCCTGGTAGGCGGCCCGGCGTTCTCGGGACGCCCACACCACGTCGGCCACCGGTGTACTGTTCTTTGCCGTGATCGCGTATTCAGGTGAGGCAAACCCACCCTTCATCAAGCGGTTCAACAAACGCTGGATGACGGCTTGATAATCCGAATGGAAGTTCGTGTGGGGACTCAATTCGATGTTGCCTTCCCGGTTGATCTCCACGCGATAAGGCAGGTCTGCCAGCAGCGGATTGTTGCAAACCTCCTCCCACGTCCGCGGGAAGTCTGTACGTGCGCGGTCCATCATTCCATCTTGCCGGAACGCCGCCGCGGTGTCAATCGGCCGGGTAGATTCTAAAAACCACCCGCTCGCGCATCTCCGATTCGGCCCGTGTCTCTATAATCAATCTGCAAACCGCCCTCCAAGTCATCCATGCCGCTCGCGAAAAAGCCCAGGAGATCGCATGGTGGGAACGCGTGTACCTTGCGGCGAGGTCCTTCGCCTCGTTGCACTCGCCTCAGGATGACAGAAGGGGAAGAGGCCGCGCGTTGATGGGCATCCCGCATCCCGCATCCCGCATCCAACCAAAAAGCGCTTCCGGGAGCGGCGTGGTCTTTCGCCGGGGCCGCGCCCGCGTTCTCCGCGAAGAGCTGCGCGATGACATCTTCGATCGGCACTTCCGCCACGCTGATATCCTTGACCGGATACGCCTCGAACAACCGCCGGCAGACCGCCGCCACCTCGTCGCGCGGCACCCGCAGTTGCACGGTGGTATCCGTCCGCACGATGACCTCGCCCAACCCGGTGAAGTCCCGGTTGCCGTCGCGCCCCGTGAACTCGAGTTGCAGCACCTTGCCGACCGCGAACCGCGCCGTGATCCCCTCCAGCGGTCCGTCGAAGATGATCTTGCCGCCGTCGATGACGATGACGCGTTTGCAGAGTTCCTCGATGTCCTGCATGTAGTGGCTCGTCAGGACGGTCACCACGCCGTGCTCGGCGTTGTAGGCGCGCAGGAACTCGCGCACCTTGCGCTGGCTGGTCACGTCCAGCCCGATGGTGGGTTCGTCGAGGAACAGGACCTTCGGGCTGTGCAGGAGCGCAGCGATGAGTTCCATCTTCATGCGCTCGCCCAGCGAGAGTTCGCGCACCATGACGTTGAGCTTGTCGGTCACGTCGAGCAGTTCGGTGAGGTTGTCCACGATGGTGCGAAACTGTTTTTCCTTGATGCCGTAGATGGCGCGGTTGAGTTCGAGCGATTCGCGGGCGGGCAGGTCCCACCAAAGGGCGTTTTTCTGGCCCATGAGCAGGCTGAACTGCCGCTTCATCTCGTTGCGACGCTCCGACGGCACGAACCCGAGCACGCTGGCCCGACCCGACGAAGGGTACAACAGGCCGGAGAGCATTTTCAGGACGGTGGTCTTGCCCGCGCCGTTGGGTCCGAGGAAGCCGACGAACTCGCCCTCGTCGATGCGGAAGGACACGCCGTCGGCGGCGCGGGTTTCGTCGTACTGGCGTTTGGCCAAACCTTTGATGGCTCCCCAGATGCCCTGTTCCTTGCGGTAGGTGCGGTAGATCTTGGTCAGACCTTCGGCTTCGATGACGCTCATGATGGGAAATATGGAGGCGGAAAAGTGATTGTTCAGGCTACTCCGTAGCCCCGGGAGGGGCGGAAGATTTTAGCCCACGGCGTGAGCCGTGGGTAGAAGAGGACGAATTTGGATAGCCCCGGCAGGGGCGTAAGAAAAGCCGCGTCGCAGCCCAGGAAAGTCCCGTTGATTTTCTTACGCCCCTGCCGGGGCTTGACCGCTGAAATAACCCTTACCCACGGCTCACGCCGTGGGCTAAAACCTTCCGCCCCTCCCAAGGCTGCGGAGAACGTCATCCCTATTGCCATCTTGGCTGATGCCACTTCTGCACGCGGCGCACGAACCAACTGTAAGCGTTGAGCACGGCGATCTGCCGGAACCAGTTGAAGACCAACCCTTCGGTGGCCATGTGGAGGGCGAGCGTCGCGCCGGGCAGCTGGTGCGCGCGGCCGGGAAACTGCCGCCGGTGCCAGTTCCACATGATCCCGCTCAAGGCCAAATCAGCCGCCCAACGTGCGGCAAACAACAGCAACCCCGCGCGTTTCCAAGCGGCCGAACCGTGCAATGCCGCGGCGAGCAGAACCGCCAGCGACAGCGAACCCCAGACCGGCAGGATCGCGTCCACGCACTTGATCGGCAGCATCAATCCGCCGACCAGACCCATGCGTGGATTACCGACCATCCGGCGGTATTCCCAGAGCGTTTGCAGGAACCCCGCGAACCAGCGCGTGCGCTGGTGGACGAACGTCGGCACCGTGTCGGGCGAGTCGGTGTACGCGACGGCGTCTGGCACGACATCGACCTTGTACGCGCGTCCGGCCGAACGCATCCGCTCGTGCAGCCGGTAGATGACCTCGTAGTCTTCCACGAGGCTGTGCCCGCTGAAGCCGCCGATCTCGCGCAAGATGCGCGTGCGAAACGCCCCGAACGCCCCCGACACCTGCAAGCAAACCCCGAGATAGGCCAGTCCGACGCGCCACAGGAAGTTTTTGACGTATTCCCAATATTGGTAGCGCACCAGCCACGGGCCGCGTGCGGCGTTGCGCACGTACACGAACCCGCCGGCCGACGCCGTGCGCCCATCGCGGAACGCATCGGCCAGCGCGGCGAGGGCGCCGGGAGCCAGGCGGGTGTCGGCGTCGAGCGTGGCGGCGACCTCGGCGCGGGTCTGCGCGAGGGCCGCGTTGAGCACGCCGCCCTTGCCGAGCTTGGGCAGAGCGAGGAGCAACAGGCGGCCGTCGGGACCGCCGCGCCAGTGACCCGGCGAGGTGTCGGGCCGGAGGTCGAAGCGTTCGACGAGTGCCTCGTTCATCCCGTCCGTCGAACCGTCGCTGGCAACGATGACCTCCTCGACTCCCTCCTGCGCGAACACGCTCTCCAGGGTGTCGAAGATGCAGGCGCGTTCGTTGTGGGCGGCGATGAGCACGGCCAGGCCGGGGCGGGGGACCGTCGGCGAGATCGGCACGGCTCGCCGCCGCGCCCGCAGACCGAACCACGCCGCCGTGACGAGGAGCACGTTGAGGCCGAGTTCGTAGGCGAAGTAGAGCAGCGTCGTCCAGAACAGCGCCGCCGGGTCCTTCCGCCACAACGCCGCCATGCTGTAGACCACCAGCACTCCCAGGGCACCGACGATGAGAAAGAAGCGCGCCGCGGCCTTCCGCGACGCGGGGGGCGGAGCCGGGCGGGAGATCGGAACAGCGACTTGGGCGGGGACGCTCATGCGTAGGGAACTATGAACCGGTTTGCAGGAATTTCGCTGTGAAAATCCCGTTTGCGTCCCGTGGTCCCACAACGCAACGTGGCGACATGGACGCATCCCACCTTCCCCCGGAAAAGTCGGTCGGCTTCGTCGGCGTCGGCCGCATGGGGGCGAACATGGCCCGCCGGTTGCAGGAACGCGGCTGGGAAATCGCTTCCGTCTACGACACGAAGGCCGCCGCCGCCGACAGTCTAGCCGCCGAACTCGGCGCGACCGCCAGCCGTTCGCTCGACGATGTGAGCGCCCGCGCGCGGACGATCATCACGGTGGTCTCCGACGACCTGGCGATGCGCCAGATTTTCGATGCGGGCAGCGCGCACTCGCTGCTGTTCATCAACTGCGCGACCGTTTCTCCGGTGATCCACCACGCCGTGGAAGGCGCGGCCGAGATGGCGGGGGCCGAGAGCCTGGAAGCGTGCATGGCCTCGAGCATCACGCAAGCGCGCGAGGGCAGCCTCTACCTGATGTGCGGCGGCAAACCGGAGACCTTCGAGCGGGCGCGGCCGATCCTGGAACAGTTGGGTTCCACTGTGCGCTACATCGGCGCGGCGGGCGAGGCGGCCAAGGTCAAGGCGCTGGTCAACATGGTCATGAACATCAACACCGCCGGGTTGGCCGAAGGGCTCGGGCTGGGCGCGGCGCTCGGGCTGGACCTGACGACCCTGAGGGAAGTCTTTGGCGAGACGGGCGCGGCGAGCCGGGTGCTCCAGACCGACGGCGAGGACATGCAGAACCGTGCGCACGACTGTTATTTTTCCGCCGCGCACGCCGCCAAGGACAGCGGCATCGCCCTGACGCTCGGCACGCAGCACGGCTTGGACCTGCCACTCGCCGCCGCCACGAAGGCACAGTACGAGCGGATGATCGCCAAGGGCTTGGGCGAACTCGACAAGAGCGGCGTCGCGGAACTGACCTTTCCCGGCCGCGGGTGATGCCGGCGCACACGAGGCAGATTGTTCGTTGGGCCGCGTGGACGGCTGGCGGAGCGGCGGGGCTATTCGCGCTGGCGGCGGTCGTGCTCGGGCTGTTCGGGCTGTGCGACGATCCCGGCGAAGCGGAGGTGGGTCTCGTGCTCGGCAACACGGTCGCGGCCGACGGCACGGTGTCGGCGCGTTTGCAGGCGCGGCTGGACAAGGCGCTAGCGTTTCGGCACCTGGGATACTTCGACTGGGTGATCGTCAGCGGCGGGGTCGACCCGGCGGGTCACGACGAGGCGGCCGTGATGCGCGACTACCTCGTGGCGCATGGCGTGCCGGAAGGCCGGGTCATCGTGGACAACCAGGGCGTGAACACCTACGAAAGCGCGCGGCACACGGTGATGCTCATGCGGGAGAACCACTGGGGCGGCGTGTGCGTGGTGACGCAGTATTTCCACGTTCCCCGGGCGAGGCTGGCGCTGGTTCACTTCGGGGCGGACGATATTTCGAGCGGTTCGGCGCGGGTCTTCGCGTGGCGCGACGTGTACTCCGCGGCGCGCGAGGTGGTCGGGTACGCGTGGTACGCGTGCCGGCACTACGACCGTCCGCCGCACCATCCAAGGCAACGCGGGCCCAAATAGGATCAATCGACGAATAACACCCCGGCCCTGCGCCGCGCGTGGCGGTCGCCTGGCAGATTGATCTTCGCCGGCCCGTCGGCGGTGTCCAAAAGGGCACGCACCCGCTCGATCTCGTCGTAGCCCACGTCGGGGACGCCCCGGGCGCGCAGCCAGGCACGGAGAACACGGCGCTGCCGGGCCACGGGCAGCGCGGCCAGCGTGCGCACGGACAAACGGTCCGACGGCGGTCCGACGGCGGACAGTAGCGTGGACATCCACGCTTCTTCGGCCCCGAGGATGTCCGCCGTCCGCCAGAGTGCCCGGCGCACCTCCCGGCCCATGGCTCGTTCGAGCACGGGGAGGACTTCCGCGCGCAGCCGGTTGCGCGTGGCATGGCTGGGATCGGCGTTGGTGAGGTCCTCGCGCCAGTCGAGGCCGTGCGTTTGCACGTAGGCTTCGATCTCCGCCCGCCAGACGCCGAGCAGCGGCCGGATGATTCGCAACCGGCGGCGACCAAAGGTCCGCACGCTGTCGGCCGCCATCGCGCCCAGTCCCGCCGGACCGGCTCCGCGCAGCAGGTTGAAGAGAAAGGTTTCCACCTGGTCGTCCGCGTGATGGGCGAGGAAGATCGTCCGGCAGCGCCGACGACTGGCGGCCTCGTCGAAGAACCGGTAACGGGCCTCGCGAGCGGCTGTTTCCAGCGAGCATTTGGTCCGCCGGGCGACGGCCGACACATCCGCTTGGCCAAACTCGAAAGGCAGCTTCAGGACATCCGCCAATCTCCGGACGAAACATGCGTCTTGCGTCGAAGCCTCGCCGCGCAATCCGTGGTCGAGATGACAGACGACCAGCCGCCGGAACCCACTGCTAACCAGACCGTGCAGCAAAGCCACCGAGTCGCGTCCGCCCGACACGCCGATGAGGGAACGTTCGGCCACCGAGCGAGATTTCAGCGCCAGCATCAGCTTGCGGGAAAATGGGGAAGTTGGCACGGGGGGGTGGTACAAGTTGATAACCCCTTCTTATCTTCTAAGAAAGCGCGTGAGAAGCCCTCCCGCCGCAGGCGGTCGTCCAAGGTAGGGTTGCCTCTCCGAGGCAATCCTATCTTTTCTGATGTAGGAACTGGACCACAGGTACGGTTATCCAGAAATAATAGGATTGCCTCGGAGAGGCAACCCTACCTTGGACGACCGCCTGCGGCGGCCTGTTCCAGCAGCCTTGCCACACACTCTTTCGGCGGCTTAACCCGAACGTCGGCTTGTGCCTGCCGCGCCCCAGATCTTCCCGGCGGTGCGTCCGACCGCCTGCCAAGCGTTGGGCTTCACGTATTCGATCACGACCGCACTGGAGCGTCCGACGGGATCGTGGTTGGAAGAAACGGTGCCCCAGCGGTAGCGTCCGCAAGCCACTCCGAACCCCGCCAGCCAGTGTTCGTGAAAACTCTGGCGTGCCAGTTCGGCCGCCTCCGGTCCGTCGTCGAACCGCTCCGCATGATGGAACAGGTTGACCGCCGCAAGCCTCTCGTAGTGGTATTGCAGCACGACGTATAACGTGGAGTCCGGTTGCGGCAGGGCGGGAAGCTGGTAGCGGAACGATGGATCGTGCCTCACTCTTGGCAGGCAAACCGCCCCCGTTGGCAGGCGCGCGAACCCGGCACGCGTCAGCGACGGCTCGACCGTCAGCCCAATTTCCGGGAACGCGAGGCGTCCGCTGTTCGGATCAATCGTCATACGCTCGTACGTTACCCGATCCGCTTGGCCTTCAGATAATCCTGGAGCGGTTCGGGGACGCGGAGGCTGCCGTCCGGCTCCTGGCAGCTTTCCAGCAGCGCCACGAACAAGCGCGGCAATGCCGTGCCCGAGCCGTTGAGCGTGTGGCAAAACCGGTTCTTGCCCGTGGCGGCGTCTTTGAAGCGCAGGTTCATGCGGCGGGCTTGATAGTCCTCGAAGTTCGAGCAACTCGACACTTCCAGGTAGGCCTGCTGCGCCGGTGCCCACACCTCGATGTCGTACGTCTTGGCCGAGCCGAAGCCCAAGTCACCCGTGCAAAGCTCAATGGTCCGGTAGTGCAGCCCGAGAAGTTGAAGCACCTTCTCCGCGTCGGCGGTCAGCTTTTCGTGTTCGGCGTAGCTCGTTTCGGGCGTGGTGATCTTGACCAGTTCCACCTTGTCGAACTGGTGGACGCGGATAATCCCGCGCGTTTCCCGTCCCGCCGAACCCGCCTCGCGGCGGAAGCAGGGCGTGTAGGCACAAAACATCTTCGGCAACGCCTCGGCCGGGAGAATTTCCTCGCGGTGCAGGTTGGTGACGGGCACCTCGGCGGTGGGCGTCAGGAACATCTGTCCATCCTCCAGTCCGTACATGTCCTCCTCGAACTTCGGGAGCTGGTTGGTGCCGACCATGCACTCGCGCTTGATGAGAAACGGCGGGCTGATCTCCGTGTACCCGCGCGAACCTTGCAGGTCGAGCAGGAAGCTGATGAGCGCGCGCTCCAGCCGTGCGCCCATCCCGGTGAAAACGACGAAGCCGCTGCCGCTGATCTTGGCGGCGCGCTCGGGATCGAAAAGCCCCAGGCGCGTGCCGACCGTGAGGTGATCCTCCGGTTCGCGCCCATCCGCGAACGTTGGCTTTTCGCCCCAGGCGCGCACGACGGGATTGTCGGCGGCTTCCTTGCCGACCGGACAACCGGGGTGGGGCAGGTTGGGGACGTTGAGGAGAAGGGTGCGCTGCTCCTCGTCGGCCGCGCTCGATTCCTTCGTGAATAGAGCGATCTGCTCGCCGATGGCGCGCACCTGCGCCTCGGTGTCGGCGGTCGGCTCACCCTTGCCGCGCTTGAAGCCGATCTCCTTGCTCAAGCGGTTGCGCTCGGCGAGTTGGGCTTGGGCGTCCGTCTCGGCGCGGCGGCGGCGGGTGTCCACGGCCAGGATCTGCTCGACGGCGTCCGCGTCGGACCCGCCCCGCGCGATGAGGCGGGCTTTGACGAGGTCGGGCTGTTTGCGGACGAGGTTGATGTCGAGCATGGCGGTGGATGGGAACCGGCACTTTATGCCCGGTTGCGTCACGGCTCAAGCCAACACGAACAGCCGGTCGCCCTGCACTTCCACGGGGTAGGATTGCAGCCGGGCCGCAGGGTTGCTCAGACCCGCGCCGGTCCGGAGGTCGAACTCCCAGCCGTGCCATGGGCAACGCAGGACCGTGCCCGTCACCCGGCCGCCGCAGACCGGTGCCGCCGCGTGCGGACAGAGGTTGCGATAGGCACGGTATTCGGTGCCGACGCGGAAAAGCCCCAATTCCGCGCCAAGCACCCGGACCAGCTTTGTGCGGCCCTCCACCAACTCGCCGACGCGGGCGACTTCATGCTTGTCCACCCGAGTAGTAAGCAGCGGTTATGAAGCGTCCTGTCAAGCACGCGTGAGCAGACGCGTTGGTGTCCAACATCATTTTCTTTCGAAAAATTACGACTCCGCGCTTTGGCAACCGGTGACGTTCCGGGAACGATAGACCCGGTTTCACTCTGTTGGCCGCTGTGCGCATTGGGCAATTTCAAGCGGTTGCTGTAGCCGGGTACGCTCCCAAGCATGTGCAGCGCAGCTCCTGGCGGCGAGATGTGCGCAAGAGCCTGTGACGATGGATTATCTAAAATGAGAAATAATATGCAGAATAGATAAATCAATTTTATCAAATTTGATAAAACTCTGCTGCTATGACGACTTCGTCAGGCAATGAATTGAAAGATGAAAGTTCGTAAATTCATCAAAATAAAAATTCATAAAATATTGCGAGAGTAAAATTTATGATGATTTTACTCTGCGAGCGTTGTGTGTCTACCTACTGGATTTTCTGCCCAACCTGAACGCGTGGCACCCGGGCTGCATTGGGAAGGGAGCTGCGTGCGAGCACGCCAGCCGCACCCTGATTGCCCCTTCATGAAGCCTTCCTCCCTGCATCTCCGCCAACTGCTTTCCGCTCTTGCCCTGCTCGCATCGCCTGGCGTGAGCGCGGTCGCCGCGCCGACGGTTTCCTACTCGCAGCCAGATCCCTCCAACGACGAGCAGTACATGCTCGAACTCATCAATGCCGCCCGCGCCAATCCCGCCGCCGAGGGCGTGCGGCTGGCGACGGTCTCCGAGGCCGACATCCTCCAGGACTACACCTATTTCCGGATCAATACCGCGTTGCTCGAAACCCAGTTCGCCACGTACAAAGCCGAACCACCGCTCGCGTTCAATCCGATGCTGATGGCCTCGTCCAAGGAACAGTCCAACGACCAGGCGACCAACGGATTCCAAGGACACAACAGCTCCAACGGCACGACCTTCGACGCCCGCATCACCAACGAGGGATACAAGTGGGCGATGGTCGGCGAAAACGTCTACTCCTACTCGCAGAGCACGTACTTCGGCCACGTCGCGTTCAATTCGGACTGGGGCGTTCCTTCGTTGGACCACCGGGTGAACATCATGAACACCAACCCGGCCTACCCGGTGTTCCGCGAGATCGGCATTTCCTGCGTTCCCACCGCGAACTCGAAGGTGGGTCCCATGATCATCACGCAGGACTTTGCCACCCCGGCCGCCAGCAGCACCGCGTACGTTCTCGGGGTCGTCTACAACGACGCCGACGGCAGCGGGTTCTACAATTCGGGCGAGGGCTTGGGCGGCGTCACCGTGACGCCGGACAGCGGCACCTACTTTGCGACGACCTCGTCCAGCGGCGGTTTCGTCATTCCCCTGCCCACCACCGGCTCTGGCACCATGACGATCAGCGCCAACGGTGGGAGCCTGGGCGGAATGCGGGTGAAAACCGTCTCCTGGACCGCCGGCACCAACGTCAAGGTGGACTTCACCACCAACGACCCGGTCTCAGCGGCGGCGACGAACTCCGGCGCGTTTTTCAGCGGGGCGAGTTCCCTCGGCAACGACGTGTACTACCTCGGGTTCTCCAACGGCAACTACTTCGGGTACTACTCCTACCTGAGCAATCCGAACTACCTTTACCACTTCGACATGGGTTACGAATACGTGTTCAACGCCAAGGACGGCCAGGCGGGTGTGTACCTCTACGACTTCAAGAGCGGCACGTATTTCTACACCTCGCCGAACTTCCCGTTCCCGTACATGTACGATTTTAGCCGCCAGAGCGTGGTGTATTACTATCCGAGCGCCGGCAACGCCGGTCATTACAACACCAACGGTGCACGCTACTTCTACGACACCAAGACGGGGCAGACCTTCTCCAAGTAAGCCCGGTTCCCAGCGCATTCTCCGGCGGCAACCCCGCTTCAGTTGCGAGCCGGCGTGGAGGCTGCCTGTCGGGCTTCGTCGAGGTGGGTGCGGACGTTCAGGTCGGCCGGCGCGAGGTTGACCGCACGCTGGAACGCGTCGGTCGCCTCACGGTTTTTGCCCACCCGGTAGTAGCACTGCCCGAGCATGTCCCAGGCGGCGGCAGACTTCGGCTGGACCAGGGATTGCCGGCCCTGCTGCGCGCGAAGGGCTATCAGGTCGAGCAGTTCTGAGGCGCCCGGCCCGCCGCAGGCGTCCCTACCCGTCGGTTTGGACGCCGGCGGCGGGATGACGCACGCACCTTCAGAAGAACAGCCCCATCACCATGAAGTAACCCCCCACCGCTCCGAAGGCGAGGCTGATCCACCAGAACCACTTCCGGTTGGTCAGGACCGCCACCGCCGCGACGGCGATGCAGACCTGCATCAACGTGACCGATTTGGCGAGACCTTCGTGGTGCTCGATGTGCTCGTTCCTCCTTTTCGCGAACTCCTCGGCCTCGGGTTGAAGATTCTTCTTCGCCTCCTCGTATTTGGCGACCTTGCCGGCATCCCCTGCACTACCTTCCTTGTCGACGGCTTTTAACAGGTCGATCTTGCTGGAGAGAACGGCGGATTTGATGCTGTTCGTCTGGTACTCCGACCACTTGTCGCTGGATTCGAGCTGGTTGATGAGGGCCTCGTTGATGTGGTGGCCCGCCATGAGCGACGCCACGGCTGCCAGCGCGGCGAAGACGGCCGAACTGAGCGCCACCCCAAGAATCCAACGGGCCCTCTCGCCGCCTTCGCCATGGCCTTGAGCGTGTTCGTGAATGTGTTCCTGCGCGGCTTCGAGGGGAACTTCGGGTGCTTCCATGAGCGGGATGTTAGGAGAACCGCCGCTGTCCGGCAACGCCGGATTTACGGGTGGCGGCGTCCATTGCCGCACGGCGGAACCGGGCTAAGCTACAGGACACAAGATGCCCCTTCCCAACGACCCGACCGTCAGCCTGCTGATCCCCGCCTACAACGAGGAGCAATACCTCGCGCCGGTCCTGGAACGGATGCTCGCGAGCTTCGCGGCGGTGGGTTTTACGGACTACGAGATCGTCGTCTGCGACAACAACTCTTCCGACCGGACCGCCGAGGTGGCGCGGGCGGGCGGCGCGCGGGTCGTCCACGAACCGCACAACCAGATCAGCCGCGCCCGCAACACCGCCGCCCGCGCCGCCCGGGGCCGCTGGCTGATCTTCGTGGACGCCGACACGCTCGTTTCGCCCGAGTTGCTCGCCGCCACCCTGCGCCGGTTCGTGGGCGGACGCGTCTGCGCGGGTGGCGCGGCGCTGAAGTTCGGCCTCGAAGAACTGCACCGCACGGCGGCGGCGATGCTCTGGGTGTGGAACCGGGTGTCCGCGCTCGCCCGGTTGGCGGCAGGCTCCTACGTTTATTGTTACCGGCAAGCCTGGGAAGAGTGCGGCGGCTTCGACGAGGGTGTCTACGCCGGGGAAGAGATTTACTTTTCCCGCCGGCTCAAGCGTTGGGCGCGGCAGCACGGTCTGCGGTTCGAGATCCTGACGGAGACGCCGGTGGTCACCTCCGCGCGCAAAATGGAATGGTACGGCCAGGGCGAACTCCTGTGGCGCGCGCTGAAGATGCTGCGGCCCGGAGCGGTCAAGCGGCGCGACGACTGCGGCCTGTGGTACACGCGGCCAGCGGCCGACACTCAGAAATAAGAAACACCGGCTGGCAAAAGCTCTGTCGGAGAAGTCGGAATTGTCCGCAGATTTCGCAGATTGAAAGAAGGGACGGGACGATCGGGACGCCTTCTTTCCCCTCTGCCAATCTGCGGAAATCTGCGAAATCTGCGGATGAATTCCGACTCTTGCCGGAAGTCCAGGGCGCGAAAAGCTCCGTTTCCGGGGCACGAACCCAGGGTTTTTTCGAGGCTGGACCACTTTTTGCTTTTAGCAGAAACCGGCCATGCAAAAAGCGCATTTCGACCACCTGCTCAACACCATCCTCGATAGCCACGAGGGCATCGCGGACCTGTTTTTCGTCGTCGGACGACCCTTCCAGGTCGAGGCGCACGGCAAGCTCAAGCCCGTGGCCGTCACCCCTTCGATCCCGGTCCTGACGCCCTTCCACGTCGAGCGCATCGTCAACCGCCTCGTCGGCCACGACCCGCGGCTCGTGCAAGACCTTCTCAACACCGGGTCGTGCGACAGTTCCTACACCGTGGGCAGCCGTTGCCGCCTGCGCGTGAACATCTTCCGCCAGCGCGGCAACTACGGCATCGTCATGCGCATCCTCGCCACGAAGATTCCGACCATTGACGCGCTGGGACTGCCGACCGTCTTCGGCAAGATGACCAGCGAAAAGACCGGGCTGATCCTCGTCACCGGGGCGACCGGCTCGGGTAAGACGACGACTCTCGCGGCTCTGCTCAACGAGTTCAACGAGAAGCTGCCCGGACACATCGTCACGCTGGAAGACCCCATCGAGTTCGTGCATCCGCACAAAACTTCGACGTTCTGCCAGCGGGAGTTAGGCAACGATTTTTCCACGTTCGCCATCGGCCTGCGCGCGGCGTTGCGCGAGGCCCCGAAGGTGATCTTCGTCGGGGAGTTGCGCGACCGCGAGACGACCGAGATCGCCATCACGGCGGCGGAGACGGGCCACCTTGTCGTCAGCACGCTGCATACGATCAACGCGGGCCAGAGCATCAACCGTATCCTGGGGATGTTCGACCAGGCGGAGCAGGGGCAAATGCGCCAGCGGCTCGCGGAAACGCTCCGCTACATCGTCGCCCAACGCCTCGCGCCGAAGGTCGGTGGCGGGCGGCAGTTGGTCATGGAGATCATGGGCAGCAATTTGCGCACGCGCGAGGCGGTTATTCTCGGCGAGAACGAGGAGCGCAATTTTTACGACATCACCGCCGCGTCGGCGACGTACGGTTGGCAGACGTTCGACCAGTCGATCCTGGCGGCGTTCAAGGCCGGAGCCATCGAGGAGGAAACGGCGATGGCCTACGCCTCGCGCAAGCCGGTGGTCAGCCGCGGGGTCGACCAGCACAAGCATTCCCTCAACCAGAAGCAGGAGTTCTCCGGACTGCGGATGTCCTCGACCGCGGCGGAACCCCCAGCAATGCCCGCCGCGCCACCCCCGCCGATGCCGGCTTTGCAGTTGTCCAAGTGATCGTGCAAATCCGTTGATCTTATGAATGCACCGCTTCGCATCCAGGTCCCGGCGCAGAGCCAGGTGGCCAACAACCAGGAAGACAAGATCGGCCGCGACGACCGTTCGGCGCTGGTGTGTTGCCACGAGCCGAGCTACCTCGAATATCTCACCGGCCAGCTTCGCGGCATCGGCTACAAGGTGCACCACGCCGCGGGACACCAGCCGGCGGTCCAGCGGCTGGGTGGACGGTCCTATCACCTGACGGTTCTCCTGGAGAACCTTGAGGGCTGCGCGCTGGTCGACAATGCCCTCTGGCAGCATGTCTGCGCCATGCCCACCGACGAGCGGCGGCAAACGTACGTCGTGATGCTTTGCCAATCGTTCGAGACGGGCGACGAGATGTTTGCCTACGCGCTCGGGTTGGACCAGCTCATCAACTACCAGGACATCGGGTCGTTTGCCCAACTCGTAGTCCCACCCATTGAGGAGCACACCGAGGGCAACCGACATTTCACGGCGGCGTTGCGCAAGGCAGCTTGACGGGTCCAATTCGGAGTGCGGTGACGTGTCACCGCACTCCAAGGCCTGCGGCGCGGAGCTTTCCCGGCACGCGTCCATCCTTGCGCGCACGATTCGGACGGGACCATGAAATCGTCCCGTTCCTCCACCGCTTCTCCCCTGTGGACCCTGGCCGGTCTCGCGCTTGCCGGTTATGCGTTGACCCGGCTGCGGCGCGACCCGCACTTCTTTGCCGACAAGGTCGTGGTGATCACCGGCGGCTCGCGCGGCCTGGGACTCGCCCTCGCGCGACGGTTGCGCGCGGAGGGCGCGTCGCTGGCGTTGATCGCCCGCGACGCGGACGAACTCGAACGCGCACGCCAAGACCTTCTTGCCATCGCGATACCGGACGGCGGCAACGATCCCGGCGAGGTGCTGACGGTTCCCTGTGACCTGAGCCATCCCGGGGAGATCCCGGACGCCGTCCATCACGTCGTCCAGCATTTCGGTGCGCTGGATGTCGTCATCAACGACGCCGGCATCATCCAGGCCGGTCCGTTGCAAAACATGACCGTCGAAGACTTCGAGCGCACGATGCAACTCAACTTCTGGGCAGCGTTCCACGTCAACCGCGCCGCCCGGCCGCACCTGCACGGCGAGCGCGGCGCGCGGATCGTCAACATCGCTTCCATCGGCGGGCGGATCGCCGTGCCGCACCTCGCGCCGTACAGCGCGAGCAAGTTTGCCCTCGTCGGATATTCGAGCGCGCTCGCCACCGAGCTGGCCCGCGAAAACATCCGCGTGACGACGGTGTCTCCCGGGTTGCTGCGCACGGGGTCGCACGTGCAGGCGGAGTTCAAGGGACAGCACGCCAAGGAGTTCGACTGGTTCGCCACGTCAAACAGCTTTCCGCTGGATTCGACGAGCGCCGAGAGCGCCGCGCGGCAGATCGTCGAGGCGTGCCGCCGGGGGCAGGCGGTGTTGACGTTCCCGCTGAGCACGCGCGCGGCGGAGATCGCGCAGGCCGTCTTCCCGAACACGACCGCCCACGTGCTCGACCTCGTGAACCGCTACCTGTTGCCCGCGCCCGGCACCGGACCCGCCGCGCAGCAAACGCGCACCGGCGCGCAGAGCCGTTCGCTGGATGTCACGCCCGAGTGGAAAACGACCTTCGCCGATCACGCCACCGCGCGGAACAACGAGGGCTGACTTTCTGAAAAACGTCTCTGTAGGCGCACGGTTGTCCAAACCAATCTACGGACGGCTCGGAGAGCCGTCCCTACCCGTCGGTTGACGACCGGCCACAACGGCCTGACCAGAATACCACCCGTGGAATTGCGCCAACTTCGCTACTTTTGCGCCGTCGCGGAGGATTTGTCCTTTGCCCGCGCCGCCCGGCGCTTGTTCGTCGCGCAACCTGCGCTCAGCGTACAGATTCGCGGCCTGGAGACCGAACTAAAGGTCCGGCTCCTGCGTCGGACCACGCGTTCCGTCGAGGTTACCCACGCGGGCCAGGCGTTCTACGCGGAAGCGCGCGTCATTCTCGACCGCGTCGACGCCGCCGGCCAGCACGCACAGGACGCCGAGCGGGGGGTTATCGGCACCCTGCGCGTGGCGTTCCTTTCCAACGTCGCCTCCGCCCGGCTGGGCGGGCTGATGCGCGTGTACCGCGAGCGTTTCCCGGAGGTGAACCTCGCCCTCATGGAAGCGCCCACACACCGCCAGATCGAACTCCTCCTGCGCGGCGAGATCGACGCCGGCCTGCTGCGGGTCTCGCGCCAGCAGGCCAGCGGCAGCAAATCCGCCGCCGACACCGCCGGCGTGGAGGAGTATGCCATCGGCGCGGGATTTTCGTCCGAGGAACTCGCCAGCGTGGAAATCGCTCGCCAGCCGATGATCGTCGCCGTGCCCACCGACAGCGTGCTGGCGAAGAGAAAACGCGTCGCCTGGCGCGACCTCCACGGCCAACCCATGATCGGCACCAACGACGCGCGCGAACGTTACTTCGAGCCTTTCTTCTCCCGCTGCGAACGCGAGCAGGTGCGGCCGGTCATCCGGCAGTACGCGCAAGACCTCGCCACGCGGCTCTGGATGGTTTCGTGCGGGTTCGGGTTTTCGCCGACGACGGCCAGTTCGCAGGAGATCACCCGGCCCGGCCTCAGCTACCGCTTGCTGCCCAAGGATGCGCCGGAAGTCCTCACCTTCGCCGCCTGGCGACGCCACGACAAAGCCCCGCACCTGCTCCAATTCATCGAAACACTCAAGGCCGCGCGGCTGGTGGGCTGATTCATAACGATCTATTATCAATCGGGGCGTAAAGAAGTATTGGGAACCGCCGGCTGGCGGCAGGATAGTCCGCGATTGGCAGCACCTCAGCCGGCCATCAAGAGATACTCTCCGGCCAAACACTTATGTGGATCGTCAAGCTCGCTCTCAACCGGCCGTACACCTTCGTCGTCGCGGCGCTGCTGCTGCTCATCGCCGGCACGCTGGCCATTCTGCGCACTCCCAAGGACATTTTCCCGAACATCGACATCCCGGTGGTCTCCATTGTGTTCCAGTACACGGGCATGCCGGCCTCACAGTTCGGCGACCGCATCACGGGCCCCTTCGAGCGCGTGCTGACGACGACGGTCAACGACATCGAGCACGTCGAGAGCACCTCGCTCAACGGCATCAGCGTGACGAAGGTGTTCTTCCAGCCCACCGCTAAGCTGCCCGCCGCCATCGCGCAGGTGACCGCCATCTGCCAGAGCGTGCTCAAGCAATTGCCCACGGGCATCACGCCGCCGCTCATCATCTCGTACAACGCCAGCAGCGTCCCCATCGTCCAGCTCGGCCTGAGCAGCGACAAGCTCGGCGAGCCGGAACTCTACGACCTTTCCATCAACTACGTGCGCACCGCCTACTCCGACGTACCCGGGGCGGCCATCCCGTACCCTTTCGGCGGCAAGCAGAAGTCGGTCATGATCGACTTCGACGTGGCCAAGCTCACCGCGCGGGGCCTCTCGCCGACCGACGTGGTCAACGCCCTGACCGTGCAGAACCTCGTGCTGCCCGGCGGTTCCGTAAAGCTCGGCAGTCTGGAGAGCGATGTGGAAATGAACGCCAGTCCGGAGAAAATCTCCGAGATCGGCGACATCCCGATCAAGACCAGCAGCGGGGTCATCGTCTACGTGCGCGACATCGGCAGCGTGCGCGACGGCTTCACCCCGCAGACTAACATCGTCCGCCAGGATGGTCAGCGCGGCGTGCTGCTGTCCGTCTACAAATCGGGCGTCGCTTCCACGCTCAACATCGTCGACACGATTCGCGAGCGCCTCCCGAAGCTGCTCACGACGCTGCCGCCGGAGTTGAACATCAAGATGCTTTTCGACCAGTCGATCTTCGTCAAGGCATCGATCAAGGGCGTCATCATCGAGGCGGCCATCGCCGCCGTGCTCACGGCCGCGATGATCCTGCTCTTCCTGGGCAACTGGCGGCACACGGTCGTGATCGCCATCTCCATCCCGCTGTCCATCCTGGCGTCGATCTGCACGCTGAGCTTCCTGGGAGAAACGCTGAACATCATGACCCTCGGCGGCCTCGCGCTGGCCGTCGGCATCCTCGTGGACGATGCCACGGTGACCATCGAGAACATCGACCGCATGCTGGAGTCAGGCATGGAGTTGAACGAAGGCATCCTCGAAGGCGCGGCGCAGATCGCGCTGCCCGCCCTGGTGTCCACGCTGTGCATCTGCATCGTGTTCCTGCCCATGTTCTTCCTGGCGGGCGTGGCGAAGTTCCTCTTCGTGCCGCTGGCCGAGGCGGTGGTCTTCGCCATGATCGCCTCCTACCTCCTCTCGCGCACGCTCGTGCCGACACTGGTGATGTACTTTCTGCGCGGCCAGCACCACGGCGCGCACGACCCGCACGCACGGCCGCGGGGATTCTTCGGGCGCTTCCAGCAGGGATTCGAGCGCCGGTTCACGCAGTTCCGCAACTGGTACGCCGGCCGGCTGGAGGGGGCCTTGGCAATGCGCTGGACGTTCGTGCTCGGGTTTCTGGGGATTTGCCTGTTGTCGCTGGGTCTGCTGCTGACCATCGGGCAGGATTTCTTCCCGAGCGTGGACGCGGGACAATTCAAGCTGCACATGCGCGCCCGCACGGCCACGCGCATCGAGGAAACGGCCAACTCCGCCGACCAGGTGGAAAAGTTCATCCGCACGCAGATCCCGGCCGATGAGGTCAGCACGATCCTCGACAACATCGGGCTGCCTTACAGCGGCATCAACACGTCCTATTCCAACAACGGCACCATCGGCACCGCCGACGTGGAGATCCTCTGCTCCCTCAACGAGGAGCGCCACGGCCCGACGGCGGGCTACGTCGCCAAGCTGCGCCAGGAGTTGCCCAAGCAGTTCCCGGGGATCGAGTTCTACTTTCAGCCGGCCGACATCGTCAGCCAGATCCTGAACTTCGGCATCAGCGCACCCATCGACATCCAGTTCGTCGGCCGCGACGTGCAAGGCAACCTCGCCGTCGCCAAGGAGGTCGCCGAGAAGGTCCGCACGGTGCCCGGCGCGGTGGACGCGCACATTTACCAGCTTTTCAACCAGCCCAAGATCGACCTGACGGTGGACCGTTCCAAGGCCAACCAGCTCGGCTTGACCCAGCGCGACGTGGCCAACAGCCTGCTGGTCTCGCTGAGCAACAGCTTTCAGGTGTCGCCGTCGTTCTTCCTGAACAACAATAATCATATCGTTTACAACCTCGCGGCTTCGTCTCCACAGTACCGCATCCAAACGCTCGACAACCTCCTGGACCTGCCCATCACCAGCGCCAACGGCGCGCCCAACCAGCTCCTCGTCAACCTCGCCACCTTCGAGCGGTCCACCGGCCCGGCGATCCTCTCGACTTACAACCTGCGTCCCGTTGTGGACGTTCTGTGCAGCGTGCAGGGCCGTGACTTGGGCGGCACGTCCAAGGACATCAACAAGATCGTGGACGACGCGCGCAAGAAGCTGCCGCGCGGCAGTGAAATCGTCATCCGGGGACAGGTGCAGACGATGTGGGGTTCCTTCATCGGACTTGGCTTCGGCCTGATCGGCGCGGTGGTGCTCGTGTACCTGCTCATCGTGGTCAACTTCCAGTCGTGGACGGACCCGTTCATCATCCTCACGGGCCTGCCGGGGGCGCTGGCGGGCATCTCGTGGATGCTGTTTTTAACGGGCACCACGCTGAGCGTGCCGGCGCTGATGGGGGCGATCATGTGCGTGGGCGTGGCGACGGCCAACTCGATCCTCGTGGTGACCTTCGCCCGCGAGCAACTGGAGGAACACGGCGACGCGTTCGCGGCGGCGCTGGAAGCCGGGCGCACGCGCCTGCGGCCCGTACTCATGACGGCGCTGGCAATGATCATTGGCATGGTGCCGATGAGCCTCGGCCTCGGCGAAGGCGGTGAGCAGAACGCTCCGCTGGGCCGTGCGGTCATCGGCGGTCTGCTGGTGTCCACGGTGGCGACGTTATTCTTCGTGCCCGTGATCTTCGCGCTGATCCGCGGCCGTTCCGCCGGCAAAGACGCCGTACCGATTCGCCGCAATCCCGGCGACGGCGCACCCCGGCCGGAACGCGCCTTGGCCTTACCCGCCGCGCAACACTGACGGTTGTATCCCGCCGAAACCTCCCGATGATGAATTCTACCATGGACGACACCCGCCGCGAAGGCTATCCGGAGGCAGCCCCCGGCGCGCCGGCCAATCAGTACAATCCTTCCTTTTCAGACGCCACGGCGGATGGACCGTCACGGCCGGTTTCTGACGAACGTCCCGGCTCGTTGGGGCACGTCGGCGAACGTCCTCCGCCTTTACCGGAGCGCCGGGGCGAGGCGGCGAAGTGGGTGGTGTCGTTCCTCGTGCTGGGAGCCGCGCTGGTGGCTTTCCTGCTCTGGCGGCGTGCGGGCGAGCACAAACAACTGACCGAGACGACCAATGATCTCGCGCAAAACCACGTCATCGTCACCCATCCCACCGCGGGGCAGACAGAGAACGAGATCGTGCTGCCGGGCAACCTTCAGGCGTTCAACGAAGCCCCGATCTTCGCCCGCACGAACGGCTACCTCAAGGCGTGGAACGTGAACATCGGCGAGAAGGTGACCGACGGGCAGGCGCTGGCCGAGATCGAAGCACCGGACGTGGACGCGCAGTTGCGGCAGGCGTCGGCGTCCCTGGCGCAGGCGAAGTCGAACCTCGAAATCGCCAACCTCAACTTCGAGCGCCAGAAGGACCTCCTCGCCAAGAAGGTTTCCAGCCAGCAGGAGTTCGACCAGAACCGCACCAACGTCGACGCGATGAAGGCGGCCGTGCAGGCGGGGGAGGCAAACTTGCAGAACCTCAACGTCCAGAAGGATTTTCAGCAGCTCAAAGCGCCGTTCGCCGGGGTTGTCACCCGACGCAGCACCGACGTGGGCGCGTTGATCAGCGCGAGCAATGGGCAAGAGCTTTTCCGGATCGCGCGCACGGATATTTTGCGGGTGTACGTCTATGTGCCGCAGGCTTACGCGGCGTTCGTGCAGGAAGGCTCGACGGCGTTCCTGGATTTTTCAGAATTCCCAGGCGAGAAAATCCAGGGCAAGGTGGCGCACATCGCCGGCGCGATTGATCCCGCCACGCGCACGCTTTTGACCGAGATCTTGGTGGACAACCAGAAGGGCCGGCTGTTCCCAGGCTCGTTCGCCAACGTTCATCTCTCGCTGCCGCTGAAGAAGGCTCCGACGGTCGTGCCGGTGAACACGCTGCTCTTCCGCAAGGAAGGCTTGCAGGTGGCCACGGTGGGCGGCGACGGGGTGGTCCGCCTCAAGAAGGTGACCATCGGCCAGGATTTCGGCACGAGCCTGGAAGTCACCAGCGGTGTGACGAAAGAGGACCGCATCGTCGTGAATCCTTCCGACTCCCTGCAAGACGGCACGAAGGTGGACGCGAGCGAGCAGGTACCGGCGAAGGGGAAGTAAAGCAGCTTCCACTTGCTCATCCGGTTCCCAACCCCTACCGGGGCTGGGAAGACAGTGGCGACAGCGCCTTTTTCATCGCATCAAACGGTGCGACGCCTCCGAACCAAAACTCGAACGAAAGCGCGCCCTGGTGTAGAAGGAGCGACAATCCGCCCACCGCGCTCGCGCCGGCCTCGCGCGAGGCAGCCAGCAGCGGCGTCGGCTGGCCCAACGCCCGGTAGACGGTGTCGAAGACGCGCAAAGACGGCGGGATGGCGGAGATCGGCAGCGGTGAGACATCTCCCTCGCGCAACCCGATGGACGAAGCGTTCACCACGAGGTCCACGCTCGCCAGCAAATCGGCAGAGGCGGCCTCTTGCCACGGAACATTTTCCAATTCGCAGCCACTTTCCGGGAAGCGGATGGCCAATTCGGTCGCGAGGTCCCGCGCTCTTTCCGGCGTGCGGTTCACGAGCACCACGCGGCGGCAGCCTTCCAACATGCATTGCGTCGTCAGCGCGCGGCCCGCGCCGCCGGCTGCGCCGAGGATCAACACCCGCTGGCCGCGCAGTTCGACCCCGAACTCCGCCCGGACGGCGCGCACAAAGCCGGGCCCGTCGGTGTTGAACCCGCGCAACGAACCATCCGCTTCCACGCGCACCGTGTTGACCGCGCCGAGTCGGGCGGCGTGCGCGTCGACGGCGTCGAGCAGCGGCAGGACGGCGGTCTTGTGTGGGATCGTCAGATTAACCCCGATGAACCCGGCACTTGCGACGAGCGTGAGGGCTTCGGCCAGTTCCTGCGGCCGGACGTGGATCCGGGTGTAACGTGCGTCGATCCCCCGGGCTAGCAACGCGGCGTTCTGTATCGGCGGCGAGACGGAGTGCGCCACCGGGTCGCCGAACACTGCGAGGCGCAACGGTGACCGGACCCCGGCCATGGCCGCCAGCCAGTCCCGCAGATCAGCCGCGGTGTAGACGCTACGCTCGGACGTTGCCACGCGATTTTCAAAAGCACGCTACGAACGCCCGGCGGCAGCCCGCAAACGGGCGAGCACTTTTTCTTTCCCTAGGATCGCCAGCAGGTGGTAGAGGCTCGGTCCCACCGCCCGCCCGCT
>CAXTOX010000012.1:0-11332 GCA_964245885.1 uncultured Chthoniobacterales bacterium | reverse complement strand
CGGCCACGCGCGCGGGGTGGATGAACACGGCGGTTTTCAATCCGGCGTCGGTGGCGAGGCTCTTGAACGCCCCTTCGAGCGCCGCGGCGTCCCAGTTTTCGGGTGCGGTGCTTTCCAAAAGCGCGGCCAACTGGTGCAGTCGTTCGCTGGCCCCTGGCGCGCGCAAGGTCTTGGTGACCGCTTCCTCGTCGAACGGAAAATCGTCCGTGAAGAAATACGCGGTCCACGCCGGAATGTCCTTGAGCAGCTTGACCTTCTCCTTCACGGAGGCCAGGACGTGGTCGAGGTATTCGTTGTTGAACCCGCCGATGGGCAGCCCGGCGCGTTCCATCACCGGTATGCACAGTGCGCGGAACCGCTCCAGGCTCATCTCGTGGATGTACTGGCCGTTAAGCCAGAAGCATTTGTCCACGTCGAACGCGGCGTTGCGGCGGTTGATCTTGTTCAGTTCGAAGAGCGAAACCACTTCCTCCATCGGGAGCTTTTCGCGGTTGTCCTTGGGCGACCAGCCGAGCAGGCACAGGTAATTGGCCACCGCTTCGGGCACGTAGCCGTCGTCAATGTACTGCTGGACGCTCGCGCCCTGGTCGCGCTTGCTCATCTTGCCGCCGGAACGATTGAGAATGAGTGGGATGTGCGCGTACTTGGGCGGCGTTGCACCGAAAGCCTGGCAAAGTTCGATGTGCTTGGGTGTGTTGGAAAGATGGTCCTCACCGCGAATGACGTGGGTGATATCCATCTCGATGTCGTCGACGACGTTGACGAAATGGAAAATCCACGATCCATCGGGCCGGCGGATCGTGGGATCGGGCTCCAGGTCGCCGAGCGGGTTGATGGGCTTGGAGCGGTCAACCTCGACGCGTCCGCACACGAGGTCTTCCATGACGACCGGCTGGCGCGGGGCTTTGAAGCGGGTCGCGCCCTTCTCGTCCAGGTACACCTCCCCGGCTGCTTCCAGCTTGGCGAGGTACTTCAGGTAAACGGCGTCGCGCTCGCTCTGGAAATACGGTCCGCAGTCGCCGCCGATGCCGGGACCCTCGTCCCAGTCCAACCCGAGCCACTTCAAGCCGTCATAGATGACTTGCACCGCTTCGACCGTGTTGCGCGCTTTGTCGGTGTCCTCGATGCGCAGGATGAACTTGCCCCCCGTGTGCCGGGCGTAGAGCCAGTTGAAAAGCGCGGTGCGCGCCCCGCCGACGTGCAGGAAGCCGGTGGGCGAGGGGGCGAAACGGACGCGGACAGGAGACGGACTCATAGGGACAAAGCGGGTGATCGGTTGGATGGGCACCTTGGCGCAGAAACCGTCGGCTCGCAATCCGGAGGCCAAAGTAGTCCGCAGATCCCGCAGATTTCCGCAGATAGCAGAAAGAACAGAAATAGGGATGCCTCCTCCCTTTCTTCCAATCTGCGAAAATCTGCGTAATCTGCGGACGACATGGACCTTCCTGCCCTGCTCCGCGACGAAACCTTGCGTCGGCACGAGTTTCCCATCTGCGCGCAAAAGACGTTTCTCGCGCATGCCGCCGTCAGCCCGCTGCCGCGCGTGGCCGTGGATGCGCTCGTGGACTACGCCCGCGCTGCGGCGACCGCCGGGCCGGACGACTACACCGTCGCGCTCAGGCAAATCCGCTCCGCGAGAGAGACCTGCGCGCGGCTGTTGCCGGGTTCAACGCCCGAGGAAATCGCGCTCCTCGGCCCCACGTCGCTCGGCCTGAGCCTGTTCGCGGGAGGGCTTGATTGGCAACCGGGCGACGAAGTCGTCTACTACGCGGACGACTACCCGGCGAACGTCTACCCGTGGACCGACCTCGCGCGGCGCGGCGTGGTTCCGCGCGCCCTCCAGCCGGAACGCCCCGGTGAGATCACGCCCGCGTTGGTGGAAAGCGCCCTGACTCCGCGCACGCGGCTCGTGGCGCTGGCTTCAGCGTTTTTCCTCACCGGCTACCGCATCGACGTGGACGCCATCGGTGCCATGCTCGGGGCACGCGGCGTGTTGTTTTCGGTGGATGCCATCCAGACGCTCGGAGCGTTTCCTCTCCCGGTGCGGCACGTCGATTTTCTATCCGCTGACGCCCACAAGTGGATGCTTGGACCGCTCGCCAGCGGGATTGTGTACGTGAAGAAATCACGCTTCGAGAACCTGCGGCCGATCCTGTTGGGCGCGGCGAACGTGCGCTCGCCGGACTTCATCGCGCAGCCGGAAATCCGGTTCCTCGACACCGCCGCGCGCTACGAGCCGGGCGTGCTCAACCTCGGACCGATCCTCGGGATGCAGGCGTCGCTCGAAACCATCCTCGCCGTCGGACCGGAGATCGTTTCGGCCCGGATCAGCACGTTGGTCCGACGATTGGCAATGGGTTTGGGCGAACTCGGCTTCGAGGCGGCGGGTCCGGTTGAGGGGCCGAACGCCTCGGGCATCCTGGCGGTGACGCACCCGCGCGCGGAGATGGCGGGCCTGTTCCAGCGCCTTCAGGAAGACCGGGTGACCGCCTCGCTCCGCCACGACCGTCAACGGCGGGGATACCTGCGTTGGTCGCCGCATTTCTACACGACCGAGGAGGAAATCGACCGCGCCGTGGCTTTGGTGCGCGGGTTCCTCGAATGAGCGTGCTCTGCGCCGCAGGCGTCGTCACGCATGGTAGGGATGGCTCTCCGAGCCGCTCCCTAGATTTTCTGGAAAGCGCATCGCCTCAGTGACGGTTACCAGAGAACAATAGGGAGCGGCTCGGAGAGCCATCCCTACCTATGATGACGACCGGCCGCTTCGCGGCCTGCTCGAATTAGCTCCTCGGCAGTGCTTCGTCCAGCCTTGCGGCAAACACTTCCGCCACGCTCGCTGCAAATTCCTCCACGCCTGTCTCCCGGCCGCTCTCGGTGGACACGGAAGTCATCTCCACGCCGGCGAGGCCGCAAGGCGTGATCGCACGAAAAGGCGCGAGCGCGTCGCCACCGGCGACGTTGATGGCAAACCCGTGCATGCTCACCCAGCGCCGCACGCCAACGCCGATGGAGGCGATCTTCCCCGCACCTACCCAGACGCCGGTTAGCCCCTCGCGCCGGTCACCACGAACGCCGTAAGCCGCCAGCGTTTCGACCAGCGTTTCCTCCAGAAATCTCAGGTAGCGATGCAAATCCCGGCCACGACGGCCGAGATCGAGGACCGGGTAACCCACGAGTTGTCCAGGACCGTGGTAGGTCGCCTGTCCGCCGCGGTTGGTCGTTTCCACGGGGTGCGGCAGCAACTCCGGCGCGAGCAGGCTGGTACGGTCGGGCGTGCGGCCAATGGTGTAGACCGGGTCGTGTTCCAACAGGAAGAGCGTGTCGGGCACCTCGTATGGCGCGGCGATCTTCGCCTCGACGAGCCGTTCCTGCCGTTCGAACGCCTCCCGGTAAGCCACGCGCCCCAGCCATTCGACGCGGAGTGCGGAACCATCAGTTATCATATCCGCGCGAGCGCCGCCATCGTGCGAAGCGGACTGCTTTGCGCCCGCAGATGGGTGAGGCCGATGGCCAGCGCGTCAGCGGCATCGGCCTGCGGGGTCTCGGTCAGCCCGAGCAGCGCACGCACCATGAAGGCGACCTGGGTTTTTTCCGCGCCGCCGCGTCCGACGACCGCCTGTTTGACCTCCCGCGGGGCATATTCGTAGATCGGGAGTCCGCGTTCGGCCGCGGCGAGAATCGCTGCCCCGCGCGCCGCGCCCATCGTGATTGCCGTCTTGTAGCTCTGCACGAAGATGACGCCCTCCACCGCGCAGCAATCCGGCTCGTGTTTGTGGATGATCTCCGCCAGCCGGTCGTGGATCGCCACGAGGCACGAACTCGGCAGCAGATCGGACTTGTTCTTGATGGTGCCGTAGTCGCAGGCGCGGGCCTTGAGCGGCATCCCCATCAACACCGACGCCGCGCGACCGTTGTTACCCGGTGAGGTGGCGGCTTCCAGCACCGCGTAGCCGGTACCGCGCAAGGAAGGATCAACGGCGAGAACGCGCATGGAAAGATAAGGGCAGAAGGTAGAAGGCAGAAGGCAGAAGTAAAGACCGTGGGACATCTTCTTCTGTACTTCTGCCTTCTGCCTTCTACCTTCTGCCTTCCTCATGTCCATTGCCACCCGCACCGGCGACGACGGCACCACCGGCCTGATCTACGGACAGCGTGTGCCGAAATGCCACGTCCGCGTCGAAGCCGTTGGGCGGTTCGACGAACTCAACGCCGCCCTCGGCACCGCCAAGGCCGCCCCGCCGCTCGACAACGCGCTCGTCGGCGCATTGGAAGACATCCAGCGCGAACTCGTCCTCGTCATGGGTGAACTCTCCGCCGACGATGCCGACCAGGAACGCTACGCGCAGAGCAAGTTCGGCTCACTCGCGTCGGAGTCGTTGGGTCGGATTGACCAGCAGGTGCGCGACTTGGAAAATGGCGACCCGCCGTTGCGTTTCGACGGTTGGGCGACGCCCGGGCGTACCCCGCTCGCCGCCGCGCTCGACGTGGCTCGCGTGACCGCCCGCCGCGCCGAACGCCACCTCGTCGCCATGCGCGAGGCGGGGCATCCCGTGCGCGGGTTGGTGTTGCAGTACGTCAACCGCGCGTCGGACCTGCTCTGGCTCCTGGCCCGGCAGGCCGAACAATGATCACGCTGTCGGGAACGGGTTGCGGTCAAACTGCGACTGATGCCAGTAAGGATAAATCTTCGGCACGGCGCTGGCAGCGTCGAGCCTAGCGACCTGTTCGGCCGCGAGATTCCAGCCGACAGCGTCGAGGTTCTGGCGGAGTTGTTCCTCATTGCGCGCCCCGATGATGACATTTGCTACCGAGGGTCGTTGCAGGAGCCAGTTAATGGCGATTTGCGGGACGCTCTTGCCCGTTTCCTTGGCGACCTCGTCCAACGCATCGACCACTTTGTAAAGGTACTCGTCCTCCACCTGAGGGCCGCGGTCGGCGGTCTTATGCAAGCGGCTCTGTTCGGGAATCGGCTGGCCGCGGCGGAGTTTGCCCGTGAGCCGACCCCAACCGAGCGGGCTCCACACCACGCACCCGACGCCTTGGTCGATCCCAAGCGGCATCAATTCCCATTCGTACTCACGACCGATCAGTGAATAATAAGCTTGGTGCGCGACGAAGCGCGAGAGGTTGAACTTCTCCGCGTACGCAAGCGCCTTCATCAGGTGCCAGCCGGAGTAGTTCGAGCAGCCGACGTAGCGGATTTTGCCCGCCCTCACGAGGTCGTCGAGCGTCGTGACAAGTTCCTCCACCGGGGTCACCGCGTCGAAGCCGTGGGTCTGGAACAGGTCGATGTAATCCGTGCCGAGCCGTTGCAGCGCCTTGTCCACCGCGCGGATGAGGTGAAAGCGCGATGAGCCGACCTCGTTCGGGCCTTCGCCGAACGCAAAAGTGGCCTTGGTCGAGATGATGATCTGATCGCGCCGTCCCTTGATCGCTTGCCCGAGGATTTCTTCTGCCATGCCCTGCGAGTACACGTCGGCGGAGTCAAACATGTTCAGCCCCGCTTCGAGGCAGATGTCCACCAGCCGCGTGGCCTGAGCGACATCCGTCGCACCCCACGCCTTGAAGAATTCGCCGCCGCCGCCGAAGGTTCCCGTTCCGAGGCTGAGCACCGGTACCTTGAAGCCAGAGCGGCCTAATTGTCTGTATTCCATAGCAAAGAGGATTCGGCTTCCCGGCAGCGTGCGGTTCCCTGACTTGCTGGTTTCGAACCAGACGGTATGGTTCCGACGCCATGCACCCAGGCTCTCCGCTCATCATCGCTGGCCGCGAGTTTCCGTCGCGCCTGCTCGTGGGCACCGGGAAATTTTCCTCCAACGAGGCGATGCACGACGCCCTCGACGCCAGTGGCACCGGTCTGGTCACCGTCGCCCTGCGCCGCGCGGACCTCTCGGGCAGGAAGGACCCGTACGCGAACATCCTCGAATTCATCGACCCGGCGCGCTACCTCCTGTTGCCCAACACCAGCGGCGCGATGAACGCCGCCGAAGCCGTGCGGCTGGCGCGGCTGGCCCGCAGCGCCGGGTTGCCGAACTGGGTGAAGCTCGAAATCCATCCCGATCCCCGCTACCTGCTGCCCGATCCGGTCGAGACGTTCCTCGCGGCCAGGGAACTCGTGGCGGACGGCTTCGTGGTCCTGCCCTACATCAACGCCGATCCCGTGCTGGCCAAACGTCTGCAGGACGTGGGCACGGCGACCGTGATGCCGCTCGGTTCGCCCATCGGCAGCAACCGCGGCATCGAGACGCGCGCGCAGATCGAGATCATCATCGCACAGGCGACGGTGCCCGTGGTCATCGACGCGGGTCTCGGCGCGCCGAGCCAGGCGGCGGAGGCCTTGGAAATGGGCGCGGACGCCGTGCTCATCAACACCGCCATCGCCGTGGCGCACGACCCGGCGCGGATGGCGCGGGCGTTCCGGCTGGCGGTGGAAGCGGGGCGCGAGGCTTATGAGATTGGTTTGGGTGCGCGGTCGGAAGCGGCGAATGCAACGAGCCTCTTGACCGGATTTTTGAGAAAGGGATGAAACGTGAAGTCGTATTGGGCCAACTCACCGTGTTGCTGTGTTTACCTTTTGTTGTGACGGGCATGCTCTCCTTCTTCGGCGACTTTGTCGTATGTCTGCACAGACTGCTTGCAATCCACTTCTGACGGTCAAAAACCTCGGGGTCTCGTTCCCGATACCCGACGGAACGATCAAAGCCGTCGACGACGTGAGCTTTGCCGTCGAACGCGGCTCCACCGTCGGGCTCGTCGGCGAGAGCGGCAGCGGCAAGACCACCATTGGCCGCGCGTTGCTCAAGCTCACGCCAGCCACCGCGCAAGTAGGCGGGCAGGCTTTCTTCGACGGGCAGGAGATTCTCGGCTTCCCCGAGCGGCAGTTCCGCCCGTGGCGGCGGCGCATCCAGATGATCTTCCAGGATCCGTTCAACTCGCTCAACCCACGTCACCGGGTCGAGACGATCATCGCCGAACCGTTGGAGATTCATTGCCGGGAGATGTCCCGCGCCGACCGCCGCGCGCGGGTGGGGGAGTTGCTCGACCAGGTCGGTCTGCCGCGTGACGCGATGGGGCGCTACCCGCACGAGTTCAGCGGGGGGCAGCGCCAGCGGGTCGGCATCGCGCGGGCGTTGGCCGCGCGGCCGGAGTTTATCGTGTGCGACGAACCCGTCAGCGCATTGGACGTGAGCGTGCAAGCGCAGATCGTCAATCTCCTGCAAGACCTCCAGGAACAACTCGGGCTGACCTACCTGTTCATCGCGCACGATCTCGCGGTGGTCGAGCATATCAGCGACGAAGTGCTCGTGATGTACCGCGGCAGGGTCGTCGAGAGCGCCAGCGCGGAGGCGATCTACGCCCGCCCGCAGCACGAGTACACGAAGTGCCTGCTGGCCGCCGCCAGCGGATCGTAACACCGGGTAGGGACGGCTCTCCGAGCGGTCCCAAATTTGGCTTGGACGGTCTTCGCACGCACGACGTGCATCGC
Source organism: uncultured Chthoniobacterales bacterium (assembly GCA_964245885.1). GTDB lineage: Bacteria > Verrucomicrobiota > Verrucomicrobiia > Chthoniobacterales > SZAS-18 > CAHJWO01. Next base: position 3,846 of record CAXTOX010000012.1, on the reverse strand, counting down.
CGAAAAACTTGGGACCGCTCGGAGAGCCGTCCCTACCGATTGTTTGGAAGCCGCTGGCGCGGCAGCGTTGCGCAAACACTCGCCATCCGCTACAATGCGTCCCGCGCCGTGAATCCCTACCTGCGAAAACTCTTCCGTTTCAATTGGGTGCTCCTCGCCCTCATGATCGCGCTGTGCGTTTGCAGCGTCGTGGCGATCTACTGCGCGACGTTCATGCGCGACCCGCATTCCTATCTGTCGCAATCGCCGCGTAAACAGACGGTTTGGATTGCGGTGAGCATGATCGTGTTCGTCGCGGTGAGCCTCATTGACTACCGGTGGATCAAATGGGGCGCATTGCCCGTTTACATCGGAGGAGTGTTCCTGCTCGTGCTTTGCAGGTTCATCGGCAAATCGCATTTCGGCGCGAAGAGCTGGATCGAGTTCGGCAGCTTCAGCCTCCAGCCCTCGCAACTCGCCATCCTCGGCGGCATCATGATCATCGGCCTGCTCCTGAGCGAATACCGCCGGATGCACCCGATGCTGAAGATCCTCCTGTGCGGCGTCATCGCCGGTCCGCCGTGCCTGCTCGTGGCCATCCAGCCGCAGCTTGGCGGCGTCATCGTGTGGGTGCCCGTGATCATGGCGATGCTTTTTGTCGGCGGCATCCCGCTGCGCTACCTGATCGCTATGATCCTCATCGGCACCGCGGTCCTACCGGTGGGCACAAATTTTCTCAAGCCCTTCCAACGGGCACGGATCATGACCTTCCTCGATCCCGACGCCGACCCGCTCGGCGCAGGCTGGAACGTCAACCAGTCGCTCACCGCCATCGGCTCCGGCGGCTTCAAGGGCAAGGGCTTCAAGGCCCGCGACACGCTCGTGGAGCAAAATCTCCTGCCGCCGACCGTGGCGCACACGGACTTCATTTTTTCGGTGATCGGCGAGGCGTTCGGCTTTGTCGGGGGGGCGGCGCTGCTGTGCATCTTCGCGTTCACGCTGGTCACCGGCCTGTACGTGTCTTACCAGGCAAAGGATCAGTTGGGCCTGTTGATCGCGGCGGGCGTAATGACTCTATTCTTCACGCACGTCTTCATGAATGCGGGCATGACCATCTCGCTCATGCCCATCGCCGGGCTGCCGCTGCCGATCGTGAGCTACGGCGGGACGTTCGTCATGATCATCATGTTCTCGCTCGGCCTCGTGCAGAGCGTGTGGATTCACCGCAAGAACATCGTGCCGCCGCGCGCGGTGAACTTCTCCGCACCCGAGAAGAAAACCACCACGGCGCGGCCCATCACTTACGCCGCGCCAGCACGCTGAAGCTCTGGCGGAATTTGGCGATGCTGTCCGCCGGCAGCACCCCGCGCCACTGCGCGCCGGGGTAGACGACTGAGCGCCGCCCGATGACCGAACCGGGATTCAGCACCGCGTTGCAGCCGACCTCTGCGTGGTCGCCGAGCACCGCGCCGAATTTTTTCAACCCCGTACCGAGGCGGGGCACGCCTTCGGCCTCCACGAAAATCTCGCCGTGGTCGAGCTTGACGTTTGACAGGATGGCTCCCGCGCCCAAGTGGCTCTTGTAACCCAGGATCGAATCGCCCACGTAATTGAAGTGCGGCACCTGCGCGCCGTCGAACAGGAGGCAGTTCTTAAACTCGCACGAGTTGCCCAGCACCGCGCCATCGCCGACGAGGACGTTTTCGCGCACGTAGCACCCGCTGCGGATCTGGCAGTTCGCGCCGATCCAGGCCGGGCCTTTGATGGTCGCGCCGTGCTCGACGACGGTGCCTTCGCCGATGAACACGTCCGGCCCGATGTACGGTTTGCCGACGAGTTCGCCGTGTACGCCGTGACGGAGGCTGAATTGCAGGTAGTTGGCGATTTTGTCGAGGGCGTCCCAGACGTTGACCGCGTGCTCGAACAGGACGCGATGCGAGGTGCGTTCGAGATCGAGGAAGTCGGCCGGCGCGAAGGTCGTGGGCATGGGGGCTTTATATCACCTTTCGCGGGTAAAAGGTAGGGTCGCCTCTCCGAAGCGATCCAAATTTTGCTTGGATAACCGTCCTTGTCCCTCAAGTTTTCGAACTGAAACATTTGGATCGCCTCGGAGAGGCGACCCTACCTTCATGGATGCCGCTGCCGCGGCTCAGACGCGCGTCACCTTCTGCCCGTCCTTGGTGTCCTTCACCGCCCAACCGAGCGCCGCAATGGCGTCGCGGATCTCGTCGCTGCGCTTCCATTCTTTCGCGGTGCGGGCCTGCGCGCGTTGGTCGAGGAATGTTTTCACCTCGTCGGGAAATTCGTTTGCGCCAGCGTCGGGTTCGATGGCGAGAGTTTGGTTCACGCGGCCCCACCATTCCAGCAAACGTCGCGCGTGCGCCGGAGTGAGTTGACCTTTGTCGAGCGCGGAATTACTCTCGGTGATGATCGTGAACAGCACGCCTAGTGCGCCCGAGATGTTCAGGTCCTTGTCGAGTGCTTCCTCGAACCGGTCGTGATCCGCCAGCGGGTGCGGCTCGCCGGCCTGCACATTCGCCGCATGGTCGTTCAGCCGCGCCACCCAGGTGTCGATGCGTTGCAACTGCGCGCGGGCGTCGGTCATTCCTTCGAACGTGAAGTTCAAAGGCAAGCCGTAGTTGACCCGCAGGAGGACCAGGCGCACCTCGCGCCCGCTGAAACCCTTCGCTAGCACGTCGCGCAGCGTGTAGAAATTGCCCAGCGACTTGCTCATCTTCTGGCCGTCGACCATGAGATGTTTGCAGTGCATCCAGTAGCGCACGAACTTCTTACCGGTCACCGCTTCGGTCTGCGCGATCTCGGCCTCGTGGTGCGGGAAGATGTTGTCCTCGCCGCCGCAGTGGATGTCGAGTTCGTCGCCGAGCAACGCGCCCGCCATCGCGCTGCATTCGATGTGCCAGCCGGGCCGGCCGCGTCCCCATGGACTTTCCCAGCCCACGTCGCCGTCGTCTTCGTTCCACGCTTTCCAGAGCGCGAAGTCGCCGACGCTCTCCTTCTCGTACTCGTCGTTCTGGATGCGTCCGGTCGGACGAAGTTCTTCGAGGTCGAGATGCGCGAGGCAACCGTACTTGGGAAAACGGTTGATGCGGTAGTAGACACTCTTGTCGTCCGCCTGGTAGGCGTAATCGCGTTCGGTCAGGGTGGAGATCATCTCGATCATCCGCGCGATGTGTTCGGGCGCGGTCGCCTCGGGGAACGCTGCCGCCGGCTTGATCCGCAACGTGCCCAAATCCTCAAAAAAAGCCTTTTTGAACGGCGCGGTGAACTCCGCCAAACCCTTGCCCTCCTTGCGGCTGTTGCGGATCGTCTTGTCGTCCACGTCGGTGAGGTTCATCACCCGGCGCACGGCGTAGCCGCGCGCTTCGAGGTGGCGCTGCAAGAGGTCCTCGAAGATGTACGCGCGGAAGTTGCCGATGTGCGCGTAGCTGTAGACCGTCGGGCCGCAGGTGTAGAGCTTGACGCTACGGCCCGCGGCATCTAGCGGGGCAAACTCTTCGAGCGTGCGGGAGTAGGTATTAAAGAGGCGCAGGGCCATGGAAGGGTTGTGAGTGGTGGGTTGTGGGCTGGCGAGGATCGGTTGGCGAACAGAATTCACTGGCTTCCCACAACTCACAACTCACAACTCACAACCCGACAGGCGGCACGGGCGGCGCGGTTTCGGGGGCGGCGTCCCCGGCGTCGCGTTCCACGCTGGCAACCGCCATTGCCGCGATGCCTTCTCCGCGCCCGAGAAAACCCATCTTCTCGTTCGTCGTCGCCTTGATGCTGATGCGCCCGGGGTGCAAACGCAGGCTTTCCGCGAGCTTGAGACGCATCTTTTCCAAATGGGGCGAGATTTTTGGCGCT
>CAXTOX010000011.1:32005-58056 GCA_964245885.1 uncultured Chthoniobacterales bacterium | reverse complement strand
GCTTACTTCTCTCACTGCGGCTACTGTAGCTTACCGAAATGATCTATGCTCTAGAGTAGTTGCGGCTGTCGGCGATGGCACCCTCTGCTTGGAAGGGCACTAGCAACTTTAACACAGAGACACAGAGGCACGGAGGACCACAAAGGCCGGAGCAGAGACAGAAAAGCTCTCTGGCTCCTCTTTCTTCTTCCCACTTCTTCCGTTCTCTGTGGCCCTCCTTCTCTCTGTGTCTCTGCGGTAAAGTGCCGCGTCCACCCACCAACGCGCGTGCCACCATCCGCCGTCACCGCGATTTTTCATCGACAGACCTATTGGTTCGGGGAGTTCTCGCACCTCCACAAGGAAACCAAGTGATCCGCAGATTACGCAGATTCAAAGCAGGGGAAAAACGACCAAGACAAACGTCTTCCTACCTGTCAATCTGCGGAAATCTGCGTAATCTGCGGATGGATTCCGACTCGGTCCGGCGCAGCGACGCGTAACGCCTGTCTCGGCCTCAGGCGATTTGCGCGAGCAGATATGCCGGCAAATTCGCGATGGGCATCCGTTCCTGCTGCATGCTGTCGCGGTGGCGCAACGTCACGGTGTCCTTGAGTTCCTCGCCGCGCTCGCCGAGCGTCTCGAAGTCGATGGTGACCCCGAACGGAGTTCCCGCCTCGTCCTGGCGGCGGTAGCGGCGGCCGATGGCTCCGGTCTGGTCGTAGAAGACGTTCATGTGCCCGCGCAGCAGTGCGACGACTTCCTTTGCCTTGGCAACGAGTTCAGGTTTGTTCTTCAACAGCGGGAACACGCCGCATTTGATCGGGGCCATCCGCGGGTGGAAGCGCAGCACCGTGCGCGTGTCGGTCTTGCCGTCCTCGCCGGTGATCGTTTCCTCGTCGTACGCCTCGCAGAGCAACGCGAGCACCGTGCGGTCCACACCGGCACTCGGCTCGACCACGTGCGGGATGAATTTCTCCTTTGTCTCGTCGTCGAAATATTCCAGCGGCTTGCCGCTGTGCTCCTGGTGTTGCTTCAGATCGTAGTCGGTGCGGTAAGCGACGCCTTCGAGTTCCTGCACGCCGAACGGGAACTCGTACTCGATGTCGAACGTGCCCTTGGAATAATGCGAGCGTTCCTCGGCTGGCACGTCGAGCACCTTGAGTTTGGCACGCGGAATGCCGATGTCTTCGTAGAATTTGAGGCGTTCCTCCAGCCAGTAGTGGAGGAGGTCCATGCCTTGTTCGGGTCGGCAGAAGTATTCCAGTTCCATCTGCTCGAACTCGCGCGAGCGGAAGGTGAAATTGCGCGGGTTGATCTCGTTGCGGAATGCCTTGCCGATCTGCGCGATGCCGAAGGGCAGTTTCTTGCGCGCAACGCTGAGCACGTTCTTGAAATTCACGAAGATCGCCTGCGCCGTTTCGGGCCGCAGGTAAGCAACAGAACTCTCGTCTTGTGTGGCACCGATGTTCGTCCTCAGCATCAGGTTGAAGTCACGGGCCTCCGTCAGATCGTAAGATCCACAGACGGGACACTGCGGCTTACCCTCTTTCCCGTTTGTAAGCTGGTCGGCACGCTGGCGCGACTTGCAACTGCGGCAGTCCACCATCGGATCGCTGAACGTTGCCTCATGTCCGCTCGCCTGCCACACTCGGCGGTTCATCAGGATCGAGCCGTCGAGGCCGACGATGTCGTCGCGCTCGCGGGTCATGCGCCGCCACCAGAAATCCTTAAGGTTGCGCTTGAGTTCGACCCCGAGCGGACCGTAATCCCAGCACCCGTTCAACCCGCCGTAGATCTCGCTGGATTGGAAGACGAAGCCGCGCTCCTTGCACAGGCTGACGATCTTCTCCATGCGGTCGGTGTCGGTCTTGGAACTTTGCTGGGACATAAAACGAGGTGGTGCGGCAGGAAAACGAAAAACCCCGCCCCCCGTGAAAACGGGAAGGCAGGGTAGACGCACCCGCCCCGCGCGGCAACCCGGGAAGTTGCCACGCGGCCGGGAAAAACGTGCGGACCTTACCGGCGGCGGTCGCCGCCCGCCAGCACGAGGTAGTAGAGCACGTTGACCATCGACACCAGGAAGGCGGCGACGTACGTCAGCGCTGCGGCGTTCAGCACGCGGCTGACCGCCTGAGACTCCGCCGCACCGTGGATGATGCCCAGGCTGGGCAGAATCTGCTTGGCGCGCCGGGAAGCGTCGAACTCCACCGGCAAGGTGACCAGTTGGAAGAACATGACGACGAGCGCGATGACTGCCATGATCGTGTAGCCCGTGTGCGGCGCGATGATCCCCATCATCATGACGATGAACAGGGGATAGTACAGCGAGGAACTGAACTGCGTGATTCCGACCACCGCCGCGCGCAGTTTCAGCGGGCCGTAGGCTTGCTGGTGCTGGATGGCGTGGCCGCACTCGTGGGCCGCGATGCCGACGGCGGACGTGGAACGCCCCTCGTAAACATCCGGCGACAGGTTGACCGTTTTGTTGGCCGGGTTGTAATGGTCGCCCATCATGCCGTTGGCGGAGACGACGCTGACATCGTGGATGCCGTTCGCGCGCAGGATGTGCGCGGCGGTTTCCGCGCCGCTCAGGCCGCTGGTGGCCGGAACCCGGTTATACTTGGCAATCTGGCTTTTGACGTAAAGCGCCGCCAGCCCCGAGAGGCCGAGGGAAAATAGAATCAGGAGTAGATACATGGTAGGTTGGTGGCTAGCGAACTAGCCTAGTGGTTACTGTATCATAGACCATTCCGGCGGGAAATTGTTCATCTACATCGGTCGTTCCCGCAGAGGACGGAAACGGTCAGGCCGCCGTCTTCTTGGCTTCCTCCCAAAGGGCATCCAACTCCTCGTAAGTCGCCGCGTCCCACGCCCGTCCGCGTGCTCGGAGGGCGGCTTCCACGCGCTGGAACCGCCCGACGAACTTGTCCGTGGCGCGGCGCAAGGTCGTCTCGGCGTCGAGCTTGTGCCAGCGGGCGAGGTTCACGGCCGCAAAGAGCAGGTCGCCGACCTCCTCGGCCACGGCGTCGAGTGCTCCGGGTGGTGTTTCCTCGATTTCGGCCACTTCCTCGCGGACCTTCGCCAGCACCTCCTCGACCCGCCGCCAGTCGAAACCCACCTTGGCCGCTTTCTCCTGCGCCTTCTGGGCGCGCATCAACGCGGGCAGCATGGCGGGCACGCCGTCCATCTGCGACGGCACCCCTTCCCCGGCGCGACCCGCCTTTTCCTTTTCGCGGCGCTTGATCTCGTCCCAGCGCACGAGCACAGCGGCCGTGTCGGCCAGCCGGTCGCCGCCGAAAACGTGCGGATGGCGGCGGACCATCTTTTCACTGATCTCGCGCGCCACGGCATCGAAGTCGAAGGCCCCGCGTTCCGACGCGATCTGCGAATGCAGGACCACGTGCAGCAGGAGATCGCCGAGTTCCTCGCGTAAGTTCGGATCGTCGTTCGCCTCGATGGCGGCGAGAACCTCGTACGTTTCCTCCAGGAGCGCCGTGCGCAGGCTGGCGTGGGTCTGCTCCCGGTCCCAGGGGCAGCCACCGGGTGCGCGGAGTCGGGCGACAATGGCGCGCAACTGTTCGAGCGGAGGCGTGTCCATCCGCTAACCGCCCCGCTCCTTGCGCAGGAGGGAAGCACGGGCGCGCTCCAGGGTGGCGCGTTCGCTGTGCGTCAGGCTCGCCAGGCCGTGCTTGCTGATCTTGTCGAGCAACGGATCGATGGACTCGTGTACGTCGCCCGCCGCCCGGTAGGAACTGAGCGCGCCCACCGGCTCGGCGGGTTCGGACGTGTCGGCGGCCCGGCGCGGCTTAAGGCGCGGCCGGACCCCACGCGGTGACGTCTTGCGCGGGAAGCGGTCGCGCAGGTTGCCGAAAAACGAGAAAGCGTCCTCGCCAACACTGGCATAACGCACTCCGAAGTAGGCGACGGCCACCGTGCTCCAGAGCACCATCAGTTCCGCATAATCCGCCCGTGAAAAGAAGGCGGCCGACAATAACGCCGCCACCGCGATGACGACCCACTTGCAAGCGACGCCCCAAAAGAATTGTACGCTGGGATAGATCGTCGCGAACGCCACGAACACGCCAAAGTGCAGCAGCCCCGAACGCGCATAAACGATGCTGGTGTGCGCCACCAGGGAGAACGTCAGCAGCACGGCGGGCGCTGTCAGCAGCATCGCCAGATAAAGGGTGGCGAAAATCTTCCGGCCAAAATAACGCTCCACCTCATGGCCCCAGCGGAACAGCAAAAACATCTCCAAGATGAACGTGATCGTGTCACCGAAATCACCGAGCAGATGATCGAAGGCGTAGGTCAGGGGCTGCCACAGTGCCCAGTGGTGCAGCACCGCCTCACTCGACAAAGCCAGGATCAACGCGGGCCAGCCCTGCAAAATCGAGCAGATCAGCAGCGTGACAATGTGCAGGCCGACAAGCAGCGTGGTCACATGCACCGGCCGACCGCCGACCCAGAACAATGGCTGGTAATCGTCTGAACGCTCAAATCCGATCATGGTAACCGTGCATCCTAGCGGAGACCGCGATTTTCCACAAGGAAAAGTCCGCCCAGATCGCATCCGGCGGACCGGTGGCATCGGACACGCTTGGCGTCTACTCCTGCGAGGCCAGCGGCGCGGCGATGTCCTCCAAAGATTGCCCCTCGGCTTTGACCCCGATGCAGATTTCCACCGCCGCCGCTCCCACCATCAACGCCGCCCCGAACAAGTAGCCGCCAAAAAGCCACGCGCGGGATTCCTTCTCCATCAACACGCCAAATAACGTCGGCGCCCCTACTCCGCCCACCAGCGTGCCGACCGCGTAAAACAACGCGATGGCCAACGCCCGGATTTCCAAAGGGAAAATCTCGCTCACGGTCAGGTACGCCGAACTCGCGGCCGACGAAGCGATGAAAAAGATGATCGTCCACGCGGCCGTCTGCGTGTTGGCGTCCAGCAGCCGGGCATTGAACATCCAGCCCGTGACCGCCAGCAACACCCCCGAGAGCGCGTAGGTTCCGGCGATCATCGGCTTGCGGCCCACGGAATCGAAGAGGTGGCCGAGGAGGATCGGCCCGCAGGCGTTGCCCAGCGCGAAGACGAGGAGATAGAAGCTGCCCTCGTGACTGGGGATGTCGTAATACTTCTCCAGCACCTGCGCGAAGGTGAAGAAGATCGCGTTGTAGAAGAACGCTTGTGCCACCATCAGCGAGAGGCCGAGCAGGCTGCTCTTGCGATGCTGGTGGACGACCGCGTGCCAGACCTCCGGCCAGGGGGTGCGCGCGCGCTCACGCAACCGCGTCTTTTTGGCTTCGGGTGGCGGCAGCTTTTCGGGGTGGCGGTCCGCGACCGTTTTCTCGACCTCGGCCACGATGCGCTCGGCCTCGTCCTTGCGATCATGGATCATCAACCAGCGCGGGCTTTCCGGGACCCAGTGCCGGAAGAACAACACGACCAGCCCCAAAACCGCACCGATGCCAAAGGCGAACCGCCAGCCCAGCCAGACCGGCAGATATCTCGGGTTGAGCAGCACCACGGTGGTCGCCGCGCCGAGGGCTGCACCGAGCCAGTAGGTGGAATTGATGATCAGGTTCACCCGTCCGCGGACGCGCGCGGGGATCAATTCGTCGATGGCGGAGTTGATCGCGGCGTATTCCCCGCCGATGCCCGCCCCGGTCAGGAAGCGAAAAGCGGCGTAGGAAGCGAAGCTCCAGGAGAGCGCCGTGGCCGCGGTGGCCAGCAGGTAGAGCAGCAGGGTGACGTAGAAGAGTTTCTTTCGCCCGAGTCGATCCGTGCCGTAGCCGAACACCAGCGCGCCCAGCACCGCTCCGGCCAGGTAGAACGACGCGCTCGCGCCGACCTGTCCGTCGGTCAGACCGAGGGCCTCGGGCTGCTTGAGCGTGACGCCCAACGCTCCCGCCAGCGTGACCTCCAGGCCGTCGAGAATCCAGGTCACCCCGAGCGCGGTGACGATCAGCCAGTGCCACCGGCTCCATGGCAACCGGTCCAGCCGCGCGGGCACGTCGGTTTCGATCCATTCGCCTTCAGCCATAAAAGGGGGAGTGACTGCTGCCAAGTTCTAAAAGCCTGTGGATGCAATCGCGACCGTGCGTCCTTTCAGATGGGTGACGATCCGCGGAATAACGACGGTGGACCATTCACCGACTCCGGGCGCGGGACGACGCGGAATCACCATGTTGTGTCGCACCAAAACGGCCAGCGTGAATCCACCTCCCATGGTGCCCGTCGGCGCGGATCTTCAGACGGACGGCGTGGACGGTTCCCCGGCCGGCACGCTCGTGGGTGCGAGGACGAGGGCGGCACCGGGCGGTTCTTGGCATCATGTCAAAAGGAAATCGCGTGCGCCCGCCGACGCGGCTGGACTTGCCAGCGGGCGCGGCCGGAGGTATGCAATGCCTCGTGAAGCGCACCGATCCCTGCTGGAAGTGGTTGACGACCGCCGCCGCCGTTTTTGCCCTCGCCGTGAACGCCCACGCGGACGGCAGCGTCGCGGACCTCGACCGAGACAACGGCCTGCCCGACGCGCAGCTCGGTGCGCCGGTAAAATCGTTCCAGGGTTTGAAGAACACCGAGGACACGGGGCGGTTTCAAACCTACGTCCGCTCGACCGACAAGCTACAGCTCGAAGGGGTGGAAGTGGCCGGGATCACCTACAATTTTTTCAAGGGCGAGCTGTACTCCATCGATGTCGACGTGCAGGGAGCCGGCAACGTGAGGAAGATGCTCAAGATCCTGGAGAAAAAGTACGGCGCCGACCACACGACCGAAACCCGCACCTACCCGAAGACCAGCGCGCAACTCGAAATCCGCGAGTGGGCCAGCAAGCGGGCCTACTGTCTCTACAAAAGCGCGTCGGACGACAAAGGGGCGGTCCTGGTGTTCGTGAACCGGCCAAAGTGGGATGAACTCGAAGTGCCCCGCCGCGAACGCGAGAACCAGGCGCGCGACCGGCTCAAGGGGAGTTTCATGAACGGGGACTTCTGATCCCCGCGTTTCTAGCAATTCCCGAGGTCTTCGCAGTAGAACCGCAGCGCCTCGATGACACCCGCGCTGTACCCCGCCCCGGCCACGTAGCCGCCGGCGGCGCGCACCGTCGCCTTGACGATCTCAATGGAATTGCCCGGACAGGCGATGTGACCCGCGTGCTTGCCGTTGAGCATGGGCAGGTCGTTCTGGTGGTCGCCAATGGCAAAGATCGATTCGCGCGGCACCCCGGTTTGGCGGCCCAACTCGGCGAGCGTCGTGCCTTTGTCGTAATCCGCGTGACAAAAGCTCAGGTAGATCGAGTTGCGCTGGTACGAGAAGTCCGGGTCCTGCGCGCGCCTTCGATCCACGAACGCGACGATGGCATCCATCTCCGCGTCGTTGGTCGCCACCAGGCCGGAGAGTTCGCGCGGGTCGCGGGTGGCGTTGCCGCCGCGGGGGTCCGAATGGCGCGCGAAACGCAACTCCGCGCCGGTTTCGCCTTCGACGAAGCGCACGATGTCCGCGAGCAGGGGCGCGGCGGAGGCGAAGAGTTCGTCGTGCCGCCGCGCGCAGGCCGCGTTCCAGTCGCCGAGGTCGCGCCAGCCGTGGCCGTTGGCGGCGGGCTGGTAGATCTCGCGTTCGGCCGTGATGGCGAAGTCGGGCTGGATCGGCAGGGAAAACGCCTGGAGCCCATCGACGAGCCACGGCAGGGTGCGGCCGGTGTTGATCGCCCAGCGCACTCCCCGCCCGCGCAGGACCGTGAGGATTTCCACCAGCAACGGAGAAAACGGAGCCGGGTTGCCGTGCTCGACGAGCGTGCCGTCAAAATCGGTGCTGATGAGGCGAACGGGAGGGCGCATGGGAAGGGAGCAGACGGTACGTTGTTGCGCGGGACTGTGGTTGCCCGGTCGCCGCAATGCAATCCCTCATGCGCGCACCACCGCCTTCCACCTTGCATTCCAGGAGGCTCCGGCCAGAGTGAACGCAGCTCTTTCCCACCATGAAATCCGCCTACGAACTCGCCATGGAACGCCTGGAGAAACAATCTCCCAGCGCCAAGGTCACCGACGAACAACGCGCCGCCATCGCCGAGATCGACTCGACCTACAAAGCGCGGATCGCGGAACGGGAGGTCTTCCTCCAGTCGCAGCTTCAGAAGGCCATCGCCACAGGCAGAGCGGACGAGGTCGAGGAAATCCGCGTCCAGCTCGCGCGCGAGGTGCGCCGGTTGCGGGAGGAGTGTGAGCACAAGAAGGTCAAGGCACGGGGGGAATAAAGACAGAAGGCAGAAGGCAAAAGAAAGCACACAGAGCAATCTCTTCACGCCGCACGACGGTTCTTGGCGGCGCGATCAACATCGACCGTACGCGCACGCTCCCTGCTATCCATGACCACTGCTGCCTTTTCCGCCCTCCGCCTTCTACCTTCTACCTTCTACCTTCTGCCTTTTTCTGCCGCTCCCACCCTGCCGGCCGTTTACTACGACCGACTGTTCGACGTGTTTGCCTTCGGGATCGGCGCCATCGTCGGCTCGTTCCTGAACGTCTGCATCTACCGGCTGCCGCGGGGCATGGCGGTCAACAAACCCGGCCGTTCCTTTTGCCCGCATTGCAAGACGCAGATCAAGTGGTACCACAACCTGCCCGTGCTCAGTTGGATCGCGTTGCGAGGAAAGTGCGCGTACTGCGGCAAGCCCATCGCCGCGCGTTACCCGCTGGTGGAGGGGCTGACGGCTCTCCTCTTCTTTTTTGTCTGGCGGCACTTCTGCGACACATGGATTCTGGTTTTCCCGTACTGGATTTTCGTGTCGCTGGTGATCGTTGCCACGTTCATCGACTTCGATCACTTCATCATCCCGGACGAGATCACGCTGGGCTGTGTCGGGGCGGGCCTGATCCTGAGCCTCGGGATACCGCTGTTGATGGGTCAGGAGTTGCACGCCTATGGACTGCTGTGGTCGCTGGTGGGCGCGGCGGTCGGGTACGGGCTGCTGTGGGGCGTCGTCGAGGCGGGCAAGCTGGCGTTCGGGAAAAAACGCGTCGTGCTGCCCGAGACCGTGGAGTTTACCTGGCGGCACACCGCCGAAGGCAGCGACGCCGAAATGATCATCGGCGGCGAGACCGAGCTTTGGAGCGAATATTTCATGCGGCCCAAAGACCGGCTCGTGCTCCTGTGCGAACACCTGAAACTCGCCGGCCGCGAGCACGCTACGGCGACGCTTTCCTGTTTCTACGACCGGCTCGAACTCGACGGGCAGACCTACCCGCTCGACAAGGTTGAAGCGTTCTCCGGCCGGTTGAAGGAGTACGTGTTTCCCCGCGAGGCGATGGGCTTCGGCGATGTGAAATTCATCGCGGGCATCGGGGCGTTCTTGGGATGGAAGGCGGTTCTTTTCACCGTGGCCGCCGCGTCGATGGTCGGCTCGGTGGTGGGAGTCAGCCTTTTGCTGCTCGGACCGAAGTCGCGCTCGCTCAAAATTCCGTTTGGCCCGTACCTGTCGGTGGGTTCGCTGTTGTGGATGTTCGCCGGGCCGCAGGTTATCGGATGGTATCTCGGGCTGATGAGACAGTAATTTTCGGCCGCAGAAGGTGCAATCATTCTGCTGCAAACGATTCGACCCGCAGCAAGGCCGCCGGGGGCGTCACGCAGGCGAGACGCAGGATCTCCGCCAACGCCGTTTGCATCTGCCGGTGACTCGCCCGGTCGAGCATGAACACCAACTGCGCGCGTTTCTGGTCGTCGTGCGTTTCGGGCTGCACCACCGACGAAATCCCGATCCCGTGCGCGCCGAGGATACCGGCCACCTGTGCGAGCACACCCGGCCGGTCTTCCACCGCCAGCCGCAGGTAGTACCGGCAAACGATCTCCTCCAGCGGCCGGCAGGTTCCGTAGAGCCCGTGCGGCGTGAACCCGTACGTTCGGTGTTGGCCACCCAGGGCGACGGCGGCTTCCGCGAGGTCGCTGATGACCGCGCTGGCCGTCGGGTCCTGCCCCGCGCCGCGCCCGTAGAAGAGCGTCTCGCCCACCACGTCGCCGCACACGCGCACGGCGTTAAACACGCCGGACACCGAGGCGAGCACGTGCGTCTTCGGGATCAACGTCGGGTGCACGCGCACCTCCACGCCGCCGCCGTTTTCCGGGCCGCCGTCGGCCTTGATGATGGCGAGGAGCTTCACCCGGTAGCCGAGTTCGCCCGCGAAACGGATGTCCGTGGCGGTCAGCCGGTCGATGCCCTCGACGAAGATGCGGTCCGTTTCCACCCAGAACCCATACGCGAGCGAGGCGAGGATGATCGCCTTGTGCGCGGCGTCCCAGCCGTTGATGTCGAGCGTCGGGTCGGCTTCGGCGTAACCCTGCGCCTGCGCTTCCGCGAGCGCGGCGGCGAAGTCCAGCCCGGCATCGGTCATGCGAGTGAGGATGTAGTTGCTCGTGCCGTTGATGATGCCGTGGATGCTGACGATGTGGTTGGCGATGAGCGCCTCGCGGATCGTCTTGATGATGGGGATGCCCCCGGCCGTCGAAGCCTCGAAGAACACGGGTACTTTTTTCTCGGCGGCGTGGGCAAAGATCTCCCGGCCGTGCTCGGCGAGGAGCGCCTTGTTCCCCGTGACGACGACCTTGCCCGCGTCGATGGCGGCGTTGATGAGGGCGAGCGGTTCGTCGATGCCACCCATCAGTTCCACGACGACTTCCACGCCCGGATCGTCGATGAGGTCCTGCCAGCGGGTGGTCAACTCCTCCGGCGGCGGTCCGGCGGCGCGGGGTTTGCGCACGTCGCGCACGACCGCGCGGCGCACGACGAGTTCCGCGCCGATGCGTTCCGTGAGGAGAGCGCGGTTCTGCGCGATGTGCTTGTACACTCCCGCCCCGACCGTGCCGAGACCCGCGATGCCGATGCCGACTTGACGCATGTTCATTTGTTGGGTGAAAGGGCAGCCGTAACGGTGAACCCCTGCTCCAGCGTTCCGCCGGGCACGATCTCCTGAATTCCTGCCTTCCGCTCGAAAGGCGCCTGTTGGTGTGCGTCGGGCAAGCCCCAGCATGGCTCGATGCAGATGAAATCATGCCCGTCGCTCCAAAGCGTCACGTACGGAGCCTGCGCGCAGGCTACCGCGATGTGGCGTTCGCCCGCTACATCATCCACGACGAACACCGGGTTTTCTACGTCCACCAACTCCAGCAGGTAGGAATCCAACAGCCGGGATTTGTCGAACGGCATCGGCCCGCCCGTGTGGTCGATTCCCACCGTTTCGCCCGATAGGAAATTACCCGGCGCCAGGTGTCTTCGGTAGCGTCCAGGAGGCAAAAGGATCTGCGCCTCCGCCAGCGAGCCGAGCGCGAAACCCGGGTGCAGCCCGAATGATACGTGCGTGCTGATGTCCGGTTCGCCGCTCTGGAAACGGAAACGCGTTTTCCAAGCGCCGCCGGGTTCGAGCGTGTACGTGAGGTGCAGGGTCGCGCGGTATGGATACTCGTGCGCCGTGTAGCCGTCCGGGGCCATCGTGTAGGTCAGCGACGAACCGTTCTCCGGGTCAGTTGCGAACACCGGATCGGGGAACGTCTTCGTTCGCAGAAAGCTATGCGTGCCGCCGCGCATCTCGTGGCCGCGGTAGGTCGTGCGCTCGTTGAGCAGCCGGTGCAGATAGTATCCCATCACGGTGCAATGACCGTTCCAGGCTCCCTCGGGGGCGGGTGTCAGTTGGTCGTCGCGCCAGAGAAAGCCCGTCCACGCGCCGTTTGTTCCGCGCCGCGCGAGACTCACGGGTGCGGCTCCGAGGCGGTTGATGATCAGGCGCGTCCCGCTGGCGTCGTCGGTGAGCACGTCGAGGGTTTGTCCGTCGCGTCGGGTCGCTTCGTAGTGACAGCTCATGGGGCAATGTTCGGGTGACAAGCCGCAGGCGGCAAGCCGGATGTTCGTGCCTGATTGACGATTGAAATTCCTTGCCGGCCTGCTACGGTGATCGGAACAACGCATGAACACCCGCCGTCTCTCCCTGACCGTGGCTCTGCTTAGCCTGTCCACGCTGTTCGGTGCGTCCGTTGCGAGCGCCTGCAAATACTGCTGGGCCGCCGAAGCCGCCGGAGCTGATTACGCGCAGCAAACCATGCTACCGCAGGGCCAAGCGGACACCCCGCCGGGGGCGTTCCCGCTCGATAACACGATTGGTCAGTTCAAGCCCGCCGCGCCGGCTGCCCTCGCCACTCCGCCCCCAACCGGGAGCATCGTCACCAACGCGGCGGATTTGCGCCCGGCAGTACAGGCTCCGGCGGTCAAGGCTGCGGCGGCGATCGCAACGATCCAGACTGCCGCTGCTCCGGTTCCGAAGTCGGGGCACTACGCCGACGCCGGGCTGATGGGCCTTGCGGCGGTAGGCGGAGTGTTTTGCTGGCGCACCCGCCGGAAAACCGGCTCCGAGCGTTGATCCTTTTCCGACGACGCCCACCCGTTCCAGCCGCACCGTTGGAAGCTCCGGGTTCGCTCAAAGAGACGGGTCTGTTCTCCCTCGCGGTCCTGAACCTCGGCGGACGCGACCCCGAGCAGCATTTTCCCGCCGGGGCGGGCCAGCCCGACGCTCCCGGCAACGCGCATCCCCCAATCAACCACCACGCCTACGCGGCGTGTTCAGGCGGCTCGTTCCACGTTCGCTGCGACAAGGCGCTCGCCACAGGCCGGCCAATTTTACTCTTGCTGCGCCATGATCTGGGTCCGGCTTTGCGTGGTTTGCGGCGATTGAAGAAAGCAGGTCGCATCGTGGCGGTGGCCTTCAAGGAAGCCGGGTCCGCGCAGGTGGCGGAGCGGCTGATGCGGGGATCGAACCTGCGTTGCCTGACCGCCATTGCCGAACAGGCGGACGGGTGCTTGGCGTCCTCACCCTGGCTCGCGGAGTTCTTCACTTCGCTGCGGCCCAAGCTGCCGGTGGAAGCGTTCCTCGGCGGACAGGATGACACGGTGCGTTTTCTGCCGACGCCGTATCCGGTGGACGATCCACGCTGGAACTTCTCCGTTCCGGCCGCGCAACGCCGGGGGATTTTTGTGGGCACGCGGGAGTTTGACGTGCCCTCGCGTCAGCATCTGCGCGCCGTGCTCGCCGCCCGCACGCTCCACGAGAGGACCGGCGAACCCGTGACCGTGCTCAATCCCGAGGGCCGCCGGGGGACAAAGACCCTTGCCACCCTCAGTTTTTCGCCGAAGGAGAGCACCCCATTGCGGTACGTGCGCGGACCGCTGCCTTACGCCGATTACCTGCGGTTCATGGCGCGGCACAAGATCGTTTTTCAACTCGACCGCAGCGGCGTTCCTGGCCAGGTGGCGGGCGACGCGCTGCTCTGCCGCGTGCCTTGCGTGGGAGGCGATGGTGCCATCGAACGGGTGGTGTTCCCCGAACTCGCCGGGCACGACAAAGAGCCTGCCGCCCTGGTCGAACTCGCCGCCGGACTGCTCGGCGACCGTGAACGTTACGACCAGACCTGGCGTGACGCGCAAGCCCGCGCGTTGGAAACGGTGTCGTTCCGGGCGGTCGCGGGGGAACTGGCGGCGTACTACTGGACGCTCAAGGCCGTCGCCGCACATCGGGGCCGTTGACAAATCTCTCGCGACCAGACAACGCGCGGGCTGCGCTATATTGGGTGATGTCTACTCCTAATTGGACCCTGTACGTGAAGAACCGCTGTCCGTGGTGCATCGAAGCGCAAACTTACCTGCGCGAATACGGCTACGCATACCGCGAGGTTGACGTAAACCATGACGCTGACGCCTACGCGACCATGCAAAAACTCTCCGGGCAAAGGCTGACGCCAACCCTAGTCATCGAAAGCACCGGACAGATTTTGCCCGACTTCGACGTGGGACAACTGGAAACGTTCCTGAAAAAGAACGACTTGCTCAAAGGAGCTGCCTGACACCTGTCACCGCCGCTTCTTCCCGCTCGAATAGCTGTACCCTTTGCCCGAACGCCCGCCTGACACTTTCAGCCGTTCGAGGCTCGCGCCTTCCTTCAGGTTGAAGAGCTGCGTGTAGAGGTAGTCAAAGGTTTCGATCTTCACCCGCGGAATCGGCCGGCCAATGAACCGTTCGATGGCCTGAACGTGGTTCACGTCCTCGGCGGTGAAAATCGTCAGCGCATCGCCTTCTTTCTGCGCGCGCCCGGTCCGGCCGATGCGGTGCACGTAGTCCTCTGGATGCTGCGGCACGTCGAAGTTGACGACGTGCGTCACCCCCGCGATATCGAGCCCGCGCGCGGCAATGTCCGTGGCCACGAGCACCTCGAAGCGGCCTTCGCGGAACCCGGCCAGGGAGTCTTCGCGTTCCTTCTGCGCGCGGTCGGAGTGCAGGACGGCGACCTTGTGTCCCTCGCCGATCAACCGGGCGGCGACCTGGTCCGCGCCGATCTTCATGCGGCAAAACACGATCACGCTCTCGTACTTCGTATGTTCGAGCAGCGCGTGCAGGAGATCGAATTTTTGAGCGCTCGCGCACGGGTAAAGATTGTGCGTGACCGTCTCGGCCGGCGACTGGCGCATCCCGATGGAAATCGTCTCAGGCTCCTTCATCGCCCATTTGACCAGGCCCTCGATCTCGGGCGGGATCGTCGCGGAGAACAGCAGCGTCTGGCGCGTCTTGGGACACGCTTCGAGCATCCGGCGCACGTCCGGCAGGAAACCCATGTCGAGGAGCCGGTCCGCCTCGTCGAGGACCACAACCTCCAGTTCTTTGAAGGACAGTTCGCCGCGATCGAGGTAGTCCAGTGCGCGTCCCGGAGTGACGACCCACACGTCCATCCCCTTCTGGAGAAGTTCCGATTGTTTGCCGTAGCCGACGCCGCCGTACATGACACCGCACCGCAACGGACTGAAGCGCCCGAACGTACGGAAAGCGGCTTCCACCTGGTAGGCCAGTTCGCGCGTCGGTTCGATGATGAGCGCGCGGGGAGCCTTGCTTTTGTGCGGGCGGTCGAGCCGCGTCAGGATGGGCAGCGCGAACGCGGCGGTCTTGCCGGTGCCGGTCTGCGCGGAGCCGATCACGTCGCGCCCGGCGAGCACGAGGGGGATGGCGGCCTGTTGAATGGGCGTCGGCTCGGTGAAGCCGGTCGCGCGGACGGCGAGCTGCACGTCCTCGGAAAGTTGGAGATCGTCGAAAACCATGGGAGCAAACGGGCCGCCGGCCGGAATCCCCTGCGCCGCTACCGCAAAAGAAGAATGGACCTCCCGGCACGGCCACCGGTGGACTGCCCTTGGCTAAGCGCAACCTAGCGGCAGAACGCGCGGGCGGCAAGTCGGGAATGGATGCGGGGACGGGAGGGGGTTTCATCGGGGGTACTTTCAAGGGAAGCCCGGCCCGCGAACGTAAACCGCCGCCGCCCGCCGCCCGGTTCCGTCGATGACCAGCCGGGTTTTATCAATGGGGCGACGTCTGTACTCCGGCCACCTTCGGCCGTAGATTGTGCCAGCTTCTCTTATGGAAAGCCTTCCTCCTGGTCTGCACTCCATCCGCAACGCGATGGGCTGCTCCCATCTGCTGGTCGAGGACGACGGAAAAAGCGCCGTGTTCATCGACGCCGGCTTCTTCGGCGAAATGGGACGCTACCACCGGCTCCTGCGCCGGCTGGGTTTGCAACCGTCCGACGTGAAGGCCATCCTGCTGACCCACGGCCATCTCGACCATGTCGGCAACCTCGTCGCCCTGCACGAGTGGACCGGCGCGCCCGTCTACGCCCACAAGGAGGAACGCGCGCACGTCGAGGCCCGTTATCCCTACACCGGACTGGCGCGGGTGTGCGGATGGGCGGAGGCGACCGGGCGTTTCGTGCTGCGGCGGCGCGTCGGCAGCGTGGACCGCACGTTTGTCGACAACGAAGTTCTACCGTTTTGGGGTGGGCTGCGCGTGATGCACCTGCCGGGCCACACGCGCGGACACTGCGGGTTCTACAGCGAACGGTACGATCTGCTTTTCAGCGGTGATCTGTTCGCGAGCTACATCTTTAACACCCACCTGCCGCCGGCCATCCTGAACAGTGTGCCCGAGGAGTTCCCAGCCAGCTTCCGGCGCGTGGCGGCGCTGGCCCCGCGCTGGATGATTCCGAATCATTACGATCGCCTCGACCCGGTGAAGCTGCGGGAACGTTTCGACCGGCTGTACGCCCGCAAGTTCGCGTAGGGCGCGGAAAGGGTCCACGGATTCCGCAGATTTCCGCAGATTGGAAGAAGGGTGCGGGTAACAAAGGTTTTTCCAACCTCCTCCTGCCAAAATCTGCGGAAATCTGCGGAATCTGCGGACTATTCACTTCCCTGGTTCGAACAGAAGATGAACTCCCGCCGCTCGACCCGCGCCTTCCCACCCGCCACCACCAACGTGGCGGCGAACCGCTCGTCCGTGCGCAGGTCGTACAAGGTCCATGCGCGCACGTTCTGGCCCGGCGGCACGGCGAGCAGCTTCGGCTCGCTCGCCGCGCCGAGCGTGACCTCGATGGAGGTTAGGCCATCGACGATCCCTTGGGCGGTTGCCTTCAGGTAAGCCTCCTTGCGGGTCCAGCCGTCGAGAAACACCGCACGCTTTTGTTCCGGCGGGATGGCGGCGAGTTCGGCCTGTTCGCGCGTCGAGAAGATCCGCCGCGCCAGCAACGACCAGTCGTCGCCCAGCCGCGCGCCGGCTTCGAGGTCGATCCCGACTTCGATCCCCCGCGCGATGGCAAACAAGGCCCGGCCGTCGGAGTGGGAGACGTTGAAGCACACGCGGTCATCGGCTGGCAGGGCAGGCGCGGCGAGTATCGGCTTGCCGCGCCCGCCGTAGCAAAACGCCAGCTCCGAACCCGGCCGCACCTCCAGGAACCACCCAAGCAGCGTGCGCAAAATCCCCCGCGCCGCCGTGAACCGCCGCCGATCGCGCTCGAAATGGAACCGCCCGGCACGTGCGCTTTCCGCCGGGTCGAGCAACGCGGCCAGCACGGCGAGGGGCGCGTCGTCAAGGTCAAGGTCGGCGCTCCAGACGTGGACGGTGCGGGAAGTTTCGGCCGCCTCGCCCTTGAGTCCGTCGGTCATGAAGGGAATCCTCTCGATCCAGCATGGTCGCACCGACGCCTTCCGACAAGGACTTCCCTTTCCTACCCGACGCCGTGGTGGTCGGCGGCGGTCCGGCCGGTCTGCGCGCGACGGAGGTGCTCGCCGGAGCAGGTTGGCAAGTTGCCCTTTACGACCAGAAACCCTCGGTCGGACGGAAGTTCCTCGTCGCGGGCAAGGGCGGCTTGAACCTCACGCACTCGGAGGGACTCGAAGGGTTCGTCGCGCGCTACCGTGACGAACTCCCGCGCTGGCGCGCCTTGCTCGAAGGATTTGGCCCGGAAGCCTTGCGCGCCTGGGCCGGCGAACTCGGCGTTGAAACGTACGTCGGCACCAGTGGACGGGTGTTCCCGCGCGGCCAACAGGCGGCGGTTCTCCTGCGCGCCTGGGTGGCGCGGCTGCGGAGGACAGGCGTCGCGTTTCATGCTTGCCATCGTCTCGAAAACATCGCGCCCGAACCGGCGGCGGACGGTCGCAGGGAAGTAAGCTTCCGCGAGATGCGGACCGGCACCGTCGTGACAGCCCGCGCCCGTGCCGTCGTGCTCGCGCTCGGCGGCGCGTCGTGGCCGGAGACCGGCTCGGACGGGACCTGGCCCAAAACGTTGGTGGCCGCCGCACCGGAAATCCGCGTGGAGCCGTGGCAGGCGGCGAACTGCGGCTGGGAAGTCGCCTGGGATCCGCGCGTGTTGACCGCAGCCGAGGGGCAACCCTTGAAAAACATCGCGGTGACCGCCGCCGGAAGGACGGTGCCGGGTGAAGCGCTGATCACCCGCTACGGCCTCGAAGGCGGCACGCTCTACCAGCTCGGACGCGAGTTACGGGCCATGCTGCCGTCGGCCCGTTTGGAGATCGACTTCAAGCCGGACGCCTCCATCGACCGGCTCCTCAAGAAACTGCCGCCTTCCGTGATTAGCTGGGAAGAAATCGCGCGCCACTTGAAGCTGAGCACGGCGGCGCGGGCGTTGCTGCAATTTCAGCGAGAACACGCGGACGCTCCATCCGACCAGCATACGGTCGTCTCGGCCGTCAAGCGTTTCCCACTCGCCCTGCGCGGTCCGCGTCCGGTGGAGGAAGCCATCTCGACCGCCGGCGGCGTGCGGTGGGAGGAGGTGAGCGAGACGTTGATGCTCCGGCGTCTGCCGGGTGCTTTCGTGGCGGGCGAGATGATCGACTGGGAAGCGCCCACCGGCGGGTATCTGCTGCAAGGCTGTTTCGCCACCGGCACCCGGGCGGGTCAGGAAGCGGCGCGCTGGCTGGCGGCGGGTTCCGTGAACAAATCTTCCTCCTGATGCCACGAGTGAGCAATGTTCCGCATCAGCAGCGCATGGTCGAAGGTCACGCTCCCGGCCGGAAAAACTGAGGGGTCGGCGAAAAAGGAAGATTCGATGTGCGGCACATTGAGCGGACGTACCGATTAGCCTTTGTATTCCTCCATCAACTTGAGCATCTCGCCCACCGCGCGCTCCAACCCGACGAACACCGCCCGGCTCACAACCGAGTGGCCGATGTTCAATTCTTGCAAGTGCGGCACGGTTCCCAGCAGCAAGGGGGTGTTCGTGTAGTTGAGGCCGTGCCCGGCGTTCACCTGCAAGCCGAGGCCGTCGGCGAGCACGGCGGCGTCGCGCAAGCGGTGGAGTTCGGTGGTCTGCGCGTCGCCGGTGGCGTTTGCGAACGCGCCGGTGTGTAACTCGACGACGGGCGCGCCGAGTTCGACGGCGGCACGGATCTGGGTTTCGTCCGGGTCGATGAACAGACTTACGCGCGCCCGGGCTTCGGCGAGTTGGCGGATCGTGCCGGCGAGTTCGCCGCGCTGGCCGTGCGCGTCGAGGCCACCTTCGGTCGTGACTTCCTGCCGGTTCTCGGGCACGAGGCAAACGTCCTCCGGCCGCGTCTGCAACGCGATGGCGAGAATTTCGGGTGTATTGCCCATTTCGAGGTTGAGCTTCGTGCGGATGCTGGACCGCAGCCGGGCGAGATCCTGGTCCTGCAAGTGCCGCCGGTCCGCGCGCAGGTGGACGGTGATGGACTGTGCGCCCGCGCGTTCGCAGACGGCCGCGGCGGCTACGAGGTCGGGCTCGACGTTGTGCGCGTCCGGCATGCGAGCGTACCGCGCTTGCCGCAGGGTCGCGACGTGGTCGATGTTGACGCCGAGGGTGAGGCTCACCAAGGACGGTATCGCATCCCATGTGTTTGCCAACGCGATCTATTTCCCTTTTTGATCGCCCGGGATACCGGGGTCACCGCTGGCGATCACAATTTTCAACGCCTCATCCGCCGTGAAACCTTCTTTGATCAAGGCGAGATAATAGTTGTGTTTGTACTTGGCGAATTTCTGCGCCACCTCAGGCTTCGTCAGTGTGTCGAGCAAGCCGCTGAGGGCGTTTGCAAACGCCTGGCCAAACGCCTCAAGTCCATCCGTTTGCTTGATACCTCCCTTGTGCGAGTCATCCGTCTGTGCAGTCGTTTTGAGGTGGTAGACGCCATCCGTCAATTGCACGCTCAAATTCTCGGAAGCCGCGAGAACCTCGATGGCCTGCCCGGCATCTACATCTTCCAAGCGAATGTTGGTGGTTCCTCGGATCGAGGGGTCCAGATCGATCCCTGCATGCGCTTCGTGTGCCAACATTCGGAACACAGTGCATAGGTCGGTGTTCTCCAGTTCGTAGGGAAGATTGCCAGACGTTGCCCGCGCGGCAGGCACGTTTTGCGGGCGTCTGGGACCTGCGTGAGCAGCAGGAAGCGGGGATGCCAGCGTGACGGAAAAGATCAGGAGAGAGAGAGCGTGGCGTTTTTAGAAGCCATGGCCTCCGTCGAAGCAAGCTTAATGCCGGAAATGCCGCATCCCGGTGAACACCATCGCCACCCCGCGTTCGTCGGCGGCGGCGATCACCTCCTCATCACGCACGCTGCCGCCGGGCTGGATGGCGGCGGTCGCCCCCGCTTCCGCCGCCGCCACGAGGCCGTCGGGGAACGGGAAAAACGCGTCGCTGGCCACGATGCTGCCCGCGAGGCTCAGGCCCGCGTCCGCCGCTTTCCACACGGCGATTCGCGCCGAATCCACCCGCGACATCTGCCCCGCCCCGACGCCCAGCGTGCGGTCCGCGCCGGTGAACACGATGGCGTTGCTCTTGACGTGCTTGACCACCCGCCATCCGAACATCAACGCACGCATCTCCGCCTCGGTCGGCTGGCGTTTGGTGACGACTTTTAACCCGTCGTCGCTCAGCAGCTTGGCGTCGCGATCCTGCACGAGCACGCCGCCGACGACCGAGCGGATGTTGTGTCCCGCCCCGCCCGCGTCCGCCGGTTGGAGCTGGCGCATGAGCCGCAGGTTTTTCTTGCGCTGGAGCAAAGCGCGGGCATCCGGCTCGAAGTCGGGCGCGATGATGACCTCGCTGAAAATTTCGCTCAGGTCGCGCGCCACCGTTTCGGTCAGCGGGCGGTTGAGGACGATGATGCCGCCGAACGGCGCCTGCTTATCCGTGGCGAACGCTTTGTCCCATGCTTCGCGCAGGTCCGGGTCGCTGCCGACGCCACACGGATTGGTGTGCTTGAGAATGGCAATCGTCGGCTCCTCGAACTCCCCGATCAACTCCGCCGCCGCTGAGATGTCGAGTATATTGTTGAAAGAGAGTTCCTTGCCGTGAAGCTTCTGAAAGTACTCCCCGAACCCACCGTAGAGCGACGCTTCCTGGTGCGAGTTCTCGCCGTAGCGCAGGCGGCTGACGAGCGGCAGCGACAGGTCGTAGGTCGAGCCGGTCTCCTGCTCGCGGTTGAGAAACGCGGCAATCGCCCCGTCGTAGGCGCTCGTCGTCTGGAACACCTTGACGGCCAGGTGTTCGCGCAGGGAGAGCGTGGTTTCGCCGCCGTGCTCGTGCATCGCCGCCAGCACGGCGTCGTAGTCCGCCGGGTCGGTGACCACCGTCACGGAGCGGTTGTTCTTCGCCGCGCTCCGCAGCATCGAGGGTCCGCCGATGTCGATCTGTTCGATGGCTTCCTCCAACGTGACCCCGGACTTCGCCACCGTTTCGCGGAAGGGATACAGGTTGACCACGAGCAGGTCGATGGGCTGGATACCGTGGGCCTCCGCCTGCTCGCGGTGCGTGGGGTCGTTGCGCAGGTACAACAGTCCGCCGTGCACCTTCGGGTGGAGCGTCTTGACCCGCCCGCCGAGCATCTCGGGAAAGCCGGTAAAATCCGCGACCTCCGTCACCGGCAAGCCGGCGTCGCGCAGGAGCTTGGCGGTGCCGCCGGTGGAGAGGAGTTCGACGCCGAACTCCTCCACCAGCGCGCGGGCGAACGGCAGCAGGCCGGTTTTGTCGGAAAGCGAGAGCAGAGCGCGGGTAACTTTCATGGAGTGTCTCCGGGATCGGGAGCGAGAAGCTCGGATCGGGGCGTCGGGGTTGGGGCGGCGGCGGCCACGGGAGTTTGGACGACCTGCTCGGTGGCAGTGGCGGTTGGTCCGAACCACCGCACCGCCGTGAGCACGGCCGGTGCGAGCAGCAGGGCTGCGGCGAGGCCGCCCGCCCAGCGGGCACCGTAGAACGTCGTCTCCGTGGCGGGCGGGGGATCGTCGGAGGCGCGGGGTTCCACGGGGTTCAAGGCTCCCTTGTATGCTGCAAATTTCGTCGACGCGCAACGCCCGTCGCGCTTGCGCCGCTTCCGAAGGTGTGGCCGTTTTATCCGATGTGGTTGCGGCGCTGTGTCGCCGCGTCTGCGCTGGTGGGATGTGCCTTCTAGACCAAACGCGGCGACACAGCGCCGCAACCACACCTCAGGAGGACCTGCTGTAACGGCTAAATCACGAACCAATCCATGAACCGACGCACCGGCGTCCCGGCGAGACGCTCGGGATCGGCGCACAGCGCCGCCACTCCCACTGCCTGCCGCACGGAAAGCCGCGTGCGCAGGTTGAGCTCGAACTTCTCGATCAGGATCGGCACGCCTTCTGCGCGCCGCCGACGGTGTCCGATGGGATATTCCACCGCGACGCGTTCCGTCGCGCTGCCATCGGCGTAGAACACCTGCACGGCGTTGCCGATGGAACGTTTTGAAGGGTCGAGATAATCGCGTGTGAAGGCACTGTTCTCGACGACTTGCATCTTGGCGCGCAGGTCGTCCAGGCGGGGGTCGGCCGCTACCTCGTCTTCGTAGTCTTCGGCCGTCAGCCCGCCCTTGAGCAGCCCGACGGCGGTCATGTACTGGATGCAATGATCGCGGTCCGCCGGGTTGGCCAACGGACCGGTCTTGTCGATGATGCGCTTGCCGCTTTCCTGCGTTTCGATGACGATCCGCGTCACTTCTGGCAGCCGGCCGGCCACCTGCGGGTGCAGCGTCACCGCTGCTTCCACGGCCGTCTGTGCGTGGAACTCCGCCGGGAACGAAATCTTGAACAACACCTGTTCCATCACGTACGTACCGAACCCTTGCGCGGGGACCTGCACCTCGCTGCCTTTGAACAGCACATCCTGAAAACCCCACCCCGCCGCCGACAACGCGCTCGGATAACCCATCTCACCCTTGAGCGCGAACAACGCGTGGCGCACCGCGCGGCTGGTGGCGTCGCCTGCCGCCCAGCTTTTGCGCGAACCCGTGTTGGGCGCATGACGGTAGGTCCGCAACGCGCCGCCGTCGATCCAAGCGTTGGAAAGCGCGTTGAGCAGGTCGTCGCGCGTGCCGCCGAGCAGGCGCGTCGCCACGGCGGTGGACGCGATCCGCACGAGCAGCACGTGGTCCAGGCCGACGCGATTGAAACCGTTTTCCAGGGCGAGGATACCCTGAATCTCGTGCGCCTGGATCATGGCGACAAGCACGTCGCGCATCGTCAGCGGTTCGCCGCGGCGCGAGAGATAATCGGCGACGGCGAGGATCGCTCCCAGATTGTCGGACGGATGCCCCCACTCGGCCGCGAGCCAAGTGTCGTTGAAATCGAGCCAGCGCACGGCTGCGCCGATGTTGAAGGCGGCCTGCACCGGGTCGAGTTCAAAGGAAGTCCCCGGCACCCGCGCGCCGACCCCCGGCAGGGTCGCGCCGGGCACGACGGGACCGAGGAGCTTGGTGCAGGCCGGGTAACTCAGCGCGAGCAAGCCGCAGCCGAGCGTGTCCATGAGACACAGCCGGGCGGTGTCGAGGGCTTCGGCGCTGCCACTGGCGCGGACGGTGTCGAGCGTGTAGTCGGCGATCTGCGCGAGCAGGGTGTCGAAAGGCGGGCGGGAGGCGTCGGTGAGGTCGTGCGTGCTCAAATGATACGGTCGTGGTCGGGGTGTTTGTGCGAGGGCGTCGTGCCGGGAGCCGGGAATTTCACGTCCTCATAGATGCCACTCAATGCTAATTCGATGCCAATCGAAGGCAGCGACAAAACAGCATCCATGCCCCCACAGGAAGTATAGAGCCAACGGCCCGGTGCGGTGTTACCCATCCGTGAGTAATGCTCAACAAAGGCGCATTCTTGCGAGATTTGCACGTAATCCAGCAGTGTTTCCTGTTTCTGAAAACGCTGGAAGTTAGCCCGCCGTTCATAATTCCAGCTAGACGGCGACAACACCTCCACAATCAGGCATGGATCGATCAAGGTTGTATCGCTGTATTTAGCGGTGCGCGCGGGACGCCGGACCACGCTGGCGTCCGGGTATGTATATAGCGGAATGGAAGGAACAACCACGCGCATACTGCTGCTGAAAAACTCCCAAGGCGTATCGCGCAAGCGGGGATGAAGTTGCACAATAAGGTTCCCGTTGATCGTCGCGTTGGTGTAAGTCCGATCCTTCATCGCAAGCATTGCGCCGTCGTAGAACTCGCTCCGGTACGGCGTCGCGTCTTCGAGAGCGATGTATTCTTCCGGCGTCATATTGTGGGACTTTGGATTGTACGATTGCGATGGGAAGGCGGCTCTATGATCCCCGTCGATCGATTTCCACAAACTCCCGCAGCTCCGGCCCGGTGTAGTCGGCGGCGGGGCGGATGAGGCGGTTGCGTTCGCGCTGTTCGATGGCGTGCGCCGTCCAACCGGTGATCCGCGAAACGACGAAAAGCGGCGTGAACATCGGCGTCGGGATATTCAAAAACCGGTACGCTGACGCGCTGTAGAAATCGAGGTTGGTGAACATCCCCTTTTCCCGCCGCATCACGGCGTCGATGCGTTCGCTCACCGGATAGATCACCGTGTCGCTAGCCGCCGACGCCAGCGCGCGGGATTGTTCCTGGATGATCGCCGAACGCGGGTCGGCCTTCTTGTAGACGCGGTGGCCGAAACCCATGATGAGTTCCTTCCTGGCCAGTTTTTTGAGCAGCCCCTTCTCGGCCTCGTCGGGCGTCTGGTAAAGTTCGATCAACTCCATCGCGGCCTCGTTCGCCCCGCCGTGCAGGGGACCACGCAACGCCCCGATGCCGCCGACGATGGCGCTGTGAAAATCCGCCAGCGTGGACGTGATGACCCGCACCGTGAACGTCGAGGCGTTGAACTCGTGTTCCGCGTAGAGCACGAGCGAAACGTCCATCGCGCGGACATGCGGCTCGGGGGCGGGTTTGCCGTGGAGCAGGTGCAGGAAATGCGCGGCGATGTTGGGGTCGTCGGTCTGGGTTTCAATGCGCGTGCCGTTCCTGGTGAAGTGATGCCAGTAGAGCAGCATCGACGGGAACGCGGCGAGGAGCCGGTTACCGGCGGCGAGGGCACTCGCGCGGTCGAAACCGCGTTCGGGTTCGAGGCAGCCGAGCACCGAACAACCGGTTCGCAGCACGTCCATCGGGTGCGTGGTGGCGGGGAGGAGTTCGAGGGCGACCTTGAGCGGCGCGGGCAGCCCGCGCTGGCTGGCGAGGAGCGTGCGGTAGTCGGTGAGTTGCGCGCGGGTCGGCAGTTCACCGTAGAGGAGCAGGTACGCGACCTCCTCGAATCCGGCCCGGGCGGCAAGGTCTTCGATGGTGTAGCCGCGGTAGGACAGGCCGAAGCCTTCCTTGCCAACGGTACAGATGGCCGTTTCACCGGCGTTGACCCCGGCGAGACCGCCGGTTTTGTTGATGGGTTTGGGGGAATCGCTCATGGACAGATTTAGCGGGGGAATGAGCTTATCCATGAACCCGCATTCCGGGTTTGACAACGGAAATGCGCCCGGCTAAATCGGCTTTTCCACTCTACGTCCCATGAATAACCTGCAACTCGCCGTCCAGCTCTTTCTCCAACTCGGCGTCATCCTCGTGTTCTGCCGTCTGGTGGGAGCGGTTGCGGCGCGCTTCGGCCAGCCGCAGGTCGTCGCCGAAATGGTCGCGGGTGTTCTGCTCGGGCCTTCGCTCTTCGGGCTGGTGTGGCCGGACGCGCAGCACTGGTTGTTCCCGTGGGACAAGACCCAAAAGCTCCGCGACACGCAGGGTTACCTTTTCCCGCTGTCGCAGCTCGGGCTAGCCCTCTACATGTTTGTCGTCGGCATAGAGTTCCGCGTGGACATCGTGCGGCAGCGGCTGAAAAGCTCCGTGACCGTCTCGCTGGCGGGCATGGTCGTGCCGTTCGTGCTCGGGGCGGGGCTGGCGTGGTTTCTCTACACCCACACGGACCTCTTTCCCAAGCGCACGTCGCTGCTGGAGGCCACGCTTTTCCTGGGGGCGTCGATGTGCATCACGGCGTTCCCGATGCTCGCGCGGATCATCCATTTCAAGAAACTCACCGGCACGGCGATGGGCACCGTGGCGTTGGGGGCCGGGGCCATCGACGACGCGACGGCGTGGTGCCTGCTGGCGGTGGTGCTCGCCAGTTTCGATAAGGACTGGAGCCACGCGTGGATCAACATCGGCGGCGGCGCGGGGTACGCCGCGCTGACCCTGCTCGTCGTGCGTCCGCTGCTGGCCCGCACGAAGGGCTGGCTGGTCAGAGAAGGCACGCTGACCGAAGCGGGTTTAGTGGTCGGGCTGGCCTTGATGATGATCGGCGCGTGGTTCACAGACCTGATCGGGCTGCACGCGGTGTTCGGGGCGTTCGTGATGGGCGCGGCGATGCCGCGCGGCGTGGTGGCGCGCGATCTGATCGGGCGCATCCAGCCGTTGACCGTCG
>CAXTOX010000011.1:18716-31995 GCA_964245885.1 uncultured Chthoniobacterales bacterium | reverse complement strand
TCTGCTGCTGCCGTTGTTCTTCACCTACTCCGGCCTCAACACGAAGATCGGCCTGCTCAACACCGGCGCTCTGTGGTTGATGTGCGGCGCGGTGCTCGTTGCCGCCGTGGTGGGCAAAGGCGTGGCTTGCTGGCTGGCCGCCCGCGCGACCGGCCTCCCGAACCGCGAGGCGATGGGGATCGGCACCCTCATGAATGCGCGCGGCCTGATGGAGTTAATCATCATCAACATCGGCCTCCAGCGCGGCATCATCTCGGAGGGACTGTTTGCCGCCCTGGTCATCATGGCCGTGGTGACGACGCTGATGACCTCGCCGGTGTTCGAACGTCTGGTCGGCACGGGCAACTCATCATCCATGCCTGAGCCGCAAGCCGAGGATGCTCCCAACTTGGCGATGACTCACTGAACGTCGGAACAGAGTTCATCCGCCGTTTGGCAGCGGCCATTCGCCTTGATCGGAATGGCCTCCGTCACCTGTTGAGCCAGGTTCCATCGTCGCAAGATCAACGGAAGTTCGTTCCCGCTCTCCCCGCGCAATTTCTTCAAGGATCGCAACATCTGATAAATCCTTCGACCTGCCTGTGCCAGACTTCAGTTCGAGTAATCGTGCGATGGAAGCATAAGGCACGATCACTCCCTCACCGATGTCGCGCCGCAAAGCATCTGTCGCCACATCGACGTAGGTGAGATCGCGCCCCGACTTCCGGGCGGACATGAGGGTGAACACATCCAGCGAGAAGACTTCGATTACCCGCAGGCAACCCATCTGCGGAGAAGCCAACTCGTCGACCATTAGTTCCGCGCCTGCCCCTTCGCCCTAGGTCGCCAGCGCGCGGAGCAACCGCTCGGCGTTCTCCTCGCTCGCTTCGACGAGGATGTCCAGGTCAGCCGTCACACGTGCGTGGCCGTGCAACAGCACCGCACCGCCGCCGACGAGCACATAACGCACCTCAGCGCGGGCCAGTTTTGCCAACAGTTCGCCGAATGGGTACATCAGCAAGGGAGTCGTCAGGCAATTCGCCGCCTAGGAGTTGCCGCGCACCTTCGCGCAGTTCCCAGAGGAGATCGAACGGGTTCCGTTCCGTGCGTGGACGACCGACGACGCGGCGGATGGGTTCACCGTCTACTTCGTAGAAGCCGCCGGTTTTGCGCAGGGATGAAGTCATGAATTCAGTCACCAATCTCTCCGGAGTTATTTCCTGCCGAGTGCATCAATCTGCTCCTCATAAGCATGATAGTTCAAAAATTCGTAAAGCTCCGCGCGCGTCTGCATCTTCGGCAACACGGCGGCCTGCGTGCCATCCTGGCGGATCACCCGAAAGACCTCCAGCGCGGCGGCGTTCATCGCACGGAACGCGCTGAGCGGGTATAACACCAGCCGCACGCCCGCGCTGGCCAATTCAATGGTCGTGAACATCGGCGTCTTGCCGAATTCCGTGATGTTCGCCAACACCGGGACGCCCACCGCCCGCGTGAACTTTCCGTAATCTTCCAGGCTCGTGATCGCCTCGGCGAAGATCATGTCCGCCCCGGCCTCGCGGTAGCGGCAGGCGCGTTCGATGGCAGCGTCAGTACCCTCGTTCGCGGCGGCATCGGTGCGCGCCATCAACACGAAGTCGGCGTCCGTCCGGCCGTCGGTGGCGGCTTTTAGCCGGTCGCACATTTCTTCGGCGCTGACGAGTTCCTTGTTAGGCCGGTGGCCGCAACGCTTGGCGGCGACCTGGTCTTCTAGGTGAATGCCCGCCGCGCCCGCGCGGATCATGTCGCGCACCGTCCGTGCGACGCCGAACGCGTTCCCCCAACCTGTGTCGACATCAACCAGCAGCGGCCGGTCCGTGGCGGCGCTGACCCGGCGCACGTCTTCGAGCACGTCGTTGAGCGTTGTCATGCCCAGGTCAGGCCAGCCGTACGAAGCGCAGGCCACCCCGCTGCCGGACAGGTACAACGCGCGGAAACCCGCCGACGCCGCCAGGATCGCACTGTAGGCGTTGACGGCCCCGACGATCTGCAAGGGACGTTCGGCTTCGACCGCGGCACGCAGCCGCGCACCCGGGGAGGTCTGGGTGAAACCGACCGTGAGGGGGGAAGCAGTTTGCATAAGCCACCGGAGCGTGCGCCCGCAAAAATGGCATTGCAAGCGCGGATGTTTTGGGCTTTGTTGGCAGCCCGGTTCATCCGGTGCGCCCGCTACCACCGGGGCGTCCTCTGGATTTACTCGAACAACACACGAACATGCCCGCGACCGACACCGCCGAGATCAAAGACTTGCAGCTCCACGAAAAAGACACCGGCAGCGCCGATGTCCAGGTGGCCCTGCTAACCAAGCGCATCACCGAGTTAACCGAGCACCTCAAAATTCACGTCAAGGACCATCACTCCCGCCGCGGTCTGCTCAAGATGGTCGCCAAGCGCCGCAGCCTGCTTGACTATCTCGACCACACCGCCAACGACCGCTACAAGAAGGTCATCGGCGCGCTCGGCCTGCGCAAATAGCACGGTCGGAGCCAGTTTTTCGCAGCGGGGGCGGCGTTTTCAGACGCCGCCTTCTTATTTTTTGCATCCTGATTGTTTCAGGTTAGGGTATTCCACTAATGGCGGAACGGTTTTCGGCCCGCCATCCAACCAAAACATCCTGACAGCGGGCGCTTTAGCCCGGTTCTCACCCCCCTTAATCTTAGGCTTCAGTTTTCGGCCGCCATCCCCGTTTCACCGGGTGGCCCGATCGGAAAATTGAAGCCTACGAGTTAAGGAAAAAGACCGGTCGCCATCGCGGTTCCGCTGTCTTTTCCATTAGTTTAACTCAGATCATGTCGCATTCCGTCACGGCACCCATCGGTGCCCACCCCATCACCATCGAAACCGGCAAATTGGCGCGTTTGGCCGACGGTGCCGTCACCGTCCGTTACGGCGAGACGATCCTGCTGGTGTCCGCCGTCAGCGCCACGAGCGTCAAGGAAGGCCAGGATTGGTTCCCGCTCACGGTCGAGTACCGCGAAAAGGCCGCCGCCGTCGGCAAGATTCCCGGCGGTTACTTCAAGCGCGAGGGACGCCCGAGCGAGAAGGAAATCCTCACCTGCCGCATGACCGACCGGCCCCTGCGGCCGTTGTTCCCGAAGGGTTATCTCTATGACACCCAGATCATCGCCACGCTCCTGAGCGCGGACGGTGAGAACGATCCCGATATCCTCTGCATCAACGGCGCGTCGGCCGCGTTGGCGGTGTCCGATATCCCGTTCGCGGGTCCCATCGGCGCGGTGCGCGTCGGGCGGATCGACGGCGCGTTCGTCGTCAACCCCACACATGCTGAGCGCGCGTTCACCGACCTGGACCTCGTGTTTGCAGGCACCACCGACGAGATCATCATGATCGAGGGCGAGGCGCTGGAAATGCCCGAGGAGACGTTCATCGAGGCGCTGGCGTTCGCCCAGACGCACGTCAATGCGCTGGTGGCGGTCATCAAGGACCTCGCCAAAACGGCGGGCAAGGAGAAGCGCCAAGTGGCGTTGTTTTCCGTGCGTCCCGAATTGCAGGAAATCGCCTACCAGGTGGCCGGCGACCGCATTGAGGCCGCCATCTACAACCCGACCAAAACCGCACGCGGCAAAGCCGTTGGCGCGCTCAAGGACGAGGTCAAGCAAGCGATCCTCGCCAAATACCCGGACGCTGCGTCGTTCGAGATTTCGCAGGCGTTCGAGTACATCCAGAAGAAGGCGTTCCGCGTTTCCATCCTCGACAAGCAAAAGCGTGTCGACGGCCGCGGGTACATGGAGATCCGTCCGCTCAGCGCAGAAGTCGGCCTCCTGCCCCGTGCTCACGGCTCCGGATTATTCCAGCGCGGTGAAACCCAGGCGCTCTGTCTGACCACCCTCGCCTCGGGTGAGGAATCGCAGAACTTCGACGGCTACACGGGCGGTCCTTCGAGCAAGAACTTCATTCTGCACTACAACTTCCCACCTTTCAGCGTGGGCGAGACGGGTCGTACCGGCAGCACCAGCCGCCGCGAGATCGGCCACGGCGCGCTCGCGGAGCGTTCGATTGCTGCGGTCATCCCGCCGCAGAACGAGTTCCCGTACGCGATCCGCGTCGTCAGCGAGGTCATGGAATCCAACGGTTCGACGAGCATGGCCAGCGTTTGTGCGGGCGTGCTGAGCCTGCTGGACGCCGGCGTGCCGCTCAAGGCTCCGGTGGCGGGGATCAGCGTGGGTCTTGTCACCGAGTTCGAGGAAGACGGCACGACGCTCAAGCGTCACACGCTCCTGAGCGACATCATCGGCAGCGAGGATCACTACGGCGACATGGATTTCAAGCTCTGCGGCACGACCGAGGGCATCACGGGATTCCAACTCGACCTGAAGCTGCCGGGCATCACCCACGAACTCATGGCCGCCGCCATCCGCGACGCCAAGGAAAAGCGCCTCAAGGTGCTCGACGTGATGAACGCCTGCCTCGACAAGCCGCGCACGGAACTGAGCCAGTACGCGCCGCGTATCGAGACGGTCAAGATCAACCCCGACAAGATCGGCCTGATCATCGGACCGGGCGGCAAGACCATCAAGAGCATCGTCGCGGAGACGGGTGCCGAGATCAACATTGAGGACGACGGCTCCATCAACATCTACTCGAACAACGGCGAGGCGATGAAACGCGCCAAGGAGATCATCCTGGGCATGACCAAGGAAATCGAGGTCGGCTCGGTGTACGACGCCCGTGTGGTGTCGATCAAGGAGTTCGGCTGCTTCGTGGAGGCCCTGCCCGGCAAGGAAGGGCTCGTGCACATCAGCGAACTGGCCGATTTCCGCGTCAAGCGCACCGAGGACGTGGTGAAGGTCGGCGACCGCATCCTCGTCAAGTGCATCGGCGTGGACGAAAAGGGCCGCGTGAAGTTCAGCCGCCGGGCGGCGATGAAGGACCGCGACCAAGCCATGCAAGGCCAGCCGGCTGAGGAAGCGGCGGCAGTCTAAGCGAAGAACAAGCAGTATCGAAACAGGGCAGCCCCACCCCGGGCTGTCCTTTTTGTTGAGGCGAATTGGCAGCCGCGAAGCGGCATCCAAACCGACAGGTAGGGACGGCTCTCCGAGCCGTCCGTATACTTTCCGACTGAACGCTGTCGAGACGGGCGGGTTCCTTCAGACCGATCTACGGACGGCTCGGAGAGCCGTCCCTACCTGTCGGTGACGAACGCCTGCGGCGTGGAAGCCGGCTCAACTCTGCGAAGCGAACACTGCGGCGGGTCCTTCGCCGGTGCCTTGCCCACCATGATCCAGCCGAAGCTGGGGATGAACGAGCCGACCACAAAGGACGCCGCAGCAAACGGCACCAGCCCGAAAGCCCGCAGGATTAGCGCGAGCGGTCCGGTGAGAACCTCCGCCGTCTTCAACACCCTGCACCGCAGGGAACTGACCGTCAGCGAGTGATCGGGCGGCGGCCGAAAACCGGCATCCGCCAGCCGAGCTGCGTCGCCAGCACCTCGACCAGAAAAACGAGCAGCAGTGCCACTAGCAGCCCGGCGCGGATTCCGATGAACTCCTCCTGCCGAGGCGACTGCCAGACCTTGCCCAGGTCGATGCGCTCGCCGCCGCCGCTCACGCGCGCGACGTTTTGCAACTCCACCACTCTCGCGCGGTCGAAGTTCCACTCCGGGTCCACGCCCGATGCCACCGGCCCGAACGGCAGCGCGTACGGTCCCACCTGCACCGCCCCGCGGGTCCACTGGCCGGGCTTCAGCGGCGTGCTCGCATGGAAACGTCCCGGTTCCAAACGTTCCCACACGAGCGGGCGCGAGGGTCCCGTGGCCCCGTCGGCGACGACGATTTGCGGCGCGTTCCTCGCCAGACGCTCCTCCCAGTCGGGACCGTACAGAAGGTCGAGGTCGAGTTGCGAACCGTTCACCCGCGGACGCAACGCCAGACCCGCCGGCACCTCGCTGCCCATCAGCCAGCGGGTGAGCGTCTGGAGGAAGTCGCCGTAAGCCTCCCACCCACGCACCCGCGCCGAATACTCCCCACCCAGCGGGAACGACACCGCCGCCGTCCGGCCCATCCCGCGCTGCCAGTATGACACGAGCGGCGAGGCGTATTCGTCCGTGGAAAACGCCGCCGCCGTGGCGTCGGGCTTCAGGTAGCTCAGGTTATAGCCGTCTACCTCGGGCAGCCAACCGAGCGGCTTGGCGGCGAGTTCGAGCCACCCGGCGGTGGGTTTGACGCCGACCGGTGCGGTCAGGAACGCCGAGCGCGCCATCGCCACCGTTTCCTGCGCGAAGAGCGCGGGCACGGCCGTGGCGTCGCTGTTGAAAAATACCCGCCCCCCGCCGCGCTCGGCGATGTCCTTGAGCAACCCCGCGTCCTTGTCGGTTTCCTGGCCGAGGCCGATCACGCTGATCGACGTGCCGGCGGCGACCATCTCGCCGATCAGCGCGCGGTAGTCGCCCGGTTCCACCGAGTCCGCCGCGTCGGAGAACAGGATCAAGTGTTTCTGGCCGGCGTCGGATTTTTTGAGTTCGTCCCAACCGGCTTTCAACCCGTTGAAGACGTAGATGCCCCCGCCCTCGCTGCCGATGCGGCGCACCTCGTCGGTCAACCCGGCGCGGCTGCCGGTCCCGATCCGGGTCAGCGGGACGATCGTGTGCGGCTCGGTGTCCACCGCGAACACCGCCACCGCGTCCTGCGGCCCGAGCAGGTCGATGGCGCGCGCCGCTCCCTCGTCGGCGAGGTCGATCTTTTCCACACCGGGCGACACGCTCGCGCTCATGCTGCCGGAGCGGTCCATCACGATGGCGAGCGCGACGGCGAGCTTGCGGTGTTCCACGCGCAATTCCATCGACACGGGCAGCAGCGGGTCCACGGCGCTCTGGAAATATCCGCCCGAGCCGAACGATTGCTTGCCGCCCGCCATCAGCAATCCCCCGCCCTGCGCCTGCACGTAAACGTCGAGCGCGTAGAGAAACTCCGCCGGCAGCTTGTACGCCGGCACGTTGTTGAGCAGCACCGCGCGCGTGCCCGTCAGGCTGCCCGCGTTGAGCGTGCCCAGCTCGGTCGTCATCTGCACATCGAAGCCCTGTCGGCGCAGAATACCCGCCACCGGGTCATCGGGATAATTCGTCACCAGCAGCAGCCGCGGACCGGCCACAATCTCGATCCAATTCTCGGCCTGGTTGTTGCCCACGCGTGCGTCCACCGCCGGGGTCAGCCGCACCTGGTAGCGATGCGCGCCGCCGACCGTGATCCGGTCGGTGAAACGCGCGAACCCTTTGCCGCCGCGCACCGTGACGTTCCCGGCGCTCAACGGCTGGCCGTCGCGGTTGACGACGAACGGCACCGTCGCGTCCGGCGTGCCGTTCACGTCCATTTCGATGATGAACGGCTCACCCGGTTGCGCGCGGGCGGGCAGGCGCAGGTCGGTGACGCCGTAGTCGGTGGCGAGCGGCGGCGTCACAAGCCGGTAGTCCAGGCTGACCCGCTGGCGGACCAGCCGTTCGCCGATGTCGCCGAGCGGTTCCGTGCTGAAGCCGTCGGTGAGGGCGAGGAGGCGCGCCGCCCGGCCGCTGGTCATCTGCGAGAGCGCGTGGCGGACCGCGAGCTGCGTGCGGGTAGCCTGCGCGCTTTCGGAATAATCGCCCGTGCCCTCGCCGCGCACGACGGGCACGTCGGCGTAGTCGACGTAAAACAGCCGGTCGTCGGGACCGCGCGAGCGTTCGAGGAGCGTTTCCCATTCGGGCAACCGGGCGGCCATGCCGTCCGCCGCCGACGCTGAACGGTCCACGAGCACCCACAGGTCCAACCCCTTACTGAGTCGGCGAATCTGCGGCTGCATAAGCGCTAGCACGAGCAGCGCGAGGCAGACCACGCGCAACGGCTCCCAGAGGCGCAGCCGCCGCCAGGCGACGCCAACGAAGACCAGCAGCCACCACTCGGGCGCGGCGAAGCGGATCATCCCGGCAGCCCTCCCTTCACGGTCGCCGTGGGCGTTTCGCGTTTCCGTCCGGTGGCCGCCCAGTTCGCCAGGAGGGTCGCCCCGAGGGAGAGCGCGAAAAACGGCCAGAGAAAATCCTCGCGGCTGTTGCGCGCCAGGGTCCGTGAGGTCTTACCCTCCAGCGTGTCCATCGCCCCGGCCGCCTTGAAGTCCGCCTCGCGCGCATCCGTGAAATGCGCCGCCGCGTCGAGCAGTACGCGGTCGCCTTGCCTGACCTCGAAAAACCCCGGCGCGAACGGTGCGCGCAACGTCGCATCCCCGTCCGGCATCCGCGGCGGCGGACCCGCCGGGTCGCCCGGCACTGGCAGGAGTTGGTTCGTCTCGACGTTCAGCCGCTCGAACGCCACTTTTTCCTCGCGCACCGTTTCCAAAAAACGGTTGAGCAGCACGACGAAGGCGGGCAGCCGGTCGGCGTTGGATTGCCGCACGTCGAAGTTCACCACCAGCGAAGGTCCCACCCGGTTCCCCCGCAGGAAGATTAGCGCACGGTCACCTTGCCAGACCAGGGTCTCGTCGTCTTTTTGTGCCGGAATCGCGTCCATCTGCTTGCACAGGAGACCGTTCCACACGAGGCCGGTGTTGAGCGGATGATTCTCCGCGAGCGGTTCACCGAGCAGGTACGTCAGACTGTCCGCCACGGGCGGCGCGAACAGGATCGTGCGGGCCACCGCAGGCGCACCGGGCGAGTAAACGTCCAGCCGCACGTCGGCTTTGGCCGGATCATCGACAATGTCCGCTTGCGGGACGCTGGCGGCGAACCGGTGCGGGAAATTTCCCGGTTCGTTCGCGCCGCCGACGAACAGCGCGAGCCGCTTTGATTCGGGCCGCACCAAAGGTAAGCGGTCATCCAGCGTGAAACAGTCCGCGCCGAGTACGAGTTCACACCGGTCCTTGCCCGCCGGGAACGCGCCGTTGAGCGTGCGGATCTGACCCGGTGCCAGCGTCAGCGACGCGTCTGCTCCCACCGCGCCAGCGACTTCCTGATGCCACGAACGCGTCTGTGTGGACGCGGAGTGGTTTTGCACGAGCGCGCGCCAGCGGTCGCCGTCCACGCTGACGCCGACCCACCCGACGTTGTCCACGGGATGCCCGATGGCCAGCAGGTCGACGCCGTCCGGCACGGCCGCCGGGCGGTCGGTGACGAAAACCGCGAGGCCCGCCTCCCGCGTGAGATTGTGGGCAGCGTTCAGCGCGGGGGCGAAATCGTGCGTCCCGAGATGCGGGGTCCAATGGTCGAGCGCGGCGAGGAGTCCGGAGAGTTCGGCACCCGCGTAGAGCGTGGGCCGCGCCGAGTCGGTTTCGAGCAGACGCCACTCCGTGCGAGCCGCGATGCGCACGAGCGAACGCAGCCGGGCCGGCAGCACGCGACCGAGTTCGTCGTGGAACGCGAGCATCGACACCGAACTGTCGAGCACCACGACCACGCGCTGGCTCGAATCCCGCCGCAGCCACCGTGGCCCCGCCAGCAGCCACGCGAGCAGCACGACGACGGCGAGTTGCAGCCAGAGCGGCAGCGAGTTCCGCAGCCGGTCCACGCGCCGGCCCTGTGCGCTGACCGGGTTCAGCGCGTCAAAGAGAAACATCGTGCTCGTGACCACCTGCCGCGATTGGCGTTGGAGAAAATGGATGCCCAGCACCACCGGCCACGCGAGCAGCGCCCAGAACCCGGCGGGATTGGCAAAGTTCAAATCCATGTCAGGAGATGCGGAGTACGAAGTGGCAGGGAGCAGAAGGCTGAGACGCGGTGTCTTTTCTGTCACTCACCCTTCCAAGATTTGGACGAGAACAATTTCTCTCCACATCCCCGAAGGGGCGCGATGTGACAGCCCGGGGCAGCGCCCCGAGTGAGAGTCCAAAGAGCACCAGCCCTGAAAGGGCGAAACGAGATCCGGCGGCACAGGAGTTTCGCCCTTTCAGGGCTGGGTCCTGATAGATATTTGCTCCCGGGGCGTTGCCCCGGGCTATCGCATTGTACCCCTTCGGGGCTGGAGAGGGTTGCGGTCATCGCGAATCGAAGGTTCCAGCGTTCTTTCACGTCAGTTCCACCGCTCCCGCTGGCAGCGCGTCGGTGCGGAGAGCCTCGTGAAAATCCGGTTCGGCCGGGACCCGCGCGGTGACCACCGCGTAGCGGCGGGCGTGCCCCTTCCACATGTCGAAGTGGCGGCCGTAGCCGCGCAAATAGCGCGCGGCGAGATCGTCGTCCACGTGCTGCGTGCGTTTTACTCCCGTCTCGCAGTCGGTCAGTTCGACGTTGCCGCGTAGGTCCGGTTCCGCCTCGGCCCGGCAGAACGGAGCGAACACCACGCCGCGCCCCTTTCCCGCCGCCAGCAGCGAGAGGTGCGGTTCGGGTGACCCGGGAAAGAGCAGGTCCGAGACCAGCACGCGCAACGAACCCGGCCGCCAGGGGACCCGCGCGAGGGCTGGCGGCGCGGGAGCGGCCACGGCCTCAGGCGGGGTGCCGGTGAGGCGCGCCCACTCCGCTTCGCGCAGCGCCGCACCGGGCGTCCACGACACGCTGTCCGCCCGGCCAACCGCATGGCAGCGCAGCGAAGAACCCGCCTGGAGCGCGCTTTCCGCGCAAAAAAAGAACAGCTCTAGCGAACGCTCCCGCTTCGCGTCGTCGAAGAACATGGATTCCGACACGTCCAGCGCCACGTCCACACGCGGGCTGACCTCCTCGCGGTAGAGCTTCATCGAATAATGACCCGTGCGCGCATATGCCTGCCAGTCGATGTAGCGCGGGTCGTCGCCGGGCAGGTACGGCCGGTGATCCTGGAAGTCGATGGAACTGCCCACGCCCGCACCCTGCCAGTTGCCGCCCTCGCCGCGCCAGGTGCGGTTGCGCAACGGCAAACGTACTCGACGCGCCGCCGCTTGCATGCGGCTCCGGATCGCGCGCAACGCGGAGTCTTCAGGCCAGCGGGACATGGGGAGCAGCCGGTGGCGTCCGCCGCGGCAGGTCGTTCCTGGGAGGATCGGGCAAGGCGAGGCTGGATTTTTCCATCTGGCGGTTCATCCGGAAGTCCGGGAAGCTGGCCGCCACCGCCACCACGACGCTCAGGGCGGTCACGATCAAAGTCGGCCACAAGGAGTCCAGCGACGGATGGAAGAGCGCGCAGAGCGGCAGCACGGGCAGCACATCTTTGAAGTCGGTCTTCAGCGCGTTGTCGCAGATCAGGCAGAAGACGAACACGACCGCCGACACCGTCTGGACGAGGAAGAACACCACCACAGGCCGGTTGGCGCGCCGGAAAACGGTGCGGGCCAGGGCGACCGGCAGCAGCAGCGTCCCGAGCAGCGCGATGTAGCGCGCCAGCCCGTCGCCGCGGTCGAAAACTTTCTCGTCCGTGAGCAACCCACCGAACGCCGCGAACATCGCCAGTCCGTACAGTAGACCCGTGTTCCACCCGGGATAGAAGAACCGTCCGGCGATCCGTCCCGGCCAGCCCCACCGGGCAAACGGCCGGTAGAGACTTGGGATCGCCCGCGGCTGTTCGCACACCGCAACGGCGCATACGATGAAGGCGACGATGGCTGCTCCGACCGTCACCCCGGCGAACCGGCGCGAGAACGCCTGCGCGCCGACCGCCACCAGCAGCCCCACGGACGCCAGCAGGCGCATTGCCGCGGAATGGTTCTCCGCCGGTGGAGCGATGCGCGCCGCGCCCACATCGAGCATCAACAAAATCAGGATCGCGGCGCAGATCAACGCCATGCTGACCTGCACGAGGTCAGGCAGGGAAGAGGCCGACAGTCCACGCATGTAAAAGCCGCCGAAGATGTCCACTCCCAGGAAGAAGGCGAGGACGCTCACCACCGCCGTCAGCGGACGCACGATGCGCGTGGGAAAGGCCGACAACCCCGTGGCCACCGCGATCAGCAGCGCGGAACCGGCGAGCATCGCACCGAGCAAGAGCAACTCGCTGGCGAGGTTCACCCCGCCCATGAAATAGCGCAGCACCAGGTAGGGCAACACGGCGCAGACGAGCAGCAGCGACTGGGCAAAAAGCGCGAACCACTTGCCGACGACGATGCGAAAAGCCGTCAGCCGGGTCAGGAAGATCAACTCCAGCGTGTTGCCGCGGATCTCGCTGCCGACCGCGTTCAACCCGCCCAAGGGGATGATCAGCAGCGTCGGCACCGCCACCATCAACCAGAACAGGAACGTACCCTCCGAAGTGGCGATCCCGGTCGAGGCGATGAGCAGGCTCAGGACGAGGTCCAGCAGCATGAACACCTGCAACAGGATGAAAAGGAAGACGAACACGCGCGTGCGCACCCCTTGGCGCAGTTCCTTGACGAGCATCGGGCTGAGCCAGTCGGCGAAGTCGGCGCGCGGCAGGACGGGAACCGGCAGGGCGGGCGGGACGATGGTGGCGTTTTCCACGGGGAGCGGTTGGTTCAGACTTTCTTGAGCATGTCCACGAAGGCGTCTTCGAGCTTGCGGCTTTCGCGGTGGAAGTCGGTCACGAACACGCCGTCTTGCAGCATGCGCCGGAGCAGGGCGGCCACGGCTTCGGGCTCGGCGGAGTCCAGCCGGATCCGCGCGCCGCGCTTGTGCGCGTCCACCAGAGCCACCCCAGGGTTGACCGCGACCCATTGCGTGAGCGTTTCCGGCGCGCCGTGCACCTGCACGTCGAAGACCGCCGCGCCGTCCTGGCGGTGTTGCAGGCTCTCGGCCGAACCGTGGTGGACCACCACGCCGCCGTCGATGAAGAGCATCGTGTCGCACATCTCGGCGAGTTCGGAGAGGATGTGCGAGCTGATGAAGACCGTCTTGCCTTCGCCCGCGAGCAGCCGCACCAGGCGCTTGAACTCCACGCGCGCCTTCGGGTCCAACCCGGCGGCGGGTTCGTCGAGGATGAGCACCTCCGGGTCGTGCAGCAGCGTGCGGCCCAGGCAGAGGCGCTGCGCCATGCCCTTGGAGAGCTTGTTCATCATGCGGTCGGCGATGGGCGTCAGGTCCGTGAACTCCATGACCTCGGCGATGCGGCCGAGACGCTGCGCGTGCTTGAAGCCGAACGACCGCGCGTAGAAGTCGAGGTACTCGTAAACCGTCGTGTTGTCGTGCGCGCCGAAGGCGTCGGGCATCCAGCCGATCCGCGAGCGCACGGCGGAGGGGAAGTTCACCACGTCCCAGCCGGCAACGCTCGCGCTGCCGGTGGTGGGCAGGTCGAGCGTGACCATGATGCGCATCGTCGTGGTCTTGCCCGCGCCGTTGGCTCCGATGAAGCCGACGACTTGCCCGCGATAGATGTCGAAGGACACGTCGCGCACGGCCTCGACCTTGCCGAACCGGCGCGAGAGGTTG
>CAXTOX010000011.1:0-18688 GCA_964245885.1 uncultured Chthoniobacterales bacterium | reverse complement strand
CGAGATAATCGGCTCGCCCGCGCCGGCGGGCGGCGGGGGCGGCGCGGCCGGAGTCGGCGGCAGGACGGGCATCGGCGGAGGGTTCATCGGTGGGTCGGTCCGGTCAATGTGCGACGGTGACGGGTCCCGCGAAGATGGCCCGTTGCTTGTTCCATCGGATCAAGGGCAGCGTGTCGAAAAACGGTCCGTCCTCCGCCACGGCGACGAACCCGCCGGGACGCTCGACGGCGGTCCTGACCTCGGAGTTCAATCCCGCGCTGCCGCCGAGAGACAGTGCGCTCACCTCGTCCGTGGCGTCGGTCGCCAGCGACACGCGTTCGCCGGTGCGCAGGTTTCCGCCGCGCCACTGCTTGCCGTTCGCGTCCCGATAGTAAATCATTTTGATCGCCGTCGGCACGCTCGACGTGAACACCGGCGGCGCGCCGTCTCGCGCGGCGTCGGCGTTGAGAAGCTGGATTTCCGCGCGGCTCGGCACCACGGCTTCCAACCGGTGCGCCTGCACGCTGCGGCTGGCGAACCAATCGCCGGTGTAGGTCCGTCCGTTTTGCTCCCGGGAGCGGCGGTCGCTGGCGATC
The DNA here is from genome assembly GCA_964245885.1 of uncultured Chthoniobacterales bacterium. Taxonomy (GTDB): domain Bacteria; phylum Verrucomicrobiota; class Verrucomicrobiia; order Chthoniobacterales; family SZAS-18; genus CAHJWO01. The sequence goes on along the minus strand of CAXTOX010000011.1, from coordinate 18,113 downwards.
CCGGTTTGCAGGGCGGTCAGGACCGTGTCCTCGGACGTTTGGAATCCCCGCGAGAAGAGCACGCCGGTACGCGCGACCTGTTCCTGGGTGACCACCGTTTTCCTTTCGTCCGGCAGCAACAGGCAGAACATCACCCGCTCCCCATGCCCGCCGAAGCCGTCCTGCAAAACGATGAACCCCACCAGCAGCAAGGACGCGCCGACCGACAGCAGCGGCGTGGTCCAGAACAGCCGGTGGCGGCGCTCGGCGCTCGCGAACCAGAACAGGTTCAGCGGCCCCACCACCAACGCGAACAGGACGATGAAGGTGATCAGGAACGGGGCGTTGAGCGGGATGCGGCCCACGTCCCCGACCATCGGCCAGTCCGCCGCGGCGGCGGAAGCATCCGTGCGCTGAAGACCGGGCAGGTCGATCTTGTCGGCCAGTTTGTCCAACGGCAGCCCCCTACCGTCCCACGGCAGCAGTTCCACGCGGCCGAGACCCAGGTCTGCCGCGTCGCCCGTCGCGGGCAGCCCGAGGCCCGCGCGGAGCGAGGGATCGGCGCTTTGCGCGCAGACGAAGAGCCGGCCGCCGTGGACGAGCCAATCATGGATCGCCGCGCGGCGGGAGGCATCGAGCGTGGCAAAGTCGGCGTCGCTGATCCAGAGGGCATCGAGCCCGACGAGCGCCCGCCAGTCGCCGCCGAGTAAGCCGAGGTCGACCGGCGTGCCCATCAGATCATGTCCGTCGTCGGCGTACCGTTTGGTCAGGCTGGTCCAGATCGGGGTGGCCAGGGGTTCGCTCATGCCGACGGCGGCGGTGCGGTTGCCCTTGCCCTGGGCGTTGCTGCGGGGCACTTCGGTCGTCGAACCCGGGGGAACCGCGTAGCCGTCCACCCGGACGGAACCCGACTGGTAGAAGCTCGTGGACGACGGGTCCAGGGCCATCAGGATGGGCGCGCGCACCGTTTGCCCGCTCTCCACCCGCAGGGAGCCGGTGCTGATTTCCCTGCTGCCGTAGTTTCCGAAGATGGCGCTGCCGTTGCAGAAAACGTTCCAGGTACGCGGCGCGCCGGAATCGTTGCGGATCGTGACCCATAAAGGCATGTAACCGCTGGGCGGAGTGTGCTCGAAGGGTGAGGAGACCTCGATGGCGACCCCGCTGTCCTTGTCGGTGGCGACCTGCTCGCGCCAGGCTGCCCGCGCGCGGGTCAGGCCCACGCACAGCAGCAGGACCGCCGCGCCAAGTCTGCGGAAGCAAAGTACGCTCATCGCTTGGCGGCGCGCAGGGTGGAGGGCAGCGTTTGCACCTGCGCGGGCACTTCCTCGAGCAGGGCGCGCACGACTTCCGGGGCGGTGAGGCCGTCGATGCGCGCGTGGTAGTCGAGCACGATGCGGTGTTGCAATACGGGCACGGCAACCGCGCGCACGTCCTCGAAGCTCGCGTTGAGCCGTCCCGCGAGCAGCGCCCGCCCCCGCGCCGCCGCCGCCAGACCGAGCGCCGCGCGCGGGCTCGCGCCGAACTTCACGCCCGCCGCCGTCTTCGACTGACCCGCGTGCGTGGCATCCACGAGGCGCGCGATGTAGTTGACCACGACCTCCGGCAGGAAGATGCGGCCCGCCAACGCGGCCAGGCGGAGGAGTTCCTCACGGTCGAGCACAGGCTCGACGGCGGGTTCCTCGCCGATGCGGCGGTTTTGGACGATGCGCTCCAGCACCTCAATGGGGTTACGGTGCACCTCCAGTTTGAACAGGAACCGGTCCAGTTGCGCCTCCGGCAGCGGGTAGGTGCCTTCCAGTTCGATGGGGTTTTGCGTCGCCAGGACGAAGAACGGGTCGGGCAGCGGGTGCGACTGACCCATCACCGTGACGCGGCGTTCCTGCATCGCTTCGAGCAGCGCGCTCTGGGTCTTGGGCGAGGCGCGGTTGATCTCGTCGGCCAGGACAAGGTTGGCGAACAACGGACCGGGCTGGAAAACAAATTGCCGCCGCCCGTTCTCCTCTTGCAACACGGGATTTCCCGTGATGTCGCCCGGCAGCAGGTCCGGGGTGAACTGCACGCGCTTGGCCTCCAGCCGCAACGCGCGGGCGAGCCCCTTGACGAGTTCCGTCTTGCCGAGGCCCGGCAGCCCTTCCAGCAACAGGTGGCCGCGGGCAAGCAGCGCGGTGATGACGTTGTCCACCAGGGCTTCCTGGCCGAAGAGAACGGCGTTGAGAGCGCCGCGCAGAGCCTGGAGACGCGGGGCGGCGCCGGCGAGTTCGTCCTCGGTGAGATGGTCGCTCATTTGAAAAAGTTCCGCAGCACCTCGCGTTCCTGCGGCGTGAGATCGTCGCGCCAGACGGCCTCGCCGCCCGCGCCGTCCGCCGCGACCGCCCCGGCCGAAGTCGGCCCCTGGTACGCGGCGGGGTCGACGGTGTGTTCGCCCTTGCCGAGGCCCACGAGGTCGCCGGGCAGGGCGCGATCGAGGCTGCTGGAATTGGGGACGGGTTCGGTCGCCGTGGAGCCGAGCTGCGTCGGTTTGTCGCGGAGGTTCAGCGGCGCGCTGCTCGTGCCGCCGCCAGGACCACCGGGTGGGCCGTGTTCTTCGCCCGAACCCGCCGCGGCGATCAAGGCGAGCGCGTCCTTGCCGGGCTGCTCACCCGGTTTGGCGGGACGCAGCATCGCCTCGGTGAGCTTGACGCCGTCCTTCAGCCGTTGCTTGAGCGACGCCAACTGTTCGGGCGACAGGCTCTTCATCGTGGCGGGATCGAATCCTTTGAGTTGAGAAAGCAGTTCGCGGTTGAGCGGCAGGTTGCCCAGTTCAAGCCCTTTGAGTGCGGCCTGGAGCCGGTCGGCCATGGCTTTGGCCTCGGCCGGGTTGGTCTGCTCGGTGGTCCGTTCCATCGTTTCGAGGCTGCTGGCGGCGGTGCGCAGGTCGCGTTGGAGCGCCTGGAGGGATTGTTCGGCTTGGCCGCGCAGGTTGTCGGCGGCTTCGAGGCTGCTCTGGCTGTACCAGTCGCGGGCGGGTTGCTGGCGGAGTTGTTCCAGGCGTTCGTGGAAATCCTCCAGAGCTGGTTCCTGCACGAGATCGCTCTTTTTGAGGAGATCGAGCAAATCGGCGGTCTGCGCCAGGGCAACCGGCGGCGTCTCGGGCACGAAGTCCGCCGCTGGCCGCGTGACGGGCACCAATGCGGCAATCAACACGAGCGCCAGTGAACCGGCCAACGGCGGCGCGATTTTCTGCCAGCGGAAGGCGTATCCGTCCGGCGCGGGCTGCGGCGGCGGGAAGGTCCCCACCCCGGCGGCGGCGGCGCTCAGACGATTGTGGAGGCCGAGATGGGTTTCAAGGCGCACCATGGCGTCAGCGACGGTGAAGAACCTCTTCCGGTGCGCGAGCCAGGCAGCCGTTCCCGCGCAGCCGAGCAGCGCAATGCCGTAGATGATCCACGGTCCCTGTCTACCCGCGCCCTGCTGCCGGGTGACCAACAGAGCGCAGGCGAAGACCGCGCTCACCCCGAGGCACCATGGCAAAAACCCGCCTAGGAACCGGCCGAATTTATGCCGCCAGACGGTCCGCCTCGCGCGTCGACGCCAGAAGATCGTCGCGTCGTCCGCTCGTGGACTTGGCCTCATTCGTCCTTTGTGTGTACTCCGGCGCGCCGCTCGCGGTCAAGGGAGTGTTCGCCCGCCCGCCGAGACTTTTCGCCTCGCCGTTTCCAACCGCGTCAGTTCTCACGCAGATTTTCGTGCCGATTTTGCTCGGCCGTGGACCAATCAGAAACAGCAACTCGTGGCGTCACGCCAAACAAAAACCGGCCGGGAAGAGTCCCGGCCGTTCCTGGGCAGCACCGCGCGCGCCATCCTGAAAAGAAGTCTTGCTGAAAGCTGCTGAAAATCATTCGATGCATGCGCCCATGTGCATAAATGTGCAACAGTCGGCAGGAGCGGCGCGAGCAAGAATAACTTCCCGCTTTTGGTAAAGTGATCACGCCGTGTCACTTCGCCGCGGTCCACTGGTCCACCCAGCTGTTCACCGTCTGGTTCCACAGCCGGCTGTTCTGCGGCTTGAGCACCCAATGTCCTTCGTCGGGAAAATACAGCATCTTCGACGGCACCTTCAGGCGTTGCAGCGTCGTGAAAAGCTCGAAGCCTTGCGCCACGTCCAACCGGTAGTCGAGTTGGCCGTGAACGACCAGCGTGGGCGTCTTGAAATCCTTCGCGAACTGGTGCGGCGACCACTTCGCGTACGTCTCCGGGTTATCCCAAGGCGTGCCCTTATATTCCCATTCGTTGAACCAGAGTTCTTCCGTCTCGCCGTAGGCCGCCACGGCGTCGAACAGGCCGTCGTGCGACACGAGGCACTTGAAGCGGTCCGTGTGTCCGAGAATCCAGTTGATCATGTAGCCGCCGTAACTCGCGCCGAGCGCGGCCTCGCGGTTCTTGTCGATGAACGGATAGTGCTGCTCGGCGTAGTCGAGACCCTTCATCAAATCGACGTACGGCTTGCCGCCCCAGTCGCCGCTCACCGCGTCGGTGAACGCCTGCCCGTAGCCGGTTGAACCGTGCGGATTGATCATCACGACCACGTAACCGCCCGTCGCGGCAAAGAGTCCGGGGTTCCAGCGGTAGGACCAGCTATCGCCCCACGCGCCTTGCGGTCCGCCGTGGATGAGGAACTTCAGCGGGTACTTCTTGTTGGCGTCGAAGCCCGGCGGTTTCAACAGGAAGCCTTGGACCTCTGCATCCTCTGCTCCGGTGAAACTGAACGCCTCCAGAGGAGGCAGGTCTAGTTGCGAGAGAAGCGTGTCATTGACATGGGTCACCGGAACCGCAGGGATGTCCACGGTCATCATGACCAACGGAACCGACTTCGGCGACTGCGGAGGGTCCTGTAAGTCAAGTTCCCCCTGAGATGTTTGCGGACGCTTCCACCAGTTTGAGAGCGGCAGCCGGGCGATTTCGCCAGGTGCTGTCACGGATGAGCGCGAAAAGAACAACGTCTGGCCATCCTTGGAGAACGCCAAGTCACCAGCGTGAGCGACGCACAGGCGGATCACCGCTCCTCCTTCGGCACCGGTCTCGAAAATAGGCGCTTCGCCATGATCTTCAGCCGTGAAGAAGACACTTTTGGATTCTGGCTCCCAGGCGATGCTCTCGACCGAACGGTCGAAGTTCGCCGTCGCGTCAAGGATCTTACCATTTTGCCGGTCGTAGATGAAGAGCGAGGACTTGTCGCTCTCGAATCCCGCCCGCGCCTGCGAACGCCACGCAATCCATTTGCCATCGGGCGAATACAACGGCGTCGAGTCGCTGCCGGGGCTGGTGGAAATCTTCTTCGGCGTGCCGCCCGCCATCGGCACGAGGAAAATGTCGTTGTTCGTGCTGGTGGCCTCGACCTCGTCGATGTTGCTCGTGTAGGCGAGTTCCTGACCATCCGGTGAAACGGCGTACATGTCCTGTCCGCCGAGCGAAAACGGCGGCACGTCGTGGTCGCCCGGCGTCAGGTCGCGCGGGGCGGCGGCCCCTTCAGCGGCTCCGACCACGAAGAGGTGGCTGCGCTTGCTCTCGTTGAACGCGTTCCAATGCCGGTAGAAAAGATGGGTGAAAATCTGCGCCTTGACCTTGCTGTTCTTGAGGGCCTCATCGCGCTCTTTGTTCGCCGCGTCGTCCTTGGCATCCGGGTACACGGTGGAAACGAACACCACGTTTTTGCCGTCCGGCGACCAGATCGCGCCGTCTCCTCCGGTCGAGAGGGGAGTGAGTTGCCGCGCCGTTCCCTTCAACGCACCCACCTCTGGGTCAAAATCGACGATCCATACCTGCGGGGCCTCGCCGGCTTTGGACGAGAAGACCAGCCGCTGGCCATCGGGCGAAAACCGTGGGCGCGATTCATCGTTGTCGCTGGTGGTGTTCAGCCGACGGGATTCACCGCCGTCCGCAGGGACGATCCAGAGATGGCTGCGTTTGGTGTTCGCGTCGAGGTTCACGTCCACGGCGTCGAAAAGCACCCACTTGCCGTCTGGCGAAGGGACGGGTTCACCCACGCGTTTGACGGCCATCAAGTCGTCGAAGGTCATGGGTCGCTTTAGGGCTGGCGTCAGGGCGTGAGCGGCAAGGCAACCACCCGAGAAGATCGCGGCGGCAAGGAGGCAGGTTTTCCGGAACATAAGCAAAGTCGGGGCGACGAGTGGTTGCACAGTTTGCCCGTTGGCATCCGAACGCAAGCCCGCAACATCGTCCGCAGATTCCACGGATTTCCGCAGACTGGGACAGGGAGTGAAGACCGTTTGTCCCACCTCCCATCTTCTAATCTGCGGAAATCTGCGTAATCTGCGGACATGAGACTGGTCGTTCTTCTCGCCGCCTGCCCCTTCGCCGCGCTTCTGGTCCCTGGTGCCCGGGCGCAGGAAGCGGCGGTTCCCACTCGCACTGCGCACGCGATGGTCGTCACCATCCACCACGACGCCACGGATGCGGGTGTGGCGATCCTTCAGGAAGGCGGCAACGCCGTCGACGCCGCCGTGGCCGTCGGGTTCGCGCTTGCGGGCAATCTCGGCGGCGGCGGCTTCATGCTCATCCGTCCGGCCAACGGCGATCTTAACAATGGCAAGCCGGCCTTCCTCGACTACCGCGAAAAAGCGCCCGCCGCCGCCACGGCCGACATGTACCTCGACGCGGCGCGTAACGTCGTGCCCGACCGTTCCACCGTGGGCTGCCTGTCCGTCGGCGTGCCCGGCACGGTCGCGGGGATGGTCTACGCCGAGCAGCATTTCGGCAAACTCGGACTCGCGAAGGTCATCGCGCCCGCCATCCGCCTCGCCCGCGAGGGCTACGTGCCCGGCGACGAGGAACTGGCGACCTTCCGCGACAGCCAATGCCTGCCGTTGTTCCCGGAGTCGCGCCGGATTTTCCAGCACGACGGGAAATTCCTCGAACCCGGTGAACGGTTCGTCCAGCCCGACCTCGCCCGCACCCTGGAACGCATCGCTGCCGATCCGGCCGACTTCTACCACGGCGCGATGGCCCGGCAGATTGCCGATTACCTGGGCAAGAACGGCGGACTCATCACCGCCGCCGACCTCGCCGCGTACGAGTGTAAGGAACGCACTCCGCTCGTCGCGCATTATCATGGGTACGAAGTGTTGACGGCCCCGCCACCCAGTTCGGGCGGCATCGTGCTCACGGAAATCCTGAACATCCTCTCCGGCTACGATCTGCCCAAACTCGGGCCGGACCGCAGCCCCGCGCAGGTGCACGTCATCACGGAGGCTTTCCGCCGTGCGTACATGGACCGCAACGAGTACCTGGGCGACCCGGATTTCGTGCAGATGCCGCTCGCGCAGATGGCCAGCGCCGACTTCGCCGCCGCCTGGCGCAAGACCATCGACCCGCAAAAGCCGTCGGCATCCGCGACGCTCGTGCGTCCGGCCGGTTTCCTGCCGCCGCCGCCCGCGGTGCCGACGGCGCACGAGTCTCCGCAGACCACGCACTACTCCGTCGTGGATGCGAATGGCAGCGCCGTGGCGAACACGTACACGCTCAACTTTCCCTTTGGCTCGGGTGTGACCGTGCCCGGGCTGGGGTTCCTGCTCAACGACGAGATGGACGATTTCGCCAGCAAGATGGGTGTGCCTAACGGCTTCGGCCTGATCCAGGGTCCCGCCAACGCCATTGCGCCGGGCAAGCGTCCCCTGTCGTCCATGACGCCCACCGTCGTCAGCGAAGCGCCTGCGCCTGACGGCAAGCCGGGGCGCGTGCGGCTTGTGTTGGGGTCGCCAGGCGGCTCGACGATCATCACGACGGTGGCCAACGACCTCATTTCCATCCTCGACAACGGCCTGGACGTGCAGGCGGCGACCGATGCGCCGCGCTTTCACCACCAGTTTTTGCCGGACATCCTCCAAATGGAGAAACGTTTTCCGTGCCTGCCGGCTGAAGCCCTCGCGGCCGCTGGTTACACGATCAAGCGCGAGGCGGAGTTCGACGAGAAATCCGAGGGCGTTTGGGGCGACAGCGAACTCATCGCCGTCGATCCAAAAACAGGCGAACTCTCCGGCGGGCAGGACCACCGGCATCGTTTCGGCAAGGCGGCGGGGTTCTGAAGAAGGTTACGGGAGACGCCTCCCGCCTCCCGCATCGTATTTTGAATCCCCTTGCTCTCCCCGGCACGAAAACGCTAACATCCCGCCCGTGCCCGGCTCGGCTTCCTCCGCCCCTCTTCCACGGGGGAGAAAACCTTCGGTGTTGCTCGGTTACGTGGCGGTCGCTTCGCTGGCGTTGAACGTTCTGCTGGCCGTCTGGTCGTGGCGAACCCACCACCGGCAGGAAACGCGGATCGCCCGGCTCGAAGCCGCCGTGGGTTCCGCCGCCAAGCGGCTCCCACACGACGAGGGGTCACCCGTCACGGGCGGCAAGACCAGTCGGGAGGACTGGGTGGCATTTCTGCTGGCGGCGGCCGGCAACGCGGACGAGTCCAAGCGCGTTCTCGAAGCGGTGTCCGTCCCGGAGGCCGTGGAGATGGCGCGCGCGCTCCTCGCGAACCCTGCCGCCAGCGACCGCAACGCGGCGCTCGACGCCGTTTTCCAGAAGATCGTCGGCAGCGATCCGGCCCGGGCAATCGCACTGCTCGACGAGGTGCCGGAACCGACGTTGCGCAACACCCTGGCGGCGCACGTCACGAACCTCTGGATCGAGCAGAATCCCGACGCGGCGGCCCGCTGGCTCAACGCTTCGGGCGAGACCGTCCTGTCTAGGGACGCCTTCGACGCGCAACTGGCCCGGGCGGTTGCCCGCTGGTCGGCCTACGACGCCGCGGCGGCGACCGGCTTCCTCGTCTCCCGCAAAACCCTCGCCGGGGCGTCGCTGGAAGCTCTGGCGAACACGAGTGCCGAGTGGGGCCGCAAGGACCCGGCGAACGCCATGGCCTGGGCGCAGAACCTGCCCGCCGCCGATCCCCGGCGGTTCGGGATCGTGCAGAGCATCCTGGCGGGTTGGGCAGAACGTGAGCCGGTCCGGGCGGCAGCGTATTTGCAGGAACGCCTCTTCGACGGCGGCGAGGGCGGCGAACTGTATTTTTCCAGCGTCGGCCTCGTGGCCGAACGTTGGGCCCGCATCGACCTCAACGCCGCCGCCCAGTGGGCGTCCACGCTGCCGGGCGGCCGGGTCCGGCGCGACGCACTCCGCCGGGTGGCGACAGCCTGGACGGCAACGGATCTGCCCGGCGCGGCGCGCTGGGCCGGCACGCTCCCCGCCGATGCCGCACACGGCGAGGCGTGGCAGGTGATCGTGGCGGCTTGGCCCGGCAACGACTTCGACGGCGAGGGCGCGTGGGTGAGCAACCTGCCGGCCGGACCCGACCGCGACGAGACGGTGGCGCTGCACGCGGCCAAGATCGCGCCGACGGACCCGGCGAAAGCGCTCCTGTGGGCGCGCACGATCAACGGGCCGGAAATCCAAGCCCGCAGCGTCGATGCGATCCTGGCCGGATGGCAGCGCGGCGACCCGGCGGCAGCGCGCAACTGGGCAGCGGCCAACAGCGTCAGTTTACCGTCTTCGGACCGTCGGCGGGGCATGACGCAGTAAGTTCGCGGATACTCTGCCTGCAATTTCTGAGCAGGCAGCGCAAGCTGCCGGTCGTCACCGATGGTGGGGATGGCTCTCCGAGCCGCTCCCTAGATTTTCTGGAAAAGGAACGTCGAAGGATGGGCGCGGTCATTCCAATCCAAAGCAGGGAGCGGCTCGGAGGGCCATCCCCACCATCGGTGACGACGCCTGCGGCGAGAATTCTCCTGCCTGCTTTTTGAGGCTCCTCTGTTGCCGGTCAAGTCCTGAAAAGAGCCTCGGAAAACCTGAAATCGTCCGGCGGTGCAAAAAAGTTGCAATTTTCTCCTTCTTTTTTGCCGCAGGGGTTTGACATGCCGCAGGCATGCCCGTAGAAGTGTACTTCCGCCAAACGGAGCTTTCCGGCCACCCTTCGTGTCCAGACATTATTAAAAGTCCCCGTCCCGTTCTCATCAAACCGCAGGGTTTTTTGGGGAAGGACTTCGTTTTGCCTTCAGCCAACCTCCGCGCCAGACCTATCTCCATATGTCAGAACGCCTTTATTTCGGAAAGATCAAGGAAGCCAGCGAGCCGCCGAACCTCATCGAGGTGCAGCTCAATTCATACTTCGATTTCTTACAGAAGGAAATCGCCGCTAGCAAGCGCAAAAACAGCGGTCTCCAAGCGGTCTTCAAGGAAGTTTTCCCCATCGAGAGCTACGACGACAAGGCCACGCTCGACTTTTCCCACTACGAGATCGGTGAGCCGAAGCTCTCGGCCCTCGAAGCCCAGCGCGAAGGCCAGACCTTCAGCGCGCCGCTGCACGTCACCTTCCAACTGAAGGAAGAAAAGGGCACGAAGGAGGAGAAGGTCTACATGGGCGAAATCCCGCTCATGACCCCGCAGGGCACGTTCGTCATCAATGGGGCCGAGCGGGTCGTCGTTTCCCAACTCCACCGCTCGCCCGGCATCGCCTTCGAGAGCAGCATCCACCTCAACGGCAAGAAGCTGTATTCCTTCCGCATCATCCCGGACCGCGGTTCGTGGTTGGAGGTGCAGTTCGACACGAGCGATCTGCTCTACATTTACCTAGACCGCCGCAAACGCCGCCGGAAGTTCCTGGCGACGACGTTCCTGCGCGCCATCGGCTACGGCTCGGACGAAGCGTTGGTCAAGCTGTTCTACGCCGTCGAAGACCTCAAGCTCAGCGACGAGTTGGAAGATGAACTCCTCGCCACCAAAGTGCTCATCTCCGACGTGCGCGACGGCGAGATCACCGTGGCGCGTGCCTTCGAGCCGCTGACCCGCTCGGCCGTGCGCCAGTTGCTCGACCTCGGCGTCACGACCGTGCAGGTCGTGGACATCAAGACTGACGACACCGTCATCAAGGCCATCAAAAAGGACCCGGCCCACGATGAGGAAGAGGCCCTCAAGGACATTTACCGCCGCCTGCGCCCTGGCGATCCGCCCACGGTGGCCAACGCCCGCGCGTTGCTCAAGCGTTTGTTCTTCGATCCGAAGAAGTACGACCTCGGCCGCGTCGGACGTTACAAGCTCAACCAGAAGCTCTCGATGGAGACTGATCTGGCCAAGCGCGTGCTGGAGCCGGAAGACTTCATTGCCGCGATGAAGTACCTCATCGGCCTGCGCAACGACGAGGGCACTCAGGACGACATCGACCATCTCGGCAGCCGCCGCGTGCGGACCGTGGGCGAACTCCTCGCCAACCAGTGCCGCGTGGGCCTCGCCCGCACGGAGCGGTTGGTCAAGGAACGCATGACCCTGTTCGACGTGAACGTCGACGGCATGACGCCGCAGAAGCTCATCAACCCGAAGGCGCTGAGCGCGGTCATCCGCGATTTCTTCGGCCGCTCGCAGTTGAGCCAGTTCATGGACCAGACCAACCCGCTGGCCGAGTTGACGCACAAGCGCCGCTTGAGCGCCCTCGGGCCGGGAGGTCTCTCCCGCGACCGCGCCGGGTTCGAAGTGCGCGACGTGCATCCGAGCCACTACGGCCGCATCTGCCCCATCGAGACGCCGGAAGGCCCAAACATCGGTCTCATTTCGTCGATGAGCACCTTTGCGCGCATCAACGAATTCGGGTTTATCGAAACGCCCTACCGCAAGGTGGATGACGGGAAGGTCACCGACAAGATCGACTTCCTGACGGCGGACCGCGAGGAGCATTTCCTCGTGGCCCAGGCGAATACGCCGATGGACAAGGACGGCAAGTTCACCACCGAAAAGGTGAGCGTGCGCTACCGGGGCGACTTCCTCGAAGTGGAGCCGAGCAAGGCGCACTACATGGACATTTCGCCCAAGCAGCTCGTGTCCGTGGCGGCGGGGTTGATCCCGTTCCTCGAACACGACGACGCCAACCGCGCGCTGATGGGTTCCAACATGCAACGCCAGGGCGTGCCGCTGCTCGTCAGCGAATCCCCGCTCGTCGGCACCGGCATGGAAGGTAAGGTCGCGCGGGATTCCCGGGCGGTGATCGTTGCCGAGGGTAACGGGATCGCGGCCAGCGTCACGTCAGACTTCATCATCGTGACCAAGGACGGCCAGATGCCTGACCCGAAGAAGCGTCTGCGCCACGACCCCGACAACGGCATCTACGTCTACGAATTGCGCAAGTTCATGCGTTCGAACGCCGGCACCTGCGTTAACCAGCGCCCCATCATCAAGAAGGGTCAAAAGATCAAGGCCGGGGACGTGCTGGCCGATGGCCCGAACACGGAACAGGGCGAACTCGCCTTGGGCCGAAACATCCTCGTCGCGTTCATGCCGTGGAACGGCTACAACTTCGAGGACGCCATCATGATCTCCGAAAAGGTGGTCAAGGAGGATATCTATACCTCCATCCACATCGACGAATTCGAGATCGGCGCACGCGACACCAAGCTCGGACCGGAGGAAATCACCCGGGACATCCCGAACGTCAGCGAGGAAGCCCTGCGCAACCTCGGGCCGGACGGCGTTATCCGCGTGGGCGCGGAGGTCAAACCGGGCGACATCCTCGTCGGCAAGATCACACCCAAGAGCGAAACCGAACTCGCCCCGGAAGAACGCCTGTTGCGCGCGATCTTCGGCGAGAAGGCGGCGGACGTGAAGGACACGTCGCTGACGGTTCCCTCGGGCACCTACGGCATCGTGATGGACATCAAGGTGAATTCCCGCAAGGAAGTGACCAAGGCCAAGCTGACCCCGAGCGAGACCAAGCGCCAGAGCAAGGCGGTGTCGGAAGATTACCGCAAGCGCAAGGAAGAACTCATCGAGGAGCTGACCGAGTCGTTGTCCAACGTGCTGTTGGGCGAGAAAATCCCGCTCGACGTGGTCAACGCGGAAACGGGCGAGATCATCATCCCGGCCAATCGCAAGATCACCAAGACGCTGCTGCGCAAGCTGGCGAGCGTGCACGACCACATCGACATCGACCCGAGCCCGATCCGCAACAAGATCCATGAGATCATCCAGAGCTACGAGAGCAAGTTCTCCGAACTGGACATGGAGCAGGAACGCGCCATCGACCGCGTGGAAGCGGGCGACGAGGTGGACCCCGGCATCATCAAGCAGGTGAAGGTTTACATCGCCAGCAAGCGCAAGCTCAGCGTCGGCGACAAGATGGCCGGCCGCCACGGTAACAAGGGTGTCGTCGCCCGGATCGTGCCGGAGGAAGACATGCCCTACCTCGCGGACGGCACACCGGTGGAAGTCTGCCTGAACCCGCTCGGCGTCCCGAGCCGCATGAACGTCGGTCAGGTGCTCGAAACGCACCTCGGTGTCGCGGCGAAGGCGCTCGGCTTCAAGGTGGCGACCCCGGTCTTCGACGGCATCGACGAGAAGAAGATCCAGGACTACCTCAAGAAGGCCAGCGACGTGGAAGGATACAAGTGGGTGCAAACCAACGGCAAGAGCCGGCTCTTCGACGGACGCACCGGCGATCCGTTCGACCAGGAGGTCGTGGTGGGTTACATCTACCTGCTCAAACTCGGCCACTTGGTCGCGGACAAGATCCACGCCCGCGCGGTCGGCCCGTACAGCCTCGTGACCCAGCAACCGCTGGGCGGCAAGGCGCAGTACGGCGGACAGCGTTTCGGCGAGATGGAGGTCTGGGCGCTGCAAGCCTACGGCGCGGCCTACACCTTGCAGGAACTGCTGACGGTGAAGTCCGACGACGTGCAGGGCCGCACGCGCATCTACGAGTCCATCGTCAAGGGCGACAACTCGCTGGAAGCCGGCACGCCGGAGAGCTTCAACGTGCTCATCAAGGAAATGCAGAGCCTCGGGCTGGACGTGAAGGTGGGCGGACACACGCCGACCTACGCCGACGCCAACGCGGCATAAGAAACAACCCCTACTGACCTGTTTGCGTATGGCTGAAGCAACGACCTTTCAAACTGCTCCGTTGGATCGAACGGAAAAGCGTGCCACGATCAAAGCGTGGCTCGTCGAAATGGATCGTCTTCATCAAGAAAATAAACAAAGTCAGGAACGCATTGACCAACTGGACAAGGAAATTGACGCGAGGCTGGCAAGCATCGACGCCACCCTCGCGCGTCTCGCCGCTTCCTGATGTTTGATTTCTTCGAGTATTTCCAACGGCTCATGTTTCTCGTGCGGGATACGCGTGAGAACAAGGCCGCCTTAGAGAAACTCGAAGTGAAGTCTGAGCGCTTGGCTGCCAAAGTCGACGCGCTCGCTTTCGAGATAGAACGAACAAAGGAACGCGAACGTTACGAGCGAGAGAAGCTGACTCTAGAACCGGAGAACATCTTGCTTCGTTTCGAAAACCGATTCCCGGATACGCCCAACTAACTTTTCGCAGAACCCATCGGATTCCCGGCCGCTCCAACCCAGGCGGCCCCTACCAGCACCTATGAACGAACACAACCTTCGTGAAATTTTCGGAGAAGAACGCGCCGTCGGCTTCGACCAGGTCGGCATCACCGTGGCTTCGCCCGACTCGATCCGCTCCTGGAGCAAGGGCGAGGTCAAAAACCCGGAGACGATCAACTACCGCACGTTCAAGCCCGAAAAGGGCGGCTTGTTCTGCGAGCGCATCTTCGGACCCACGCGCGACTGGGAATGCTCGTGCGGCAAGTACAAGCGCATCAAGCACAAGGGCGTCATCTGCGACCGTTGCGGCGTCGAGGTCACGCTGTCCCGCGTGCGCCGCGAGCGCATGGGCCATATCGAGTTGGCCGTGCCCGTCTCGCACATCTGGTTCTACAAGTGCATGCCCTCCCGCCTGGGCCTGATGCTCGACATGAGCGCCCGGCAGTTGGAGCGCGTGATCTATTACGAGGATTACGTCGTCATCGACCCCGGCCAGACCCCGCTCCAGCGGACCCAGCTTCTCAACGAAGCCGAGTACCGCGAGGCGCAGGACCAGTACGGTGAGAATTTCCGCGCCGGCATGGGTGCCGAAGCGTTAAAGGAACTCTTGAGCCGCTGCGAACTCGCCGCGCTCGCCAAGGAGATGGAGGAAGCGATGCTCAATACCAAGAGCAAGCAAATCCGCAAGCGTCTGGCCAAGCGGCTCAAGCTCATCCTGGGCTTCTCGCAATCGCGCACCCGTCCCGAATGGATGGTCCTCGAAGTGCTTCCGGTCATCCCGCCCGACCTGCGTCCGCTCGTGCCGCTGGAAGGCGGCCGGTTCGCCACGTCGGACTTGAACGACTTGTACCGCCGCGTCATCAACCGCAACAACCGATTGAAGAACCTGCTCCAGCTCAAGACGCCGGATGTCATCATCCGCAACGAAAAGCGCATGTTGCAGGAAGCCGTCGACGCGCTCTTCGACAACGGCCGCCACGGCCGCGCTGTCACGGGGGCGGGCAACCGTCCGCTCAAGTCTCTCTCCGACATGCTCAAGGGCAAGGGCGGCCGTTTCCGCCAGAACCTGCTCGGCAAGCGCGTCGATTACTCGGGCCGCTCGGTCATCGTGATCGGGCCGGAACTCAAGCTGCACCAGTGCGGCTTGCCCAAGAAGATGGCATTGGTGCTCTTTGAGCCGTTCATCATCCGCCGCCTGAAGGAGATGGGCTACGTTCACACTGTCCGTTCGGCCAAGAAGATGATCGAACGCCAGACGCCGGAGGTCTGGGACATCCTCGAAGAGGTCACCAAAGGCCACCCGGTCCTCCTGAACCGCGCCCCGACCCTGCACCGCCTCTCGATCCAGGCTTTCGAGCCGATGCTGATCGAAGGCGAGGCCATCCGCATTCACCCGCTCGTTTGTACCGCCTACAACGCGGACTTCGACGGTGACCAGATGGCCGTGCACGTCCCGCTGTCAATTGAAGCGCAGATGGAAGCGCGCATGCTCATGCTCGCGCCGAACAACATCTTCTCGCCTTCGAGCGGCAAGCCGATCACCACCCCGTCGCAGGACATCACGCTGGGCTGCTACTACATCACGCAGAACCCGCGCGTCGTGGGCGGCGCGAAGCCCGACCCCAACCAACGTCTGCCGCTGTTCGGCACCGCTTCGGAAGTGGACTTCGCCGTCACGGAAGGCAGCCTCAAGACCCACGACCGCATCCGGTTTCAGAACCCCGACTTCGGTCAGAAGAGTCTCTTCGGCGACAGCGAAAAGAAGGTGATCGAGACCACTCCCGGCCGTGTGCGCTTCAATCAGATTTGGCCGCAGGGTATGGGCTTCTTCAACAAGGTGGCGTCCAAGAAACAACTCTCGGACATCATCCTGAAGACCTACCAAATCTCGGGCCAGGCCGGCACCGTCGAGACGCTGGACCGCTTGAAGGAACTCGGCTTCACCGAAGCCACCAAGGCCGGTATTTCCATCGGCATTTTCGACATGATCATCCCTGGCGAAAAAAAGGTCGAACTCGAACGCGCCTACAAGCAGATCGGCGACGTGGAAAAGCAACGCCGCCGCGGCATCATCACGGATGGCGAGCGTTACAACAAGATCATCGACATCTGGACCCACGCCGGTGACGAAATTTCCAACGTGCTCTTCCGCACCCTCGAACACAACGAGGGCCGCAAGGAGGTCAACCCGGTGTACATGGCCGTGGACTCTGGCGCGCGTGGCAACCGCCAGCAACTCAAGCAGCTTGCCGGCATGCGCGGTTTGATGGCCAAGCCCTCGGGCGAGATCATCGAGCAGCCCATCACCTCAAACTTCCGCGAAGGTCTGACGGTGCTGGAGTACTTCATCAGTACGCACGGTGCCCGCAAGGGTCTGGCCGACACCGCCCTCAAGACGGCGGATTCGGGCTACCTCACGCACAAGTTGGTCGACGCAGCGCAGAACGTTATCATCACCGACAACGACTGCGGCACGGTCAACGGCATCGTGGTCAAGAGCATCTACGAGGGCGACGAAGAGGTCGTGGACCTTTCCACGCGCATTTCGGGCCGCGTATCCTGCGAAAGCGTGATCGACCCGGTCACCAAGAAGACGCTCATCAAGACGGGCGACCTCATCGACGAGGCTCCCGCCGCGGCGGTCGTCAAGCTTGGCGTGGAACAGCTCAAGATCCGCTCGGTTCTCACCTGTGAGAGCCTGCGCGGGGTGTGCGCGAAGTGTTACGGACGCAACCTGGCGACCGGCAAGATCGTCAAGCTCGGCGAGGCGGTAGGCATCATCGCGGCGCAGAGCATCGGCGAGCCGGGCACGCAGTTGACGATGCGTACGTTCCACGTCGGCGGCACCGCCAGCCAGACGTTCAAGCAGCCGATCATCAAGGCCAAGAACGACGGCACCGTGCGTTTCCACGACTTCCGCAGCGTGCAGTCCCTGGAAGGCAGCCACATCGTGCTGACCAAGAACGGTGCGGTTACGATCAACGGCAAGGACGGCCGCGAGCTGGAGCGTTATAACATGATCATCGGTTCGGTCATTTCCTTCGGGGAAGGCGCGGAGATCACCAAAGGCGCGACCCTGGCGCAATGGGACCCCTACAACGTGCCGATCCTCACGGAGAAGGCCGGTAAGGTGGACTTCCGCGACATGATCCCGGGCGTCACCATGAAGCGCGAGACCGACGAGGCCACGGGCGTCATGGGCACGGTGGTCATCGAGCACAAGGAAGACCTGCACCCGCAGATCGTCCTGCTCGGCGAGAAGAACACGGTCATCGCGTCCTATTCCATCCCGGCCGGCGCCCACGTCATCGTGGACGAAGGTAAGCAGGTCCAGGCCGGAGCATTGCTCGCCAAGACCCCGCGCAAGATCGCCAAAACCAAGGACATCACGGGCGGCCTGCCGCGCGTGGCGGAACTCTTCGAGGCCCGCCGTCCGAAGGACGCCTGCGAGATTGCCAAGATCGACGGCATCGTCGAGATTGGCGGCAGCGTGCGCGGCAAGCGCAAGCTCATCCTCAAGGACGCCACCACCGGGGCCGAGGAGGAACACCTTATCCCGCTGACCAAGCACATGGTCGTCACCAAGGGCGACTTCGTGAAGAAGGGCAGCCAGTTGACCGAAGGTTCGGTCGTGCCGCACGAAATCCTCGACATCTGCGGGCCGCAGGAACTCCAGGAACACCTCGTCAACGAGGTGCAGGAGGTCTACCGGCTCCAGGGCGTGGAGATCAACGACAAGCACATCGAGATCATCGTCCGCCAGATGCTCCGCAAGGTGA
>CAXTOX010000010.1:0-58502 GCA_964245885.1 uncultured Chthoniobacterales bacterium | reverse complement strand
GATCCTCTGTTGGAGCTCAAGACGGTCGGCATCCTCGTCGGCCTGGTGTGGACGGCGGCACACCTATTGGTGATGCTGCGCCCGGCCGAAACCCGTGGCTGGTTGCAGAAATTTCCGCGTTCGCGGACGGCCGGGCTGGTGCTGCTGACGGTCGACTTCCTGTGGGCCTACGTGCTGGTCTACACGATGGACTGGGGCGAGTTTTACTATCTCCAGATCCCGGTGATGTTCGCGCTGCCGGTGTTCTTTTACCTGGTGATCCGGTACGTGGACGACTTCCTGTCCGTGCGGGCGCTGGGCATCCTCGGGCTGCTGGCGGCGGCCCCGGTGTTGGACGCGGCGTTTCTGCGGCCGCCGGTGAGCCGGTTGCTGGTGGTGGCGCTGGCGTACGTGTGGATCGTCCTGGGGTTTGTCTGGGTGAGCATGCCGCACGTGCTGCGCGACCAGATCGGCTGGCTGAACCGTTCGGCCGTCCGGTGGCAGGCGGCGGCGCTGGCGGGGCTCGCCTACGGCGTGGTCGTGCTGCTGTGCGCGGTAGCGTGGTATTAACGCGT
Organism: uncultured Chthoniobacterales bacterium; assembly: GCA_964245885.1. Lineage (GTDB taxonomy): Bacteria > Verrucomicrobiota > Verrucomicrobiia > Chthoniobacterales > SZAS-18 > CAHJWO01. The sequence goes on along the minus strand of CAXTOX010000010.1, from coordinate 57,948 downwards.
CGGACCGGTCGCCAGCCGCAACCCGGGAGGCTTCCGCGCACGTATTATCTACGTGCCAACCGCCGATCTTTTAGAGGAACTCACCGCCGCGCAGGTTCCCGAACCCGCCACGGCTGCCGAGCCGCAGCGTCCCGCCCGCCGCTGGATGCCGCGCCGGGTCGTTTTCACCCCGGCCGCCCTGGCCGAAGCCCACGGCCAAGCCATCCGCGAGCGCGTGGAGGCCATGGGGCTGCCCGTGGAGGTGCTGCCCCGCCTCACCGGGATGCGCGGCGCGGACGAACGCGAGACCTACCGCCTCGGCAAATCCACCCTCGCGGTGGTAACCGCGCCCGCCGGCGCGTTCCGGTTGCAGCCGATTCCACCATCGGCCGACTGGCAGTTCCACCTCGCGGAGGGCTGCCCGGCGCATTGCCAATATTGCTACCTCGCCGGCAGCCTGAGCGGGCCGCCGGTGGTGCGGGTGTTCGCCAACCTGCCCGCCATCCTGGCCAACCTCACCCGGTACGTGCGTGCGGACCGGCCGGAAACGAGCTTCGAGGTGTCGTGCTACACCGATCCGCTGGGCATCGAGCACCTGACGGGCAGCCTCGCGGAGTGCGTGCGGTGGTTCGGCGCGCAACCGTCCGACAGCCGGGCGCGGCTGCGCTGGGTGAGCAAGTTCGACGCGGTCGAGCCGCTGCTCGGTCTGGCGCACGGCGGGCGGACGCGCTGCCGGGCGAGCGTCAACGCGCTGCCCGTTTCACAAAAACTGGAGGGCGGCACGTCGCCGGTCGCGGCGCGGCTGGCGGGTCTGCGCCGGCTGGCGGTGGAAGCGGGTTACCCGGTGGGCCTGGTGGTCGCGCCGATCATGCCCATCGAGGATTGGGAAACGCAATACGGCACGCTGCTCGACGAGGCGGCGAAGGCGCTCCACGGCGCACGGGACATGACCGTGGAACTCATCACGCACCGGTTCACGCCCGGCAGCAAGGAAGTGCTGCAAGGCTGGTATCCCAAGACGACGCTGGATTTTGACGAGGAAAAACGCGCGCGGAAGTTCAACAAGTTCGGCGGCGTGAAGTACGTCTACCCCAAGGACGTGATGGGAGCGTTGCGAACGTTTTTCGAGCGCGAACTGGCCGCGAAGCTGCCGCAGGCACGGATTCTCTACTGGACATAGGCACGCGCGTGGTGGGTGGACGTGTTGTTTTAACACAGAGAACACGGAGAACACGGAGACCGGAGGAGGGAAGACAAAAAGAAGGGGAGCATCACGCTTCTTCCTCCCTTTTCCTGTCTCCTCCGGTCTCCGTGTCCTCTGTGTCCTCTGTGTCAAAACAACACGTCCACTCCAAGCAAACCTGCCGTTTTGCGCTTGCCTTTTGGGTCCCGGCGTGGAGTTTTCGGGCCTCCCGACTTCTATGCTCACAGCCACGGACATTTTTCAGAAGCTCTCCGCCCCCACGGTGGACAACCTCCTCACGCACCTCCAGGGCGCGGACAAGCCGACCTACCGCGTGGCCATCCAGACCCTCGCCACCGCGCGCAAGCTGCGGCCCATTTTTGTCGAGCGCAAACCCCGGGCCGAACGCCACGCCTGGATGCAATCGGCCCTGGCCCGTCCGCAAAACGAGCAAATTTCGGCGAACCTCCTCCAGATGTGGCTGATGGGTTCGCAGTCCCCGATGCTCTGCGCTTTCCTGGATTCCCTCGGCATCGCCCACGACGAACAGGGCGGCATCGAGAACCTGCCCCCCTGCCCCGAACCCGAAAAATTGCGCGCGTCCATCGACGAGCTGCTTGCCAAGTACCCGGCGGACGCCGTGGCGGTCTACCTGCACAGTTTTCAGGCCATGGACATCGCCGGCTGGCCGCCCCTGGCCGAAATCCTCGACACCGACGAACGCCTCCAGCTTTCGGCTACACCCGCGCCGGCCGCTTCGTAGCTGCTTCATGTGGTCACGGCGCTGTGTCGCCGCGTTTGTGCGTGCGAGCCTTTTTGATGGCGCGCCGGTCGAAGTTCTTCTTGTTCCACTTGTTGTGGTGGTGGCACTGCGGAACGAGATGATGCCGGGTGAGCGCCGTTTCGCGCTCGCAGAGCTGGCATGGACCGATCATGCAGCCAGAAATATAGACCCGCTGGCCGAGGGCTGAAAGCGGAGGGGGCGCGAAACTTTAACACAGAGACACAGAGGCACGGAGGGCCACAGAGAAGAAGGGGAAAGCAAATGAGTTCCTCTCCGGTTCTGCCCCTCTGTGGCCCTCCGTGCCTCTGTGTCTCTGTGTTAAAGTTCCACTCCGTCGCTACGGCGCGCTTCGACCATCAGCCGGACCACGTCGTCCATCTTGTGTTGGGCCTGCCAGCCGAGTTCGCGCAACGCCTTGGCCGGGTTGCCCCAGCCGCGTTTCAGGTCGGTGGGACGCAGCAGCGCCTTGTCGCTCTCGACGTGCTCGCGCCAGTCCAACCCCACGCACTCGAACGCCCGCGCCACGAACGCCTCCAGCGGCCGGGTCTCGCCCGTGGCGATGACATAGTCGCTCGCCTCCTCGCGCTGGAGCATCCGCCACATGGCTTCCACGTACTCGGGTGCCCAGCCCCAGTCGCGTTCCACGCTCAGATTGCCCAGCCGCAGCTTGCCCGTGCTCTCCCCGCAGGCGATGCGGCACGCGCCGGCCACGATCTTCTGGGTCACGAAACGCTCCGGCCGCAACGGCGACTCGTGGTTGAACAGGATGCCCGAGCAGGCGAACAGCCCGTACGCCTCGCGGTAGTTGGCCACCGCCCAGAACGCCGTCGCCTTGGCCACCGCGTAGGGGCTGCGCGGACGAAAAGGTGTTTCCTCGTCGGCGGGGTGTTCGCCGCTCTCGCCGAAACACTCGCTCGAAGCCGCGTTGTAAAATTTCACCGGCAAGCCGAGGAAACGCAGCGCCTCCAGGATGTTGAGCGTGCCGGTGGCGATGGATTCGAGCGTCTCGACGGGCTGCTCGAAGGACAGGCCCACGCTGGTCTGGCCGGCGAGGTTGTAGATTTCGTCCGGGTTCTCGCGGACGAGGAGCTGGAGGACGCTGCGGAAGTCGTTGATCGCCGCCGACGCCATGCGCACCTGTTCGCGTACGCCGAGGCGCGCGAGGCTGCCCAACGAGGCCACCTGCGCATCGCGCGAGGTGCCCACGACCTCGTAACCGCGTTCCAGGAGCAGGTGGGCGAGGTACGCGCCGTCCTGGCCGGACACGCCGAAAATCAGAGCTTTTTTCATCGGAAACAATGGGGTTTGGCATAGGCCACCGCGCCCCACGGAAGCACACCCGGGCCGTCGCGCCAAGCCTTTCGCCGCGTCCGCCGGTTCCGCCCGAGAAAAAAACTGGCCAGCCTACCGCCCTACTGGCATCTTGCGTCGCCTTGCTCACCGTACCCACGCCGACCTTCATCGCCGCCGACGTGTCCCCGCTATGACCAATTCCGTCATCCAGGTCGAAAACGTCAGCAAGCGCTACACGCTCGGCGGCGCGGCTGGCGGGGCGCAATATCACACGTTGCGCGAGAGCGTGACAAACGCCCTGCGCGCGCCGTTGCGCCACTTGCGCCCTTCCTCGCGCGACCTGCGCGCCGCCGCGCCGGCGGACAATGAGTTCTGGGCGTTGCGCGACGTGTCGTTCCAGATCCGGCGCGGGGAAGTGGTGGGCATCATCGGGCGCAACGGGGCGGGCAAGAGCACGCTGCTCAAAATCCTCTCGCGCATCACCGAGCCGACGGCCGGCAAGATCACGCTCAAGGGCCGCGTCGCTTCCTTGCTGGAGGTCGGCACGGGCTTTCACCCGGAACTGACCGGGCGCGAGAACATCTTCCTCAACGGCGCGATCCTGGGGATGCACCGCAGCGAGATCAAGGCGAAGTTTGACGAAATCGTCGCTTTTGCGGAAGTGGAGCGGTTCCTCGACACGCCGGTCAAACGTTACAGCAGCGGCATGTACGTGCGACTGGCCTTCGCGGTGGCCGCACACATGGACCCGGAGATCTTGATCGTGGACGAGGTGCTGGCAGTCGGCGACGCCGAGTTCCAGAAGAAGTGTCTCGGAAAGATGGACGATGTAGCCAAACGCGAGGGCAGGACAGTGTTATTCGTCAGCCACAACATGGCGGCCATTCACCAGCTTTGCACTCACGCCATCTTACTGGGTAGTGGTCAGGTTATCCAGCAAGGCTCAACCCTGCCGGTGATCGACACCTACCTCGGATCGGCCGCTGCGGCGAAGTTCACGCCTGGCAAGCGCTACGAGGAAAGCGTCTGGATCGACAACGTCCGGCTGCTGGACCGCACCGGACAACCAACAGCTAACTTCCCGCATAACGAACCGGTCCATGTGGTGCTCGACTGCGGATTAGCCGTGTTTAAACAAGGTCTAAATGCAGGCATTATCGTCAAGGATAACAAGGACCGGGTAGTTTTCTGCTCCGAGTTCGACCTGCCCGTGCTAGCACCGGATACTAGTGCATTTCGTTGCGAGGGTGTAATCCCAGCCAACCTGCTCATCCCTGGTCGTTACGTCTTCACTGTTTACGTCCACCTTCCCTTGGTGCGGTTGACCTACGCGGCCTACGACGCGCTGGTAATGAACATCGTCGACGCGGGCTCAGCCTACTCCAGGTACGAGGGCAAGGCGGATTGGGGATGCGTGTTTGTAGACTGCCGTTGGCATGTCCGGCTGCCGGACGGCCAAGAGCTTCTGCCATCATGAACAGGCCCATCTTAAAGAGTTTGTTGTCTATCCCGTTCTGACCACGACCCTATGCAGCGTTTCTCCGTTTTTCATGGCTCATCAGAGGGCATTCTAAAAGGCTGGCACCAGCCTTACACAGAGATCTTTGCGAGTTGCAACCCAGTGCTGGATGTAGGCTGTGGGTTAGGGTATTTCGCGGACCTCATGCGCGACCTGGGAGTTCAATGCATCGGTCTTGATATTGATCCTGCCATGGTCAAGGCAAGCGAGGGGCGCGGTCACGTCGCGCATGTCGGCGACCACCGCTCGTTGCGCAGCCTCAGCACAGAGTTCGGTGGCATCCATATCAGCCACGTCGTGGAGCACTTGTGGGGAGAGGAACTGGTCGAACTGCTGGAGCAATGCGCCGCCGTCCTCCGCGCGGGAGGCCGGATCGTCATCCGCACACCGAACTGGGAAAACACGGAGGTGCGCCACCGGATGTTCTGGTCGGACTATTCTCACCGCCGTCCTTACAACGTCGAAGTGCTCAGCAAGCTCCTCAAGGACCTCGGGTTCAGCATCGAGGCCGCCGGGGCGGAACCCTACGGCCACAACGATTTATTCGTCGTTGCCACCAAGGGAGCGGCGCAACCTCGCAGCGCGGTGCTCGATTTTTCCCGGGACCCTTTTCCACACGTGCCTTTGAAGGAAAAAGTGCGCCGCCGGATTCCTAGATGGCTAAAAGTCCCCCTCCGCCTCCTCCGGAACCTGTTCACGGGACGGCGTGAGCAAGCGTAATAGCTGGTTTGGCTTCCACCTCACCCCACCGGGAGCCAGGGTCCGGTAGATCTTAATGGAGCACGCTCGTGGAAAATACTAGGTATGCAGATGCCTTTACGCGTTGCCTTTGATATTTCCGAGCTTGGCTCGGACCACGGCAATCCGCAGAACCGCCGCGGCGTCAACCGGGTGGTGGAAGAGGTGGGCGGCGCGTTGATGCAACTGGCGGAAGTAAAGTCAAACGACTTCGACCTCGCCGTGACCGGAACCCAAAATTCCGCCGCTGCCGCTTCCTACCTGGCAGCCCAGAAGGGCGAGCCGCTCGCTGCTGCCCCACTGCTGAGTAAGCCGACGCACAAGCGTTGGACGGCGGCGGAGCAACGTTTGCGGGTCTTTGCCGCCGACACGGCTGACCGCGCAGTCGTCCGCCGCGCCTCGCGCTGGCTGGTGTCACAATCCTTGTCCGCCCTGCGCCGCGTGGTCCACCGTCTACCGGCGTTCGATCCGGAAACGGTCGATGTTTACCACAGCACGGCGGTGAACCCCTTTCCCGCTTACGTGCTCCGCGCCCAGCGCCCGGCGTGCATCTCGACGCTCTACGATTTGATTCCGTTGCGTCAGCCCGATCTCGTCACGCCTGCTTCCATCGAGAACTTGAAAGCGATGCTCGCCACCTTCAGGCCCGAGCATTTCGGAATCTGCATCTCGCAGCACGTCAAAGATGATTTCTGCGAGTATTTGCGCGTGGACCCGAGCCACCTTTTTGTCGCGCCGCTCGCCGCCGACACCTCCCGGTTCCATCCCTGCACGGACACGGCGGAGATTGCGGCTGTCCGCCGCCGCTGCCTGCCGGATGCCGGCCAGCCTTACCTCCTGAGCCTTTGCACCGTGGAAAGGCGGAAAAACCTACTACACTTGATCCGGTGCTTCGGCCGCCTGCAAAGAGAAGCCGCCACCGCCCGTGACGCGAGCCTAGTGCTCGTTGGCTATGTGCCGGAACACACCCGCCGGCAGGTCGAATCCATCGTCGTGGCGGAAAAACTGGAAACCCGGGTGGTGATGACGGGCTACGTGGCGAACCAGGACCTCGCACCGCTGTACTCCGGCGCGCAGGCCTTTGTATTTCCCTCGCTGGCGGAGGGATTCGGCTTGCCCCCGCTCGAAGCGATGCAGTGCGGCGTGCCGGTGATCTGCTCGAACCGCACCTCGCTCCCCGAGGTTATGGGCGACGCCGGCTTATTGATCGACCCGGAAGATGAGGATGCACTTTGCGACGCTATGCAGCGTGTCTTGGATCAGCCTGTGCTCCGGGAGGAACTGGCGCGGCGCGGCCTGGCCCGGGCGGCGCAGTTTAGCTGGCAGCAATGCGCACTCGATCATCTGAAGGCTTACCGTGCTGCCTCGCAGTTGAAGCGCTGCATACCTTTGCATTGACTTCAACGCCAACTTCCTTTAGACACCCATCTTCCCACGGGCTAAAACCCGCGGTTCCTTCTTCGAATCGTCTGCCTCTTAGTGTACTGCGACTGCACAACGACAAGCTAGCCCGCGGTTTGTTTGCGCAACTACCGAACAGCACAGCGAAGATCCCTCGTTGCAGCATAGATCATGAAGATTGCGGTGTGGCACAACCTTCCCAGCGGCGGCGGCAAACGCGCCTTGTACGGGCATGTCAAAGGTTTGGTCGCCCGGGGTCATCAGGTCGAGGCATGGTGCCCAGGGACGGCAGATGACGGATACCTGCCGCTATCGGAACTTGTCGCCGAACACCGCCTGCCCTTTCGGGCTCCGCCCGCCGTCTGGAGTGTGGCGGACAAGATCAGAACAAGCCTGCGTGGCGACCCACTCTTGCTTGAAATGAACCGCCACAGTGAGGCTTGCGCGGAAGCGATCCTCCGAGGTGGGTTCGACGTGGTTTTTGCCGCACCTTGCTGCTTCTATAGCGTTCCACGTTTGGGCTATTTTCTACGGGTAAGAGGCTTGCCGTTGGCCTTGTACTTGCAGGAACCTTCCCGCCACCGCTACGAAGCACTGCCTGAACTGCCCTGGCTGGCACCTCCGGCCACATCGACACGCCTAGCCCTGCCGAGACGTGCCTGGGGAAAGCTGATCGACTACCGGCACAACAACCGTTTGCGCACCGATGCCAGACGCGAGTTGGAGGACGCCAAATGCTTCGACCTGATCCTGGTGAATTCCTTCTTCAGCCGGGAAAGTATCGCCCGCGCTTACGGGCTGGACGCACGCGTTTGCTACCTGGGCTACGACGACACGCATTTTCGACGATTGACTCCTGCTCCGCCGAAAGAGCGCTTCGTCATCGGCCTGGGTTCCATGCACAACATCAAGGGGGTAGAAACGGCAATTGCGGCGATGGCTTGCCTCCCCGCCCCGCGCCCCCCGCTGGTATGGGTGGCCAATTCGGAGGACCCTGCCTACCGCCGCGCGATGGAGGCACTCGCTGCTGGCAAGCAGGTGGATTTCCAGGTGCGGTCGCGCATCGACGACGAGGCTTTGACCGATCTGCTCAACCGCGCTGCCTTGCTGCTTTACACCTCCCGCTTGGAGCCGTTCGGATATGCCCCCATTGAAGCCAACGCTTGCGGCACGCCCGTAGTGGCAGTCGCCGAGGGCGGTATCCGCGAAACGGTGGTGGACGGAGTCAACGGCTTCCTCCGCGACCGTGATCCGGCTTTGCTCGCTCAAGCCATGCAACGCCTGTTGACCGAACCCCAACGCGCCGCCGACCTTGCTGCGACTGGCGAGCGCATCGCTCATCAGCAATGGTCCGCCGAGGCAGGCACCACGCGTTTGGAGCAGCATTTGCAATCCCTGTTGTAAGACTAGACGGGCCGCGCAGACTGGCTGATCCCTGCGAACCGTTTTTCCATGCCTCCTTCTTCGCCCGCTGTTTCGGTGGCGCTTTGCACTTACAACGGCGCATCCTACCTCGCCGAGCAGTTGCGCAGCCTCGCCGCGCAAACCCTCCCTCCGGCGGAACTGGTGGTTTCAGACGACGGCTCGACCGATGGCACAGCCGCCGTTGTCGAGGACTTTGCCCGGACCGCCCCGTTCCCGGTGCGCTTCGTGCGGCAGCCGGTGAACCTCGGGGTCTCGCAGAACTTCTCCACCGCCCTCGCGCTCTGCCAGGGCGACATGGCCGCGCTCTGCGACCAGGACGATGTCTGGCTGCCCGACAAACTCGCGGCCGGCGCGGAATACCTCGCGGCGCATCCGGAGCGCTGGGCGGTTTTCTCGGACGCCACCGTGGTCGATCAATCTCTCCACCCGCTGCCCGTCGCCTCCTCCTTATGGCAGGAGATCGGCCTCGGCGCGGACCTGCTCGCCCGGATCGTTGACCCGGCGGCTTCCCTGCAAGTGCTTTCCCGCGCCTTTTACGTCACGGGCGCAACCCTTCTCGTCCGGCGGGAACTGCTCCGGCTCGCGCTACCCATTCCCCGGGACTTGCCCGGCCAGATGCTGCACGACGGCTGGATGGCCGCGGTAGCGGCGGCGGTGGGCAGGATCGGTTTCCTGCCCCGGCCGACCATGCTCTACCGCCAGCACGCTGCCCAGCAGGTAGGAGCAGGGAAGTCGCCAGCCGGCCGGCGTTCGCTGCGCGCGCCGCGCGAGCGGTTCCTGACGACGGCGGACCACGCCGAGCGATTGCACGCCTTGCTGGCGGAACGGGTGTCGGACAGGGCCGTGCCGGGCGGGCTCGACGACATCCGGCGGCGGGCCGCGCACTTCCGGCGGCGCGGCGAGTTGCCGATGGCTCGCTGGCGGCGCGTCGGTGCGGTCGGTGGAGAGTTCCTGCGCGGCGGCTACTATAGCTACGGGCGGCACCCGTGGCTGGAGATGTGGCGCGACCTTATTCTTTGATCCCGCCGTCCCTGAATGGTGCGAGCGCCTGCGCCAGGGAACAATTCCCTTCCCACCCGCGCGCCCGGCGTTGGCGACGGATTTTTACGATGCCGCCGACCGCCTGCGCGAAGCCGCGGAGGTAGGCGGGCTCCCCCCGCAGCGTCCGCACCGCCAGCCGGACGAGCGTGCAGGCCGCGTGCACGGTCCACCACCGGGCGCTGTCGAGCAGCAGCCAGTGAAAGAAAAAGGCGTTGCGCACGACGAGCGCGTTCAGCCCGGCGCGCCGAGCGGTCGTCGAGTTTGGCCGGTGCCAGACGACGCTGCGGGGCTCGAAGACGATCCGCCAGCCGCGCAGCAAAGCCCGCACGCTCAACTCGGCGTCCTCGTAGTAGGCCGGGTTGAACACCTCGCAAAACCCGCCGAGCGCCGCCACCCGGTCACGCGCGAACAGGGCGCACCCGCCGTTGGCGAGCGCGGTCGGCCGGGGTGGCCCGCCCGCGTCCGGCGGGACCGGCACGGGCTGGAAGAGCAGTTCGCCGCGCACGAAACGCAGGTGGCGGCAGCCGTCGAAGGCCGGGTTGACGGCGTCGGCAGCCGCGCCGGGGTTGATTTGGAGGGAAACGACTGCAAACAGCGGGCTTTCCCCGGTGGCAACCTCCTCCCGGAAATGCTCCGCCAGCGGCTGGAGGAAACCGGGTTCGGGGCGGATGTCGTTGTTGAGCAGCAGGGCCAGCGGATGGGCGGCGGCGTCCAGGCCGGTGGTGACGGCGGCGGCGAAACCCTCGTTGCGTTCGCGCCGGATCAGGCGCACGGGCGGGAAGGCCAGCGGGATTTCGGCGGCGGTGGCGTCCGTGCCGCCGTCGTCGACGAGCAGGATTTCCCAGGGTCCCGGGTAAGCCGCCACCGCCGCGCACGCCGCCGGCAGATAATCGCGCAGCAAGGCCAGTCCGTTCCAGGTCGGGATGATCACCGACACCCCGGGCCAGACGAGGAGGTCGGGCGGCGAGGAATCGGGCATGGAGGAAGCGGAGCAGCCGACGGCGGCGGGTGCGACAGGTTATAGCCCCTGTCGGCCGCGCGGTAAAGAGGCACGCGGCACGGCGGTTGACCGCCTGGAGGGAGTGGCGTAAATCAGCCCCGGCTGGCTTGTCCGCGCGTGAAAATCCTCTTTGATCTGTCCCTGCTCGGTGCCGCCGCCAACCCCCACCAGCGCGGCACGGTCGGCATCTTTCGCGTCATCGAGCACAATGCCCGCGCGGTCGCCATGGCTCCCGACGCCGAGGCGTGGTTCTGCGCGCTGGACAACCGGTTGGAGTCCCGCCGCCACTTCGCGCGGCACCTCGCGCCCGGCGTACTGGCGGGTTCACGCGCGCGTTTCGCCGAGCCTACCCTGCCCGGCGGACGGCCGGTGGCCGAGGCCGTGACCTGGGCCAACGATTTTCTCGCCCGCCGCTATCCCCATGCACCCTGGCGCTGGCTGGCCAGCGGCCGGATTTTGTGGTTCGGCACCCGCCGTCTGCTGCTTCGCGGGGTGGAACCGGCTACGGCCGACGGCCTGGAGGTCTACCACAACCCGGCGGGAGGATTTCCCCCCTGGACCGCGCAGCGGCCCGGCCTGCGCCGTTTCATCACGGTCTACGACCTGATGCCGCTGGTCCGGCCGGAGTTTTTTCCACCCAGCGCCTCCCGACACATGCGGGCGGCTCTGGGCAGCATCACCCCGCGGGATTGGACGTTGTGCATTTCCGAATCGACCCGGCGCGACCTGCTCGCGCACTACCCGGCGTGCAATCCTGACCGCGCCCTCGTCATCCCGCTGGCGGCGGAAAACTTCTTTTACCCCGAGGTCAACCCCACCCGGCTCGCGGCGGCGCGGGCGCGGTACGGCGTGCCGGACGACTGCCCCTATTTCCTGAGTGTTTCCACCCTGGAGCCACGCAAGAACTTCGAGACGGTCATCCGCGCCTACGCCCGCTTCGTGCGCGACGATCCGGCCCGGCCTTCCCGGCTGGTGCTCGTTGGCGGCACCGTGCGCGGCGACATCCACCCGATCTTCGCCGCGCTCGACGCCGAGGACGAGGAAGTCCGACGCCGGGTGATCTTCACCGGTTTCGTGGCCGACGAGGACCTGGCCGCACTGTATTCCGGAGCACTGGCGTTCCTCTACCTGTCGTTCTACGAAGGATTCGGACTGCCGCCGCTGGAGGCCATGCAAAGCGGGGTGCCGGTCATCGTCGCCGACAATTCCTCGCTGCCGGAAGTCGTCGGCAACGCCGGGGTCTTGCTAGCAGCGGCCGACGAGACGGGAGTCTGCGCGGAAATGCGCGCCCTGTATCTCGAACCGGCCCGGCGGCAGGCGCTCGCGGCCCGGGGCGTCGCCCGCGCGCGGGAGTTCAGTTGGAAACGCTTCATGGACCGCACGCTGGCAGCCTACCGCCACGCGCTCGACATCGCTCCTTAGAGGATCAAGGGAACGTTTTCCTCCGCCCGCGAAGGCCGCTGCACGGCACCGGCGTGCGGAGAAACTTCTGGCTGGAAGAAAGTGCGGGTTTGCTCTAGTTTCCGCGGTTTATGGCTGAATCCACTGCCCTGCTCGACAGCCGCCTCAGGATGTTCGTAGTATTGTTGCCTGCCCTGGCGCTCGCCGTGTACATCGCTACGGAGATCGCCGACGAAAATTACCTCGTCCCCTGGCTGGTCATGGGCGGCGTGGTCGTTGCGTTGGTCTTCGCGGTGCTGCTGCGGACGGTGCGGGTCGAAGCCGCCACGCTGTGTTTGCTGCTGGCCGGCTATCTCGTGGGCAACCGCGGTTTCGCCGAACTGTCACCGGCCAAGCCCTTGTACCCCGGTGAGCTCTGCATGCTCATCATCTTCACCTGCATGCTGATGCGTTTCGCCCTGACGCGCGAACTGCCCGATCTCAGCGGGTGGATCGCCCGCACGATCCTGATCTACTGTGCCGTGGGAGCGGTACGCCTCGTCTTCGACTACCAGGAATACCGTCTCGACGCGATCCGCGACTCGGCGATGGTTTACTACAGCGTTTACTTCTTCTTTGGCCGCGAACTGGTGCAGCGCACGTCGTCGAAAGCCTTGTTGGAAGGTTGTCTGAAGTTTGCTTTGCTCGCGCTCGTGCCCATCGCCATCGTCGAGCGCTTCGCACCGGAGCTGATCTTTAACTTCACCGCTTCGGGCGGCTTCAATCCCCTCTTTCAAAAGGACGATCTTCTGACCACCTTCGCCGCCGTGGCGGTTTTTATCCTCTACACCCGTCCGGGCATGTACCGTCCGAACTGGATTCGGATCGGCTTGATTCTGTTCTATCTGATCTTCGTTGTCAGCGGCGTCGGCCGGGCGTCGCTCGCGGCCTTGGCTTTTGGCAGCGTCCTGCTCTTCGTCGCGGGCCAAAAGCGGTTTTTCATCTATCCGCTGATCGGCCTGCTGCTCGGTCTTGTCCTCATTGCCACTTACGCGGTCGGCTATAGGGATTCTTCCGATTCTGCCCCTTCGATGTTCGTGGAAAAGCTGACCTCGATGGTCGATGTCAGCGGCAACCAGAGCTACAACAGTGAGTACGGCGAGGGCAAAGCCATGAACAACGAGTTCCGGCGGCGCTTGTGGGAATCGTTCGTGGACGACACCAACTCCGTCTCGCCCGCGTTCGGCCGCGGCTTCGGCTACGACTTCGTCTCACACTTCGAGAGCACGTTCCAACGCGGTGGCTGGGAGGGCCTGCGCTCCGCGCACAACTTTTTCGTCACGATCTATGGACGGATGGGCATCGCCGGGTTACTCGTGTTCCTGGCAATCACTGGACAGATCATCGTTGGCGGCTTGCGCGCCGCCCTGATGGCGCGGGCGGAAAATTATCCTTTGGCCGAACTAGGCTATTGGTGTGGAGTTTGGGCGATCCTCGTTTCATCCGTCGTCGGGGTCGTGCTGGAGGGACCGGTAGGTGCCATTGTCCTGTGGGCGTTCCTCGGCGTGGCGGTGCAAACCTTGAAGGTAGCGGACTCTGAACTGGCGAGTGCCCGGGAGAAGAGCTTTGAACTCGACCCCATCCCCGAGTCGCAGACACGCCGCCCCCTGACCTACGGCGCGGCCTGAAATCCGCCACTGACCCCGCGGTAGATCTCCAGCAGACGCTCAAAATGCCGCGACCAGGAAAAGGCGGCGGCCCGTTTCAGCCCGGCGGCCACCACCCGCGCCTTCAGTGCCGGATCGGTTAGCAACCGGTGCAGGTGTCCGGCCGCCGCGGCCGGATCGTCGGGTCCGAAATACAACGCGGCCTCCCCACCGACCTCCGGCAGGCTGGTGACATCCGTGCTGACTACCGGACAGCCCGCCGCCATCGCCTCCAGCACCGGGAAGCCAAATCCTTCGATACGCGACGGCAACACCAGCGCGTCCGCGCGTTGGTACGCCCGGACCAGCGTGGCATCTGACACCGGGCCGAGTTGTATCACACCGTCCTTCCCGAGAACGGCTTGCACAGCGGCCAACAAATCAGGCGGCAGCGCGGTCCCGGCACGCAAAAGCGTCAATCCATCCACCTGCATCCGGCGGAAGATCTCGGGCAGGATTTCCAAGTTTTTGCGGGAGATCGCCGCGCCCACGCTCAGCACGACCTTTCGTCCCGCTAGACCCGGCGGCAGGGCAGAATCCTTAGAAGCCGCCAGCCGGGTCGAAAACTGGGCAAAATCAACGCCGAGAGGCAGCACGCGGATTTTTGCCGCCGGGATGCCGAGCAGATCAGTCGTTTCTGCCGCGCTGTGCTGGGAATCCGCCAGGAGGAGGTCTGCCGCGTGCAGATGCGAAACGGTGCGGTGGAACCGCCGCTGCTGGGCGGGGGTTAACCCGGTGGGATCACGCAATGGCGCGAGGTCGTGCACGGTGACGATCTTGCGCACCCGACGCCGCGGCACGCTGGCGAGGAGATGGGCGAAGGAGTGATCGAGGATGTGGGCCACGTCCACCGCCTTCCAGTGAACCGCCCACCGCAGTTTCAGCGGGTAGATGGCGTATTTCTGCCAGGCGCGTTCCCACCGGCCTTTTTCCTGCGTCCCGTCGGGGGGCGGACCCAGCGGGCAGTCGATCCGCCAGTCCATGCCAATGGGTGGAGGCAAACGCCGCGCGCGTTCTAGTTCCCGCCAATACCGGTCCATGCTCGCGGCCCCTGATGCCGGATGCGCGGGTAGCCAGAGGACGTGACCCATACGAAGGATGATGCGGAAAAGGGCGCGGCCGGGAGCCGGGACTCGGACGGCAGTCTGCGGGCCGCTCCGCAAGTCATCCGAGGCGGGGCGGGTCCCGCAGTTCTGCCACATAGTTGGAGACGCTGCGGAAATACTCGTAATCCTCGTAGTATTGATCCACGGGCAGCAATCGGCCACCAGGCGTGATCCGGGACACCCGGAAGCCGGCGTCGGTCAGGAACTGCCAGAAGTCGCGAAAGAACGTGTGGGAATTCACGTTGGCCGTGCCGAACTCAAACGCGAACGCGCCGATCTTGCGGCCCTCCAGAGCGCGCCGTGCGCCGCGCAAGGCGAACAACTCGTGCCCCTCAATATCCATCTTCACGTAATCCACCCAGTCGAGCGCGCGCGCGGCCATGAAATCGTCGATGGTGGTCAGGTCGATTTCGACCTCGTGGTAGTCGTTGTCGCGGCAGTAGCTGTCTCCACGTGAATGTAGCGAGGCGCTGTGATCGAAGTCCGAACTGACGTGCAACGTCGCCTTGCCTGCCTTTTCGCCCACGGCACTGCGGATAAGCTCGGCCGTGGCGAAGCCGCGTCTCTCGATCTCGGTCCAGCAGCGGGGGGAAGGCTCGAACATGAACACCTTCGCTCCGGGAATGGCGGCCAGCAGTTGCCCGGTCCACGTCCCCACGTTGGCCCCGATGTCGAAGACCACGGGGGCGGGGCGGTGGATCCTCGCACGCGCGGCGGCAATTTCCTCGGCCATGTCCCAGCCCACGCCGGAGCCTTTACCCAGCAGAAAGTTGAGGTAGGCGTCGAAGGCTCGGACCCGGTCGAGCAGCAGCGGCGAGCATAGCATCCTGCTCAGGGGCGGGGCGAACCGTTTGGCCGCTCGGTTCAGCCAGGTTGCTTCGTGGAGACGCACCGTCTCCTTCTAGCGGCCGACAGCGGCTCTGTCAAGGAACCCGGGGTGACCCGGTCGCCGGGAGTGTCCCGGGTTTGCGTTGACAGAGACGGGGGTCCTGTCTTAGATGGCGCACTCGGAGCGCGCGGAACCATGGAAAAACCCCTTCTGATCCTGACGGCCGCCGGCATCCGGGACGACATGGGGTCGGAACCCGGCAAAGCGTGGGTCTGGGCGAATGCGCTGGCGAAGTTTTACCGACTGGAAGTACTCACCCTGCCTTCTAGCGCGCGTCACTTCGAGGAGCGCGGGACCCCCGAGGGTTGGCGGGTGCATGGCGTGGGGGAGGAGTTCGCTCCCGGTCCCGCGCGACAATATTATCCCGCCTACCGGCGCTGGTGCTCGCAGGCGCTGGAACGTTGCCGAGAACTCATCCGCACGCGGCCGGTGGCCGGCCTGCACCACATCACTTTGGGTTCCTTCCGGGTGTTGCCTCGCTACGACCAGCTCGACATCCCGTATACCATCGGCCCGCTCGGCGGCGGGGAAAGCATTCCCTGGACGTTACTGGGGCAGCTTCGCTTGCCTTGGAAGGAAGTGGCGGCCGAGGCGGCCCGCGCGCCGATCAATTATGCCTTTGCGGCCCTGCCAGGCCTGCGCGCCGTGTTCAAGCACGCCCGCACCACGCTCGCCACCACCCGCGAGACGCTCGACGTGTTGACAACCATCGGCGCGCCTCGCACGGCTGTAGTCTTCCCCGATGCCTTCGAGGATCGCGGGGAGGATGACACGGCGGTCGGGCGCGCCCGCGAACAGCAGGCCCCTCTCTTGTCCGGCCGGGTGCGTTGCATCTGCGCGGGGCGTACGCTGTGGTGGAAGGGGATGCACCTCGGCGTCGAGTTCCTGCGCGCGTTGCGCAGCAGGGGCATCCACGCCACGCTGGACGTTTACGGGCAAGGTCCGGCGTTGGCTGCCTTGCAGGAACGCACCGCACGCTTGGGAATGACGCCGCACGTCGCCTTCCACGGCATGGTCGCGCGGCCGGAGCTGATGCGGGCTTACGCCGACAGCCACCTGTTTGTGTATCCCACGATGCACGACTCCTCGTCGCTCGCGATCCTGGAAGCCTATTCCACGGGGCTGCCCACCATGACGCTCGGCCTAGGCGGCCCGGTCACGGTGGCCACGCCCGAGACCGGCTTGAACGAGCGTATAACGAACATCGAAGCATGGCTGGAGGCAGGCGGGCGGATGGTGGCGGGTTGGATCGAGGATCCCTCGCGCTGGCTGCGCGCCTGCCGGGCAGCCAAGGGGCGTTCGCATGACTTCGAGTTCTCCTACCTGGAGCGTTGCGTCCGCGAACACCTGGAGCCGGCCTTCCGGTCTGCCGCCGCGTGAAACTGGCTCTCTCCACCCTCTGCGAACACCCCAGCCGCAAGACGGGGTTGACCTCACTTTTCCACGAGTTCGTCTCGCATGCCTTCGACCTATATCCGGAGATCGACTGGATCGTCTTCGCCGGTCCGAACCAGGAATGGACGATCCGCTCGCCGCGCGTACAGGTCGTGCGGCGCTACCCCGCCAACGATCATCTCACGCGACGGTTGTTCGCCGATCATTTCCTGGTGCCAGCGGCGGCACGACGGCTCGGGGCGGCGGCGTTGCTGACCGTGGGCTTCGTGCCGTTACGGAAGTCGTTGCCGACGGTGATGCACCTGTTTTCGCTCCAGCACCTCCAGACCTCCAACCGCGTCGGCTTGGCCCGCGCGCTCTACCGTCGGTTGATCGTCAACCGCAGCGTGGACCGTGCCGACCGGATCATCGTCAACTCGCGCTTCGCCGCCGACCAGGTTTTGCGGGTGTTCCCGCGCGCTGCCGACCGGCTGACGATCTCCTACGAGGGGATGCAGCACGGGCAGTTCACGCCTGACGCCCCGCCCGGCGAGGTGGAGGCGCTCCGGGCAGAGTTCAGCCTCGCGCCGGGGTATGTGTTTTGGGCGAGCAACTTCTATGCGTACAAACAGGCCGATCTGCTGCTGGCCGCGTACGCGAAACTTTCCCCGGAACGCCGCCGGGAGCACCCGCTCGTCATGGTCGGCGGCGGTTGGTACGGTGGGGCGGACGCCGCCCGCGCGCACACCGCCGCGCTCGGGATCGAGGGGGACGTGCGCTTCCTCGGCTGGATCGAGGACCGCTGGCTCGCGCCGCTTTACCGCCACGCCCGCGCGTTTTGCCTCGCCAGCCGGGAGGAAACCTTCGGCCGTTGCGTGGCGGAGTCGATGGCCTGCGGCACGCCCTGCGTCGTCAACCACATCCCCATCATGGACGAGGTCACGGGTGGCCACGCCTTGATCGTCGATTATGCCGACACCGACGCCACCACCCGCGCGCTCGATACCCTCCTGGGTGACGACACCTGCCATGACCGCTTGCGCGCGGATGGAATCGCCTGGGTGCAGCGATTCAGTTTCGACCGGCTCGCGCGCGAGCGGATCGACGCGATCCTGGGCGCGCTCGATGGCAAATGAAGATTGACTTCCCGGCGGCGATTCGCCCTTTTGTCTGACGACGATGGAACGGCTCAAACTTGCACTGCGCGCGGTGGTTCTCTTCGTGGCGCGCCTGCTCGGCTCCCGCGTGGTCGACGCGCGCACCGGCCGGGTGTTGGGCCGGGCGTTGCTGGTGCCTTTTCGCGGGCGGGTCCACGTCATCGGGCTGGACGCCATCGTCGTGCCGGAGTTCGTCCCGCAGGAGCGGCTGACGTACTGGAAGCAGGAACTCCGTTTCACCACGCACCCGGCCCCGGACTTTCCCCATGAGCCGGGTGCTTAACCTGCTGCTAACCCACCAGTCTCCCGCCGCCGTGGCGAGAATGCTCGGCTGGTGGCGCGATTACTGCCCCGTCGACGACGTGTTGGTGGTCTTCACCGGCGCGGCGGAGGCGTTTGTACAGGTGGCCCATTCCCAGAAAATTCGCGTGGACGATCCCCGGCTGCGCACCGTTCACCATCCCCGCGAGCGGCAAAGCTACTCGGAGGTCTGGCGCGGGACTTCCCGGTGGCTGGCGGAACACGGAAGATTGTTCACGCACGTCCACTTCGCGGAGTACGACCATCTGCCGCTCGTCGCGGGGTTCAATGCCTTGCAGGTTGCCCGGCTGGAGGCTGAACGCGCCGACGTGCTCGGCTTCCAACTCGCCCGCGTGGACGGCACGAACCAACCCCACCTGCTCTACCACCGGTTGCAGCCGGGCTTTCGGGAGCATTGGGCGAGCTTCAGCGTGCGGCGCGATCCCGGCGTGGTGCTGTCGATGTTCGGCAGCGGATCGTTCTGGACGCGCGAGGCGTTCGACGCCGTCGCGCGCGCCTCTGAACCGCTGCCGATCTACCTGGAGCTTTATTTGTCGACGACCGCGCACCACCTCGGCTACCGCCTGCGCGACTGGGGCGAGCAGAACCGGTACATCCGCAGCCTGGGCAACTTCGTGGACCGCATCGAAGGGGCACGCCGTGACGGCGCGTGGACGCTGCACCCGATTAAAACAATGTGGAACAAGCCGGAATAGCCTCTCGCAAAGGACGCAAAGGACGCAAAAGGAAGAAAAGGGTGTTCCAGGCCCCATCAGCCAGCCAGAAGAAGCCTCGCACAGAGGCCACAGAGGCCACGGAGAAGAAAGGGGTTGGAAACAGAGACTTCGGATTTTTCGTTTCTTCCCTCTTCTCCGTGACCTCTGTGGCCTTTGTGCGAGGCTTTTCCTTTCCGCCCCTTTGCGGCCTTTGCGAGAGGCCCTTTATCAGGGTTGCCCCGATGATGCCTGGTAGATCTCGGAGAAAATGTTGTCGAGCGACTTGGTAAGGTCCCAGCCGGGATAATGCGCGCGCATCTTCGACAGGTCGCTGATGTAACAGATGTGGTCACCCTCTCGCGCCTTGTCCACGTACTCGTGGCTCATGGCCTTGCCCGAGAGCGCCGCCGCCCGCTCGAACGCCTCCAGGATCGACACGCTGTTTGCCCGGCCGCCGCCGATGTTGTAGACCTCCCCGCAACGCGGCACCTCGTAGAAACGATGGATGAAGCTCGCCACGTCGAAGGCATGGATGTTGTCGCGCACCTGCTTGCCGCCGTAGCCGAACACCTTGTACGTGCGCCCGATCACGTTGCACTTGATGAGGTAGCTCAGGAACCCGTGCAGCTCGACGCCCGAGTGGTTCGGCCCCGTCAGGCAGCCGCCGCGCAACGCGCAGCACTTCAGCCCGAAGTACCGGCCGTACTCCTGCACCATCACGTCGGCCGCCACCTTGCTCGCCCCGAAAAGACTGTGTTTGCATTGGTCGATGGGAAACGTCTCCGCGATGCCGCCCGCGAAGGCCGCGTCGTCGTAGTCCCAGCGCGTGGGGAGTTCCTTGAGCGCGATGCGGTTGGGGCCGTCGCCGTAGACCTTGTTGGTGCTCATGTGCACGAACACCGACCCGGGCACGTGGCGGCGGGTCGCTTCCAACAGGTTCAGGGTGCCGCCCGCGTTCACATCGAAGTCGTCGAAAGGCCGCGACGCCGCCAGGTCGTGGCTCGGCTGCGCGGCGGTGTGCACGATGAGCGTCGGCCGCAGTTCTTCCAGGCACGCGGACACCGCCGCCCGGTCGCGGATGTCGAGTTCGTGGTGCTCGAACCCCTCGTATGAGGAGAGCAGCCGCTGCTGGTTCCAGCGCGTGTCGCCCGCCGCGCCGAAGAAGTCGGCGCGCATGTTGTTGTCCGCGCCGTGGACGGTCCATCCCAGGCGGCTGAAAAATGCGACGACTTCCGAGCCGATGAGGCCGGAAGAACCGGTGACGAGTGCGGTAGGCATCTGGGCGGCAGTTTCCCGGGCTTTGCCGGACAGGTCAAGCGCCGGCCGCGCTATCCGTAGCTCCGCCGCTCGGTCGGCTTGGCGGCGGCCTCCGGGTCGAAGCGGCGGATTCTCAACACTTGCTGCAAGAGCAGCCAGCAGTAGTGCGGATTGAGGATCAGGTAACGCCGCCAGAGCCGCTTTGGCTCGCGCGTCAGCCGGTAGAGCCATTCCAGCCCCCGCGCCTGCATCCACGCCGGGGCCATCGACAGGCTGCCGGCCAGAAAGTCGAACGCCGCGCCCACCGCCAGCAGCGGCCGTCCCAAGTCCTCGCGCATCTCGTACGCCCACACCTCCTGCCGAGGGCAGCCCAGACCCACCAGGACGAGGCTGGCGTCCGAAGCCCGGATGGCCGCCACGTCCGCCGCCCGCTCCTTGAACGTCGCCGGCCGGAACCGCGAGGGCTGCCGCCCGGCCACGCGCAACGCCGGGAAACGCTCCTTGAGCGCGGCCTCCAGCTTTTGCAGCGTCGCCGCCGTCGCTCCGTAGAGGTAAACGCTCAGCCCCTCCCGTTCCGCCCGCGCGCAGACCCGCAACGTCAGGAACGGCCCGTACACCCGGTCGGGCAGCCGCGCCTGCCCGGTGAACGCCATCGCCCAGCGCACCGGCTGGCCGTCGGGGGTGAGGAGGTCGAAGCAGTTGAGCCGGTACTTGTGCTCGGGGTCGAGCACGCCGGTCATGATCCCGTGGACCGCGAGCGCGGAGACCGCGAACGGCTGTTCCGCGTGCGCCGCCCGGATGATGGCTTCCTCCGCCGCTTCGTAGTCCACGGCGTCCACCCGGATGCCGAGCACGTTCTTTTTTCCCTGGTTGATCACACGTTTACAGGTAGCACGGCCCTATGACTACCGCACCAGCACCGCGCACGGGAAATCCGCCAGCACTTCGGACACCGGCACCGACCCCGCCAGGTCCAGGCTGACCGTTTGCCCGGTCAACAGATCGCGCCACGGTCCGCCGGTTCCCCCCGCCTCCAACGCCAACGCCGTGTTGCCCCACGCCGCGCCCACCGGCGGGTTGCCCACGCGCGCGCTCAGCCGCGGCACGACCACCAGCAGCGACGGCGCGTCCACCGGCCCGCGCACGAACGCCACGACGCTGTCCGCGTGCTTGCCCGTGACGGCCAACGGCCGGTAGCCGCCGGTCCGGAAAAGTTCCGCGTGCTCCCGCCGGTAACGCAGCAGCCTGCTCACGACGAACAGCTTTACCCCTCCGTCCGGCCACGTCTCCAGCAGCGCGCGGGGGTCGGCTCCCTCCAAAGCGGTGAGTGTTTCCCGGCGGCGCACGTAGTCCACCGGACGGCGGTTGTCGGGGTCGACGAGACTGTGGTCCCACAGTTCGCAGCCCTGGTAAACGTCCGGCACGCCCGGCACCGTCAGCTTGAGCACGGTCTGGGCGAGCGAATTGACCATCCCCAGCCGCGCGACCTGCTCGGCCAGCGGAGTGAACGCCTTCACAAAGGGGTTCGCCGCCTTCCCGCGCCTGAGCAGGGCCGCGACGAACTTCCGCACCGCGCCGTCCCACCCTTCGTTGGGCTGAATCCACGAACTGTTGACCTTCGCCTCCTTGATGGCTTTGGTCATGTACTCCTGGATGCGCCCAACGTACGCCGCATGGTCCTCGGGCGTCAGCGACGCAAAGGACGAACGCACCGCCGCCGCGCCTTCGTCGCCGGGCGCGGACTCCACCGGCCACGTGCCGAGCAGGATCTGGTAGATGAGGTATTCCTCGTTCGCGTCGGGGGCCTGCTCGCCGTCCACCGTGGTCTTGTGCTTGCGGTTGGCCGCGCTCCACGCCCGCAACGCCCGCCGCCACTCGTTAGGTAACTCCGAGAGCGCGGCAACCCGCGCGCGGGTATCCTCGGCGCGCTTGGTGTCGTGCGTGGAGGAGGCCAGCATCGTGTGCGGCCAGCGTTTGGCGTTGTGCTCGTTGGTGCGGTGGAACTTCTCCGGCGTGCTGCCGAAGTGCTGCGGCTCGCCGCCGACCTCGTTGAGCGCCACCAGCCGGTTGAAGATGTAGAACGCCGTGTCCTCCAGCCCCTTCGCCATGATGGGTCCGGTACACTGCTGGAACTTCATCACGAAATGCTCGTGCTCGGCGACCCCCGCCTCGTCCGTGTTGGGCGGGAACTTGAAAAGCAGGATGTCGCGCAGGAAATCAAACGTGGACGCTTCCATGCCCGGGTTGCGCCGCTTGGCCGCTTTGACGGCCTTGTCGACCACGGCGCGGTCCTCGGCGCTCGGCGTTTGTCCGTGGAACAGGTACGTCCGGTACACCGGGAAACACGCGATGACCTCGCGCACCGTCGCCTTCAGGGAGTTGAGAGTGAAGTCGCGGTAGAGCCGGTTGCGCTCGCTGAGCTGGTCCAGGATGGCGGCGAGCACGTTGATGTCGTTGGCCAGCGACAGCCGCATCGTCAGCCGCTTCTTCTCGTAGACGAGCGTGGGAAAATGAACGTTGCGCTGGATGAACTTCTGGTACGTCTCGGAAAACGCCTTTTCCGCCGCCGGGTCCACGAGGAGTTGGGTGACGTGCGTCGTAAAATCGTAGCCGGTCGTCCCATGGATGGGCCAGTCCTCGCGCAGTTCCTCGTCGCCGGAGAGAATCTTTTCGCCGAGCAGGTAGACGCCCTTCCCATCCTTGGGCAACTCTTGCTGCGTGAGACGCGCGAAGTTCTCTTGGAGCTGCCGGAAATACCCGCGTGGGTCATACAGGC
The DNA here is from genome assembly GCA_964245885.1 of uncultured Chthoniobacterales bacterium. Lineage (GTDB taxonomy): Bacteria > Verrucomicrobiota > Verrucomicrobiia > Chthoniobacterales > SZAS-18 > CAHJWO01. The sequence goes on along the minus strand of CAXTOX010000010.1, from coordinate 34,924 downwards.
CGTCCGGGTGGTCGATGCGCAAGCCGGTGACCGCTCCCTTCTCCAGCAGCCGCCAGACGAGCTGGTGCGTGGCGTGGAAGACTTCCTTGTCCTCCACGCGGATGGCGGCGAGTTGGTTGATATCGAAGAAGCGACGGTAGTTGATCTCCTCCGCCGCCACCCGCCAATAGCTCAGGCGGTACGCCTGCGCCTCGATGAGCGTATCGAGCCGGTCGAAAGATGCGGCGTCGCCGGCCGTACCCTGGATGGTGTCAATCGCACGCGCGATGGCCCGGGCGACCTCCGGGTGCTCGACGCAGACCTGTTCGAGCCGCACCTTGGCGACCTCCTTTTCTCTCGCGCGCTCGGCGATGAGTTCCTGGTCGGTGGAAGTGCGCGGCGGCATCTTTTCGAGCTGCGTCATGATGCTCTGCAACTCGGGCAGGTGGTATGAATGCCCCGCCAATCCGCCGACCACGGGCGCGACGGGTAATTCGCTGGTCGGCTTGAGTTCCGCCAGGGCCAGGGAGAGGATCTGGTTGTACGTGCGCGGGTTGATCGGCAGCCGCGTCGCGTAGTAGTTCAAGTAGAAGCTGCCGCCCTCAAACGAGAGCTTGAGTTCGCCCTTTTCCAACACGCGGCCGTACTGGTCGCCGAGGATGGGCAGGAGGACCTTGTTTTCGAGTTCGCGCTTGAGCGGGTGCCAGTCGATGTCGAAGCACTTGGCGGTCAGCGAACTCGGTCCGTTTTCGAGCACGTCCATCCACCAGCCGTTGGTGGTCTCGGCGATGCCCATGTGGTTGGGCACGAAATCCGCGACGAGGCCCATCTGCCGCTCCCGGAGCACGGCCACCATCGCGTCGAAATCCGCTTCGGTGCCGATCTCCGGGTTGAGGTGGTTGTGATCGACGATGTCGTAGCCGTGCGTGCTGCCGGGGCTGGCCTGGAAAAACGGCGACGTGTAGAGGTCGCTGATGCCCAAGTCGTGCAGGTAGGGCACGATGGCGCGCGCCTGCTCGAAGGTGAAACCCTTGTGCATCTGCACGCGGTACGTGGCGGAAGGAATGCGCGGCTGCGCGGTGGAAGACGAAGACATACGGAGAAAGTTGACTACGCCGCTGACAAGCCTTTAGACTTTAAAATCAACAATTCCGGTTGCTCGAAGAACAGTGCGCGTTCCGCCGGATCGTAGGCGCTCGCGCCGTCGCCACCGAAGCGCGCCTCGTTGCTGGAAAAAATGACCTCCACCAGCGGGCCTTCGTCGATCATCGCCGCGTGGGTGTCGCCGCCTTTGAGGTTGACGACGACCATGCACATCTCGCCCGCCGCCACGTCGGTATACGCGATAGCTACGGTGTTCTCGCCGAGCGGAACGGCCTGCCAAGTCGCGCGGTCCCGGCGGGCGAGGATCGCACGTTCCTCACGCCGCAGCCGGAGCGCCTCGCGGTACAACGCCCGCGTCTGCGCATGGACGCCCGCCGCCGCTTCTTCCCAGCGCAGCTTTGATGATTGGAACGTTCCCTCCGCCTGCGGATCAGGAATGTCCTTGGTGCTCGCGCCTTCCGCGAACGCTGCGAAGCCCGCGAACTCCTTGCGCCGGCCTTCGGTCACGAGCCGGCCTAGTTCCTCGTGGTGGTCGGTGAAATACAGGAACGGCGTCGAGGCCGCCCATTCCTGCCCCTGGAAAATCAGCGGCGTGTACGGCGCGAGGCACAGCAGCGCGCTCGCCGCCCGGTAACCCGCCGGAGTACAGGCCGCCGAGAGACGTTCGCCGAACGCCCGGTTGCCGACCTGATCATGGTTGGAGATGCAGTGGCAAAACGCGTGCGGCGGCAGTTGCGCGCAGGGAGTCCCGCGTCCCTTGTTCCCGGTGGGCGTGGCTTGCCCACGATAGTGCCAGCCGTGGGCCAGCGTGTCGGCGAGTTCGTGGCCGGTGCCGGTGAAATTCTTCAGGTACGCTTCCTGTTCGCCGGTGAGCGAGACGCGGACGCTGTGGTGAAAGTCATCGGCCCACAACGCGTCGAGTCCGCTGCCGCCCGTGTTCGCCGGTTCGGCGAGGAACGCGGCGTTGCGCTCGTCTTCGGCCATCACGAAACCACCGCGCGCGTGAACCGCCGCCGCGAGGTCGGCGAGGATGTGCGTGTCGGATTCGTCGAGGATGGCGTGGACCGCGTCGAGCCGGAAGCCGTCGAAGCGGAATTCCTCTATCCAGTAAACGATGTTGCCGAGGAAAAATTGCCGCACCGGGCCATGGTGCGGACCGTCGAAGTTCAGCGCGTCGCCCCACGGCGTTTTGTGGGCGGGATTGAAATAATTTTTCGTGTAAGCGCCGAGGTAGTTCCCGTCGGGTCCGAGGTGGTTGTAGACCGCGTCGAGCACGACGAACATCTCCCGCGCGTGGGCGGCGTCGACCAGCGCGCGCAGGTCATCGGGATGGCCGTACGCGCGCGTGGGCGCGTAGAGGAACACGCCGTCGTAGCCCCAGTTCCAGCGGCCGGGGAAGTCGGCCAGCGGCATGAGTTCGAGGGTGTTGACGCCGAGTTCCCTGAGGTTGTCCAGCTTGCCGATGGCGGCGCGGAAAGTTCCCTCGGGCGTGAACGTGCCGACGTGGAGTTCGTAGATGACGAGCGAGTCGAGCGCGACGGGGCGTGGTGGCGGCTCGTGCTGCCAGAAGTCCCAGCCGGGTTTGATGACCATGGAAGGACCGTGAACACTTTCGGGTTGGTAACGCGAGAGCGGGTCGGGGAAGACCTGACCTTCGTCGCCGTCGAGTCGGAATTTGTACAGGTCGCCCGCGCGGCCGGCCGCGTCGGTGCCTTGGAAAAAGCCGTCGTCCGCCGCTGGCAGAGGGATCGTGCGTTCGCCGCCGTTGACGACGGCGTCCACCGAGCGTTTTTCCGGTGCCCAGACGCGGTAGTGGACCCCGGCGTCGGTCGGGAATGCGCCCGGGGGCGGAGTGAGGTCGTCCATGGCGGTAACTACAAACGCAAACGTCAAAATGCCAAGGGCAAATGTCGGAAAATCTCGAAACGCGTCCCGCCGCGCAGCGGCGTCGTCCCAATAAGGTAGGGATGCCTCTCCGAGGCAGTCCCTAGATTTTCTGGACGCGGTTCAATCGTGCATCTCCAACAAGAACGGCCACTCGGCTGCCGTCTGCACCAACCCTGCCCGCACCGGATTTTGCCGGATGTACTCCGCCTTTTCGTCTGCGCTTTCGTTGCGCCGCAGTCGATGCTCGAAGAATCCTTGTTGTCAAATGATCTTGTGCTTGGTGGCAACGTAGCGTTTCCATGCGCTCAACACCGCCTCGATGCGGTATTGGCGACCGAAGCCGACGATCATGTGGACGTGGTCGGGCATCAATAGGAACAGCCACGGAGACCATTTTTCTTGCGCCCGATAGAACCGGACCGAATCCAGTAGCGCGTCGCCGATGCCGGGTAAGCAAAGTTGATTCGTCGTCCGGCGTTTGCAGCAGATTGTGACAAAGTAGTCGCAGGCGTCCGGGTCTATCCAAGGAGGTACATCGTGCAGGAAGATTTTACGGCCGGTTTGTTTCATCGCACGGTGATCCAGAAGAAATTTGGGATTGCCTCGGAGAGGCATCCCTACCTTATTAAACGACCGGCCTTCGGCCTATCCAGAAATATCACCGCGTCGTCACTGAACTCTCCTCGCCCTCGACCAACCGCAGCAGGCACAGCGAACGGTCCGCCAGCTTGAGCGCCTGTCCGGCCTGGTACGTCCGCACCGGTTCCACAAGACCCATGTCCTCCGCCGTGTCGACGAACAGTCCCCAACGCACGTCCACCCGCCCCGGCAACGTGAAACGCTGCGGCTCGTGGTGCGCGTTGAACAACACCAAAAAAGTGTCGTCCACGATGGGCTCGCCGCGCTCGTCGCGCACGTCGATGGCCTTGCCGCTGAGCAGCATCCCCAGTGAACGCACGAAGTGCGAGTTCCATTCCTCGTCGGTCATCTCCGTGCCGCCGGGGTTGAACCACATGATGTCCTTCACTTCCTGACCGCGGATCTTGCGGCCCTGGAAAAACTTCGGCCGCCGGAACACCGGGTGCTCGTTGCGCAGCTTGATAAGCCCTTTTGTGTAAGACAAAAGTTGCTGCGCGGATTTGTCGCGCTGCCAGCCGAGCCACGAGAGGTTGTCGTCCTGACAATAGGCGTTGTTGTTGCCGTCCTGCGTGCGGCCGTGCTCGTCGCCGCCGAGCAGCATCGGCACCCCCTGGCTCAACAGCAGCGTGGCCAGGAAGTTCCGCCGCTGCCGTTGCCGGACGGCACTGATCTTCGGGTCGTCGGTCGGACCTTCCGCGCCGCAGTTCCAACTCGCGTTGTTGTTGTCGCCGTCGCGGTTGCCTTCGCCGTTGGCCTCGTTGTGCTTGTCGTTGTACGAGACCAGGTCGTTGAGCGTGAAACCGTCGTGCGCGGTGATGAAATTGATGCTCGCGTACGGCCGTTTGCCGCTGGTCTGGTACAGGTCCGAACTCCCGCTCAACCGGTAAGCGAACTCCGCCGCCTGCGCCTCGTCTCCCTTCCAGTACCGCCGCACGGTGTCGCGGTACTTGCCGTTCCACTCGGCCCAGAGCACCGGGAAATTTCCCACGAGGTAACCGCCCTCGCCGATGTCCCAAGGCTCGGCGATGAGCTTGACCTGACTCAACACCGGGTCCTGATGAATGATCGCCAGGAACGCCGAGTATTTGCTGATACCCTGTTCGCCGCGCACCAGCGTCGCCGCGAGGTCGAAGCGGAAGCCGTCGACGTGCATCTCCGTCACCCAGTAGCGCAACGAGTCAACCACCATGCGCAACACCTGCGGGTGCAGGACGTTCAGTGAGTTACCGCACCCGGTAAAATCCAGGTAGCGGCTCGGGTCTTCGTGCGACAGCCGGTAATAGCTCTGGTTGTCAATGCCCTTAAAACTCAGCGTCGGTCCGAGGTGGTTACCCTCCGCGGTGTGATTATAGACCACGTCGAGGATGACCTCGATCCCCGCCGCGTGGAGGTTCTTCACCATCCCCTTGAACTCGCGCACCACGTCGGTGCCCGGCTCGGCCGTCGCGTACGAATGGTGAGGCGCGAAATAGCTGATCGTGTTGTAGCCCCAGTAGTTCTTCAGCCCCTTCTCGACGAGGTGCTGATCTTCGACGTGCTGGTGCACGGGCAGGAGTTCGACCGCCGTGACGCCGAGTTCCCGCAGGTAGCGCACGGACGCCTCGCTGCCCAGACCCGCGTACGTGCCGCGCGCTTCCTCGGGCACCTCGGGGTTGAGCTTGGAAAAGCCTTTGACGTGCGTCTCGTAGATGATCGACTTGTGCAGCGGCGTGCGCGGCAACTCATCTCCATCCCATTCGAAAGACGGGTCGATGACGATGCTCTTGGGCATCCCCCAGGCGTCGTCGCGGTAGTCCCGCGCCCCTTCCTCCTCGGGGTCGCCGCCCATCTCGTAGGCGTACATCTCCGTGCCCCAGTGGATGTCGCCGCTGATAGCCTTGGAGTACGGATCGAGCAGCAGCTTGGAGGCATTGAACCGCTGACCTTTCTTTGGGTTATACAAGCCGTAGACGCGGAAGCCGTAGGATTGACCGGGCTGCACGTCGGGCAGGAAAACGTGCCACACCTGGTCGGTGTGTTCGGTCATGCGCACGCGCAGGCTTTCGGTGGGGGAGTCGGCGTCGTCGAACAGGCACACGTCCACGCCCGAAGCGTTCTCGCTGAACAGGGCAAAGTTCACCCCGTGGCCCGTCCACGTGGCTCCGAGGGGGTAAGGGGTTCCTGGCCAGACTCTAATGGACATGGTTATGAGTTGTGGGTTGTGGGTAGCGACGAGCGTCCGCTGACATCCACTCCGCAAAAGTTACGGAGCTTTCCAGATTGCAAGCCTCCTCACAACTCACAACCCACAACGTTTCAACCGCGCACGGCGCGTGCTTTTGTCACAGATCCTTGAGGAGGGCCAGCGCCTTCTCCGCGTCGCTGAGCCGCAGCACCATGAGGCCCTGCGAGGTTTCGTGCCCGGTGGCCAGATAGGCATACTCGATGTTGATTTCGGCCCCCGCGAGTTCCTGGGCGATCTTGGAAAGACTGCCGGGCTTGTTGTCGATCTCGACGAGCAGCACCTCGTTTTCCACCACCAGCGTGCCGTGTTCCTCGAAGATGCTCAGGGCCTTGTCGGTGTCGCTGACGATCATGCGCACGACCGAATGGTCCACGGTGTCGGAAATCGTCAGCGCCAGGATGTTGATGCTGGCGGCGGCGAGTTCGTCGCAGACGGCGGCGAGGGTGCCGGGCGTATTCTCCAAAAACAGGGCGAGTTGCGTGGCGATTTCCATGGCGGGAGTGTCAGGCGGGGCGGAGCCTTTGTAAATGCAGAAGTCAGAAGGCAGAAGTCCAGAGGCCAAAAGCCTGGAAGGCAGGCGGCTGCTCTGATCTGCGCACTTCTGCCTTCTGCCTTCCCTCAGGTCGAAATCCGCGCCGGCTGCACCGCTTCGGGCGGCGAGCGGCGGGCCAGCTCCTCGGACCCGGCCAGGAAGGCCACCACCGCGACGCCGATCTTGTTGACCAGGTCGGCCGTCGTGTACGCGAGATGAATCCAGTTCAGGTCCATTTTCGGAAAGAACGCCGTCGCCAGGTAGCCCAAGGGGTACACCCCCCAGGTGGTCACCGTGGAAAACGCCAGGATGCGGAAAGCGTGGCCGCTTTCATCGTCCGTCCAACCGCCGTAGCGCGGTGCCAAGCGCCGGAAGAGCACGTAGGGAGTCACGAGATAGCCTAGCGTCGACAGGGTGCCCCACAGCAGGTGTCGGCCCACGAGCAGCGTGCCGTCCGGGCCGATCTGCTGGTCGCCGATGCAGCCGGCCAGGATCATCCACACGTCCGCGCCGAGCAGCAACGCGATCGTGCCGGCGATCTCGCGCGGCTTGACCTTGAGCAGCAGGACGGTTTTCAGCAGCAGCAGCGGGGTGGTGACGATCCAGTCCATGTAGCGGTACTGGCCGATGGTGAAGAAGCCGTTGCGGATGATGTCGTGGCGGGCGACCGGGTCGGCGTTGCTCACCGCGAGGGCGTGCATCATGTCATGGTAGTAATAACGGATATACCAGTAGGCCACGCCGGCCACGAGGCAGATCACCGCCGTGATCCCCCCGCCGGCACGATGCGCGGGGTGGATGCTGTTCCCCCTGGACAGGAAAAACACGAACGCCGCCAGGAACGAGAACATCGTCGCCGTGAGGACTAGTTCCGTCATGATCGGCAGCAGCCCGACCTCGCGCGCGGTGTAGACGGTCGTCTGGTAGAACTGGGTAGCGAGGGGGAGACTCATGAAAAGGCAGAAGTAAGAAGGCAGCGTCGAGTCCGCGAGACATCGCCCGCAGGGTGATAACGCAGAAGTAGGAAGCAAGAAAGCAGAATCCAGCGGAGAATTTCTCGTTGTTTGTTCTTCTCTGGACTTCTGTCTTCTGCCTTCTTACTTCTGCCTTCATGATCCCTCCCGGTTCCCTGATCGGCCTGCTCGGCGGCGGGCAGCTCGCGCGCATGACCGCCCTCGCCGCCCGCCGCCTGGGCTACCGGCTGCGGACCTTCGATCCCGCCGGGGAGAACGCTCCCGCCGCTCCGGTGTGCGAGGAGACGGTGGGTGCCCGGTTCGACGACGGGGCGGCGCTGGGGGCGTTCGCACGCGGCCTGGACGTGGCGACGTACGAGTTTGAGAACATCCCGCCGGCGGCGTTGCAAACCGTCGAGCGTTTCTGCCCGGTGCATCCCCGCTGGTCCGCCCTGGAAATTTGTCAGGACCGTGAGCGCGAGAAAACCTTCCTGCACCGGCACGGTTTCCCGCACGCGCCTTTTCGGATCGTGACGAACTCCGGCGAACTCGCCGTCGCCGTCGCCGCGTTGGGTACGCCGTGCGTTCTCAAGACGACCGGCGGCGGCTACGACGGCAAGGGCCAGCTCAAGATCACCGCTGACCTCGACCCCGCCACCGCCTGGGCGCAATGGAGCGGCGGCCAGCCGCGCCGCGGCGTGCTGGAAGCCTGGGTGGCGTTTGACGCGGAGCTTTCCGTCCTCTGCGCGCGCAACGGCCGGGGTGAGCTGCGGCCGTTCCCGGCGTTCGAGAACATCCACACCCGCCACATCCTCGACGTGACGATCTGCCCGGCGCGCTTCGCACCCTCGGTGCTGCGCGAGGCGGAGGGTCTCGCCCGCGCCATCACCGAGGCGCTCGACGTGCAGGGACTCCTCGCCGTGGAAATGTTCCTGGCGCGTGACGGTCGCATGGTGGTCAACGAACTGGCTCCGCGTCCGCACAACTCGGGTCACCTGACGTTCGACGCCGGGCTGACGAGCCAGTTCGAGCAGCATACGCGGGCGGTTTGCGACCTGCCGCTGGGAGACGTGGAGCTTTTGCGGCCGGCGGTGATGGTCAACCTGCTCGGCGATCTGTGGAGCGCCGATGGTTTGCAAGCGCCGGACTGGTCGCCGGTGCTGGCCGAACCGGCGGCCAAGCTGCATCTCTACGGCAAGGCACGGGCCAAGCCAGGGCGCAAGATGGGGCATTTTTGCGTGCTGGCCCCGACAGCGGAGGCAGCACTCGCCAAGGCGCGGGGCATTAAGAAGCGTCTGGACAACGCTGCTATGAAATAAAGCAGGTAGTCGCGAGGCTGCCGGTCGTCATTAAGGTAGGATCGCCTCTCCGAGGCGATCCAAACTTTGATTGGGTAACCGTGACCATCGTCGGCAGCTCGTGCCAGAAATATTTGGATCGCCTCGGAGAGGCGATCCTACCTTAATGACGAAGCCGCTGACGCGGCAACTCCACATCAGGCTGCCGCCGGCGCGGCCAGCTTCTTGGCCAGGCGGCTCTTGCGGCGGTTGGCCGCGTTCTTGTGGATCACGCCGCGCTTGACCGCCTTGTCCAAATCAGACACGAGCGCCTGGGCGGCGGCCTTGTCGCCGGTCGCCGTCCGGACAACCTTCGTCTTGCCCTTGAGCGCCGTGAGCACGGTGCGGTTGCGCGCGGTGCGCTTGATGGTCTGACGGGCGCGCTTGGCAGCGGATTTGGTGTTGGCCATGACTCGGAAAAATTGCGGTGACTTCGAGAGCGAAAGGGTCGCCAAGCTGGCGCGTTCCCCTCGACCTGTCAACGGGTTTTTGCGGCCTCCAGTTCACCGGTCAGCCGGCAGGGGCGGCGGCAGGTCGGTCCGGGCTTTGGGTCGCCACAGCGCGAACACCACGGCGGACCCGCCCGCCACCAGCAGGGCGGCAACCAGGAAAGTCGGCGTGTAAAGCCGGTCCATGCGGGACAATTCCTCCGTCGCCTGCTTTGCCACGCTGGGATCGTCCGTCTGCAATCCCTGGCTGAACAAACGCTGGTAGAACGCCGCCACGCGCACCAGGCTGGCGCTCATCGCCAGGATGCCGAACGTGATCACGAAAGCCAGCAGCGGCCTCACCCATCGTTTGGATTGCATAGGACAGAGGCGGCACCGGACTACAGCGAGTCAAACACCGAGCGGCTCATCCTGCCGGCAGCGTCGTCGCTGCTGTTGGAAATTGGCCGTGTCTCGGTCGCCGCGCCCACCGGTGGCTTGGCGTCTTTCTTCGCCCGGGCCTCGTTAGCGGCCTGCTTGGCCAGCATCTGCGAGGGCGTGCCGGCCCATTCCTTTTTACCGGCCGGAGCCGGGGCCACTGCCTTCGCCTTGGCGGGGATGACAGTGGTGGCCACGGCGGTCATGGTGGTGGTCTGACCGGTTTTGGCGCTGGCCGTGGCGGTCGTGGTGGCGGCGGTCGCGACCGGCGAGGCTGGCTTGTTGACGGCAGCCTCGGCGGTCGCCAACGCCGCGGCGGGGCTTGCGCCCGCCGGAGAGTCGGGCGGGGCGGTCAGGATGTTCGACGCGATGGCCTGATCCTGCGTCGAGTCGATGATCTGCACGCGCGCGCCGACCTTCACCGCGTCGAAGAGCGCGATCACGTCGCGCGAGCGCATCCGGATACAGCCGTAGCTGGTCGGCCGGCCAATGTTGCGCTCCTCGGGCGTGCCGTGGATGTAGATGCCGCGCGAGAACGCCTGTTTGTTGGTGTCCTGCAACCCGCGCAGGGCGAGGATGCGCGTGACGATGGCGTCGCGTCCCGGGGCGTCGATCTTGACGATCTCGCCCGTGCTCACCCGCCCGTGGAACACCGTGCCGGGCCTCGCGCCCGCGCCGATCTTGGCGGCGACGGCGAGTTCACCCGTAGGCGTGGCGTAGGAGCGGCTGCGGTCGCCGAGGCCGAACTTCGACGTGGAAATAGGGTAGGTGATCCGCGAGTGATCTTCTTGGACGAGCGTCAGCTTCTGGTCCCTGACGCTGATGATGATTTGGTTGCGGGTGGCGGCAAAGGGCGGGGCGGCGGCGCATCCGACCAGCGCCAGCGAGGCGACAGCGGGAGCGGAGAACTGACGCAGGGTACGCACAAAGGTGCGGGCGGCGGGTTCCATCAAATGAGATAATCGTGCGATGAGGGGCGTTCGTTCGTGGCAGCCGGAGCCGCCGGAAATTGGAATGTCCTTATGACATCAGAACCGTCGAAAAGTTCAGCTACAAAATACAGGCGGGCATGGGAAAAACGCAAAACGCAAAACGCAAAATGCAAAAGTTCAGAAAACAGAGCGGCACCGTGAGGAAAGCTGACGGGAGGCAGAGGAATTTAGAGGTGCGTCGGTGATAGACCTCTCCTACTTTCCTGTCCTTCCGCCCTCCGGCTTCTGAACTATTGCCTTTCGCCTTTTGCCTTTTGCATTTCTTCACGCGGCGACCACCCCGTCCGGCTGCGTCCGGGCAGGCAACCACTGTTTGAGCGACGAAAACGCCACGTAGCAGAAGCCCAGTTGGAAGAAGATCAGGAACGGCAGACTGGTAAACTGGCCGTGGACGGCGGCGTTGTAGACGAACCAGGTGAAATACACCGCGAAGGCGAGTTCCAGGATCGGCAGCAGCGAGCGCATGGGCAGGTAGCGGCTCGCGCGCCATGCCTGTTGCGAGGCGCGGGTGGCCGGACGGTCGCCGATCCCGTACTTGGGCGTGCGCACGAAGGCGCTGGAACGGTTGAAGATGGCTTCCAGCACGGCCTTGGCGTTATTGAGCGAGAGACCGATGCCCAGCGCGAGGAGCGCGGGCAGGAGCAGCATCTCCTTGATCCACGTGCGTGGGTACAGTTCACGTTGCGCGCAGAGGTAGAACACCGCCACCGACACGCTCGTGGTCATGAACACCGGCACGTCAAAGAGCCAGAACCGCGCCCAGCCGCTGCCGCCGCCGTGCTGGAGCAGCAGGCACAGGCAGGCCAGCAGCAGGTAGCAGAAATTGCTGGTCAGGTGCAGGGTGGCTTCCAGCTTGATGGTCCACGGCAGGTCCGAGCGCAGGATGAGCGGGAGGATTTTTTTGCACGTCTGGATCGAGCCTTTGGTCCAGCGGTGCTGCTGGCTCTTGAAGCCGTTCATGTCCACAGGCAGCTCCGCGGGCGTGACCACGTCGGACAGGAACACGAAGCGCCACCCGGCGAGCTGCGCGCGGTAGGACAGGTCGAGGTCCTCGGTCAGCGTGTCGTGCTGCCAGCCGCCGGCGGCCTCGATGCACGACTTCCGCCAGAGGCCGGCGGTGCCGTTGAAGTTGAAGAACCGGCCCGAGCGCGAGCGGGCGGTCTGCTCCAGCAGGAGGTGGCCGTCGAGGAACATCGCCTGCACGCGCGTCAGCAGCGAATACGCGCGGTTGAGGTGGCCCCAGCGGGTCTGGATCATCCCGACGCCGGGGTCGGTGAAGAAATGGATCGTCTTCTGAAGAATGTCCGGGTTGGGCAGGAAATCGGCATCGAGGATGAAGATGTATTCTCCCTTCGCCACCTGCATGCCGTTCTCCAACGCCCCGGCCTTGAAGCCCGTGCGGTCCGTGCGGTGGAGCAGGGCGATGTCCAGCCCGGTGGCGCGCAGGCGCGCGACCTCCTGCTCGATCACCTCGCGGGTGTCGTCGGTCGAATCGTCGAGAACCTGGACCTCCAGCTTCTCGCGGGGGTAGTCCAGGGCGTTGACCGCACGCAACAGCCGCTCGGCCACGTAGCGCTCATTATAAATGGGTAACTGGACGGTGACGACGGGCAGTTCGGTGAAGTGCGAAACGGGCTGGGGCACCCGGCGGCGGTTCTTCAGGAAGAGATAGATGATGCACCAGCGATGGATGCCGTAAGCGGAAAACCCAACGAGAACCGCAAGGTAACACAATGACCACAAGGAGGTTCCAAAGATTCCAGACATAGAAAATGTTGCGAGAGATGAGAAAACGAGGCTTCGCTCTGGATTTCCGGCGCAAATGATGGCTTTTTCTCCCCGACCGTCAAGAGCAAACCCGACAGCGGCTTTCCCGGGACGGTTGAGGGTACAGGGGATGCGAGAGGCAGGGAATGAGGGTCGGGAGTCAGGTGAAGGAGGGGACAGCGGCGGGCGACCAGGCGTGAAGATAACGTTGCTTTGATCCAGGATTTTCTATCTTCCACGGCTTGCACTCCACGCCTTGCCTCCGGCCGGGGTCGGCTGCAAGGTAGGGGGCCGACGCCGCCGCGCAAGCCGTGAAAGAGTCTTTTGCCAGATACGTCTCCAAGCACCGGCTCCGGCCTTGGCATCTGGCGCTGTGCGTGCTGTTGGTGGGCTGGGTGCCCTCGCTGCTGCTGGCCTACTTCTCCTCCCGCGTGCTCGGGCGCACGCTGGAAAACAAGATCATGGACGACGCCCGGGAGCTGGTCGGCAGCCTCGCGCAGCACGTCGAGAACGAACTGGAGCGCACCGGCGGGACGCTGGACTACTACCGCACCCACCCGGGCACGCTCAACGTCCTGCTGCCGCCGATCGCGCCAGCCGTTGACCCGCGCGCCTCCCCCTCGCCGGCCGCGTTTCCAGCCGCAAGCTCCCCCGTGCGGCGTCCACGTCCCGGCACGACCACCACCTTGCCGGCGTCTCCCGTTCCATCCTCGCCGCTGCCGGTCGCCTCGCCGCCGCCCTCCGCGCAGGACTGGCTGGCGGGCGTGTTCGCCGTGCAGCAGGTCAACCGGATCGACGGCATGTTCCTGGCCGATGCCACCGGCCACGTCCTGACCTCCCTGCCGCCGTCCGTGCACGACCAGCCGGCTCCCAACCTCGCTGACGCCCCTTGGCGCACCACCGCCGAACGCGCCGCCGGGGCCGACCCCGAGAGCGGCCCGCACTACACCGTCACGCCGGTTTATCCGCGGGCGTCCGACGGGCGGCCGGTGGTCAGCGTGCTCGTCGCCGTGCGCGACAAAGGCAGCCCGAACCTCCTCGGTTACCTCGGCGCGGAAATCCTGGTGGAACGCATGGGCCGGCGTCTGCAAGCCATCGAACGCGGTTCGAGCGCGAACACCCGCCTCCAGATCATCGACGCGGCCGGCCGGCCGCTCTTTACCCCCAAGCTGGAGCCGAACCCGCCCGAGGTTGCCCCCGTGGACCCCGCGCTCCTGCGCGTCTACCGGCACGACCAGCAGGGGGTCGAGGAATCCGGCGGCACGCTGCACGTGTTCGACGTGATGCAGCCCACGGGCTGGATCGCTGTGATGGACCGCCCGGCCGACCTCCTGCTGCGCCCCGTGCACGAACTGCTGCGCCGGACGTTCTTCCTGGTCGGCTGCCTGGTGGTCGGCACGACGTTCGCCGCCGTGCTGCTGGCCTCGTTCCACCGGCGGCAGCTCCTCAGCAGCCTGCGCACGCAGCGCGAGCAGATCTTCAACGAAAAGATCCTCGCCAACATGCCCGTGGGCATCGCCCTGGTCGATCCGGCGGGCGAACGCTTCCTGCACGTCAACAGTGCCTTCGTCGAGGTCGTCCATTCCCTCGGCCACCTGCCGCGCGAGGCCGACGTGCGCACGGCGATGTTCGCTGACGTGGCGGTCGCCACCCGCGAGGCGCTGGCGCGGGTGCTGCACTTCGGCGTGCCTTTCCAGGCCGTCGAGCAGCGCACCGCCACCGCGGCGGGGCCGGTGCGCTTCCTGACCACCAACCTCCTGCGCCTCCAGGACAGCGAGCAGCGCACCATCGGCGTGCTCTGCCTGATCGAGGACGCCACGGCGGCCGTCAACCTGCGCCAGGAACTCATCAACGCTAACACGGCCAAGGACCAGTTCCTCGCCCAACTCTCCCACGAGCTGCGCAACCCGCTCTCGCCCGTCATCACAATGGTCGCCGAGCTGGAGGTCTTCGCCGACGCGCTGCCCGCCGCGCGCGAACCCCTGGAGATCATCCGCCGCAACGTCGAGCTGGAAGCCCGGCTCATCGACGACCTCCTCGACGTGACGCGCATCTCCAGCGGCAAGCTCCAGCTCTCGACCCAGACGGTCGATGTCCACCGCATGATGACCCTCGCCCTGGAAATCTGCCAGCGCGAGATCGAGGACAAGGAACTGCGCCTGGAACTGGAACTCCGCGCCCGCGACCACTTCGCCGTCGCCGACCCGGCGCGGCTCCAGCAGGTGTTCTGGAACCTGCTCAAGAACGCGGTGAAGTTCACGCCCGCGGGCCGGCGGATCGTGGTGCGCTCCAGCAACCATATCGCCACCCCGGGGGCCGTGCCGTCGCTCGCACGCAACGCGGCGTCGGCGCACGTGGTCTTCGCCAAGATGCCCAACGCCAGCGGCAAAACGACCGCCGCCAACGGCGCGCCTGCGGCCGCAACGGCTCCGGCCGGGCCGGTGGGATTTTTGCGAATCGAGGTCTGTGACGAGGGCATCGGCATCGAGCCGCAGCATCTCCGGCGGATTTTCAACGCGTTCGACCAGGGGCAAAGTTCCATCACCCAGCGCTTCGGCGGGTTGGGGCTGGGGCTGGCGATTTCCAAGGCGATGGTCGAGGCGCACGGCGGCAGTTTGTCGGTGTCGAGCGAGGGGGCGAACAAAGGAGCGACCTTCACCGTCGACCTGCACACCTGCCCCACCCCGGCGGAGGAGGGCGCGGAAAACTCCGGCGGCGAACCGGCCGCGATGCTCGCCGCCACGGCGGTTCCCGCTTCCCCGGCGGCGGCCCAAGGCGCGCAGAACGGCGGCGCGCGGGTGAGTGCTCCCGGGGGCGGCCAGCGCGTGTTGCTGGTCGACGACCACGAGGACACTTGCCTGGGCATGCAGCGGCTGCTCAACCGGCGCGGCTACCGGGTGACGGTGGCGCATTCGGTGGCCGAGGGGTTGGCGAAAGCGGAGAAGGAGGAACGCTTCGACCTGCTCATCAGCGACCTGGGGCTGCCGGACGGCTCGGGCTGCGACCTGATGACGGCCCTCCGCACGCGCGGCGGTCCGCCCGGCATCGCGCTGAGCGGCTATGGCATGGAGAGCGACATCGACAAGACCCGGGAGGCGGGTTTCAGCGAGCATCTCATTAAGCCGGTGGCCATCGACCGGCTGGAGGAAGCGATGCGCCGGCTGCTGGCTTGACGGAACTCCCCTCCGCACCCTGCGGACGATCAACGCGACACGGCATTCCATGTTGGTTTCGCTTGCGGCGCAGCCATCCTCTAGGTCCTATAAGAAAGCGGGTGCGAAGTGTCTGGGCAGCCCGCCGCAGGCGTCGTCACAATAGGTAGGGATGGCTCTCTGAGCCGCTCCCTATTTTGGCTTGGGTAACTTGCCCGTCCTTTGACGTTCCCTTTCCAGAAAATCTAGGGAGCGGCTCGGAGAGCCATCCCTACCTATTGTGACGACGCCTGCGGCGGGCTTGCTTCTCACACGTTCTCTAAAAACTTGCACGGCACAGCATCACAACAAGAACTGCTCCTCCGGGAGCGTCCTTTTTGTCTCTTTGGTCACTTCGGCCAATGCGCCTGCGGCAGTTCGCGCAGGATGCGCTCCTGCCGGGCGCGCAGACGTGGAGTCGGCGCACGCGGGTTCCACTTGCGCGGGGCGGGCAGCAGCGCGGCGAGCAGCGCGGCCTGGTCCGCATCCAGCCGCCGCGAGGGCACGCCGTAGTGGTACTGGCTCGCCGCCTCGACCCCGTAGACGCCCGGCCCCATCTCCACCACGTTGGCGTACAACTCGAAGATGCGCCGTTTGGACAGAAGCCCCTCCATCCAGAGCGTGTAATACGCTTCCAGCGCCTTGCGCACGTAGGAATGCCCCTGCCACAGGAAGGTCGAGCGGGCGCACTGCATCGTGATCGTCGAGCTGCCCCGCGGCTCGCCGCCGGTGCGCTTGGCCTTTTCGATGGCGGCGTGCATCTCTTTCCAGTCGAACCCGTGGTGCTGGAAAAACCGCTGGTCCTCCGACACCCACGCCGATCTGAGGAAAGCCGACGGCAGTTCGTTCCACGCCAGCCACTGGTACATCACCCGCGGATGGGCCTCGCCGCCCGCACGGTCCTGCAACCAGCGGATGCCCATGAGCGGCGTGGCCGGGGGATCGACGAACCGCACGCAGCCGACCTCCACGGCCGGCAGCACCAGCGCGATCCCGAGCGCGACGGCCAGCCGCTTGAGCCAACGGCGCAGAAAGGCAGAAGGCAAAAGGCGGAAGGGAGAAGGAGACCCGGAGGGTTTGCCTGCTTGTCCCCTCTGCCTGCTGCCTTCTGCCTTCATCCTTCTGCCTTCTGCCTTCTCTTCAGGTGGGCGACGACCTCGATCTCGGCCGTCTGTGGGAACATGTCCAGCGGCGTGACCGAAACGATCCCGTAGGCCGAACGCAGCGCCCCCAGGTCCCGCGCCAGCGTCGCCGGGTTGCACGAAACGTAGATCATCTCCGCCGGCGGCAGCGCCGCCACCGCCGCCCGCACCGGCCCGGCCAGCCCCTCCGTCGGCGGGTCCACGACCAGCACGCTGGCGTCCGTCGGCAGGCGCGCGAGTTCGTCGGGCAGGAGCGCGGCCACGTCGCCGCAACGGTACGTTTCGTGGGGGGCGGCGTTCCGGCGGGCGATCTCCACCGCGCGGTGGTCCCATTCCAGGCCGACCACGCTCTCGAAGCGATCCCGCAGGTGCCGGGCAAAAAAGCCCGCCCCGCAGTAGGCATCGAGCAGATGCGTGCGCGCGTGGCCCGCGCCGGCCAGGAGTTCCGCGACGATGGCGAGCAGTTCGCCGGCGGCCCCGTCGTTGGTCTGCCGGAAACCTTCCGCCGAGCCCATGCCGGCGGCCCGCAGGGTGTGGTTGCCTTCCCGCTGACGACGGAGCGGCGTGGCTCGGAACCGCGCCAGCGCGTCGTTCACCCCGTCCGCCGCGATGGGGCAACGGGCGATGTCGATCAGCTCACGCGCACCGGCACCGGCGCTGCCGTGGGCGAAAAATCCGATGACCCCTTCCCGGACGTGCACGGTGATGCGGTTGCGGTAGCCGTATTCCAGGGGCGACGGCACGACCGGGCGCACGTCGATCTCCTCCTCGAACCGCCCCAGCCGCCGCAGCACGCCGGCAACTTGGTGGCGTTTGATCCGACGCTGTTCCGCTCCGTCGAGATGCTGGTAGCTGCACCCGCCGCAACGTCCGAAGTACGGGCACGGTGGGTCCACGCGCTGCGGCGAAGGCTCTTCCACGGCCACCAATCGCGCTTCCAGGTAACTCTTGTGCTCCCGGACGACCTCGACCTGCACGGTCTCGCCGACCGCCACGAAAGGAACGAAAACCACCCGGCCGTCCTCCAGGCGGCTCACGCCGCGGCCACCGAAGGCCACCTCCTGAATCAACAGCTTCAAAACTCTTTCCCGAGGGCGAGCGCCTGCCTTCAGGTCACCCGCCCGAAAAGCCGGCGGCGGTTAACGGGAATAGTTGTAACGGCTTTCCCAGCCCAGTTCCGGCGGGAACTCCTCGTAGCCGCTGCGAACCCAGATGTTCTGGCCGCGCAGCTTGGGGGTGTACTTCTCCTTGTTCAACGGGAACGGGGCGGTGATCATCTCGTAGAAGCCGATGCCGCCACGGTAGAGCGAGCGGCTGACGCCCCGGAACACCCCGTAAGCGAGCGCGTTGCTGCCTTCATCGTCGTTGACGGAAGCGATGTTGTACGGGACTTCGCTGAAACCGTAGAGGAAGTTGGAAAGTCCGCGGCCAAATTTACGGGTCGGCCCGTAGTCTGAAACCGGCGGGGCCTGGATGTCCGCACTCACCGTGGAAACGGCGGCAACGGCGAGGAGGAGGGAACAGAGAAGCTTTTTCATCGCGGCAGTTCATGTGTTGTAACGTGTCTGGCCGGTGGGAGGCAATCGAAAAAGAGCGATGGGCAAGAGGAACGTGTCGTTACGCGTCTACACTTCCCCGACAAACAACCCCACGCGCATTTCTCCGTTCGCGCCCATGACCGCCCCGCGCGCCATCGTCGGCGTGTTGAAGGCCATCATCGGGCGGCCGTGCCGGTCCACCCCGATGATCCCGCCCGCGCCGCCGCGCGCCGTCAGTTTCTCGCGCAGGGCCGCTTCCGCGGCGTCGGCCAGCGAACACCCGCCGTACTCCACCCGCGCGGCGATGTCGTGCGCCAGCACCGCGCGCAGGAAGTATTCCCCCTCCCCCGTGCCCGAGAGCGCCCCGATGGCGTTGTCGGCGTAGGTGCCCGCGCCGATGATCGGGGTGTCGCCCACGCGGCCCGCGAGCCGCTGGTGGGTGCCGCCGGTGGAGGTTGCCGCCGCCACGTTGCCGTCGGCGTCCAGCGCCACCGCGCCGACCGTGCCCGTCGGGCACACGCCGTCCTCGTTACCCTTTTTCGGGTCATGGTGCGCGGAGGGCAGGAAATAATCGTCGGCCACGAACTCCAGCCCCGCGTCGCGCGCGAAGCGTTCCGCGCCCTCGGCGACGAGCAGGACGTGAGGGGTGCGTTCCATGATCGCGCGGGCGAGCCGGATCGTGTTCTTGACGTGGTGAACGTGCGCCGCCGCGCCCGCCGCGCCGGTGCGACCGTCCATGATCGCGGCGTCCAGGTCGAAGCCGCCTTCCCTGTTGCGGTACGCTCCCTTGCCCGCGTCGAACTGGCCACAATCCTCTAGCGCGCACACGGTGGCCACCACGGCGTCGAGGCTTGGGCCGCCGCGCCGCAAAACGTCGTATCCGACGCGCAACGCCGTGCGGAGCGCGTCGCACATGGCGCGTTGTTGTTCGGGGGAGAAAACGCCGGGTCCGCGCGAGTCGGCCCCGCCGTGGATGACGAGAGAAATGTTCACCGCCCGGACAGTGGCCGACGCGCTCCGCTTTGTCCAACGTCATGCCGGCGGGCAGGCCTGGCCCGGCGTGTAGTCACGATGGCGGAGCTTGTCTCAAAATTTATCTGACCCATCCGGTCATCGTCGATTCGAACGCGCGCACTTACGGCCTCGGCGATGGTGCCACGGCGGGTGAATCACTGGGGAAAAACCGACGGACGAGTTCAAAGGGCAAGCCTTTCTTCATGTAAGTGGAGTTCAGGTCGACCACGTCAAGATTGCTCAACAGCAAGATGTGTCCATGCTGCTCCGGCAGCCGCAGGCTCAAGGCATGGAACGAGCCGATTTCGCCTTGGCGTTCGACCAGGAGCACCTTCTCGGGACTTCCGGGCACCACGGTGCGATAGACCCAACTACTCAGCGCCACAAAGCCCAGCTTCGCGTCCGGGGTGAACATCGCCTGCTGCATGGCGGGTGAAAGGAGGCTGCCTTCGTCCAGGGCCACATCCCAGCGCAGCAAGTCTTCCGCCGTCGAGTACATGGCCCCCGCCGCCCAGAAGTTTTCCATCCGCAGCGAAGGACCCGCCTGGATCACCCCGCTCCGAGGGTCGCGCACCCGACCTTGCGCGCTGTCTCCAGGCAGCGGATTGGTCGGGGTACACAGCTTTGTGTGTGTCATGCCCAAGGGCTTGAGCAATCGTTCCTCAAGGACGTTCTCGTAGGCTTGGCCCGAGAGCCGCTCGATCATCACGCCTAAGGCCCAGTAGTCCGCATTGTTGTAGTCGAACCGGCTGCCGGGAGCAAAGCGCAGGGGGCCGCGCAGATAACGTTCCAATACGGTCTGCGGATGATCGAAGTCCAAATCCGTGAGCCGGTAGAATCCCTCCACCCCATCCTCTTCGGGCAGTGCTGCCTCCAGGCTCGGCAGGCCGCTGCTGTGCGTGAGGAGTTGACGCACGGTCACAGCGCGTCCCGCCTCGTCGGAGCGAAAGTCGGGCAACACTTCCTGCAAGGTGGAGTCGAGACGCAACTTGCCCGCATCGATCATTTGAAGCACGAGCACGGCCGTAAACTGCTTGGTGAGCGAGCAAACGGGAAAAACGGTCTGTGTGGTCAACGGGGCCGCGTCTGCCGCCGGTCCGGCAGGTCCGAACGCCCGGAGCAAATGCACCTCCTTGCCGCGGGCGACCAGCGCCACCCCATCAAACTCGCCGCGGGCGTGGTAAGATTGCACGGCATCTTCCAAAACTGCCCGGCGGGGCGGGGAATCGGCAGTGTCCTCCGCCTGGCAGGCAGGCATGCCTCCGCAGCAGAACGCAAAAACTGCCAGCCAACAGAGGAAAGCGTCTTTGGAGTTCCCGTGCAATGCGCCTAGGAATGAGCACTGCGGGAATCTGATTGGCTGGCGGGTTGCTAGGGTGGCAGGAGGCTGAGTGTTCATTAAGAGGTAGGTTCGTCAGTGCCGAGTTTGAGGCGAGCTAATCGCAAGCGGCGTGCCACCAGAGGGATAAAATTACATGTCATTAAACGACAGCTAGTTGCGTCATTCCGTCCTCTCGTCGTCCTGCCAGCACATTCCGGAAACGGGATACGCGGGTTCCATTCTTGACACACCCCGCTCAACGACATGGTATTCCTTCAGATGCACGCTCCCACCCATGCTGACGCGGCACCACAGCTCTGGGTCCGATGGGGAATATATTTAAAACCCGTGGGTTCTGCGCCTCATGCCCCGCTCGCCAGCAGGCAACCCAACAACTCGTCCAGCGGGATGATGGCGATGCTCGACGCCGAATCGCTCATTGCGTAGGGCATCACCAGCTTGCCGCCGTGCACCAGCGCGCCGCAGGTGTAGACGACGTTGGGCACGTAGCCCTCGCGTTCGTTCTGGTTAGGCGAGAGCAGCGGCTCGGCCAGCCGGCCGATCACCTTGCCCGGGTCCTCGCGGTCGAGCAGGATCGCGCCGATGCAGTATTTCCGCATCGCCCCGACGCCGTGCGTCAGCAGCAGCCAACCCGCTTCCGTCTCAATCGGCGAGCCGCAGTTGCCCAGTTGCATGAATTCCCACGGGTACGTCGGACGCAGGAGCGGCTGGGTCTCTTCCCAGAAGTGCGCGTTGTCCGAGTACATGAGAAACAGGTTCTCGCCGTCCTGCCGCGAGATCATCGCGTAGCGCCCGTCGATCTTGCGTGGAAAGAGCGCCATGCCCTTGTTGTGCGCCGCGCGGCCGTTGAGCGTGTTGACCTTGAAGTTAAGGAAATCATTCGTTTCCAAGATCTGCGGCAGGATCACCTTGCCGTTGAACGCGGTGTAGGTCGCGTAATAGCAAGGGTCGCCGTCGTCGTCGGTGAACCGCACGAAACGCGCGTCCTCGATGCCGTTGCTCTCGTTGTCGCTGACGGGAAAAATGATGCGCTCGCTCAGCGGCACCTTGGGGTCGAAGGCCACCTCGTAGTTGCTCTTGGCCAGCCAGTGGATGCACTCCAGCGCGCGGGATTCCTCGTGCGTGGGCCGGAGGCCGGTGCGGCGCTGGCGGGTGCCAAGCGACCGGCCGAGCTGTTGGAGCGTGAAGTCGTCGGGCAGTGGCGAGAGGATTTCGTCGGTGATGCCGCCGCGGAAACCCATTTCGTCGAGCTTGCGGCGAAACAGCGGCTTCTCGTAGTTGGGGTCCGAGAGCACCTCCGGCGCGTTCACGAAACGGTTGGTCGGCTCGACCGTGATCGCGTTGTCCGCGCCGATCACCCCCTCGCGGAACTCGATGGAGGAGATGTGCCCCTCGCCCGTCGCACGCAGGCTCATCACGAAGCGTAGCGCACCGGGCGGGAGGTTGGTCTGGTCGGGGTGCGCGACGATGGAGGGATTGAACAGCGCCGCGCACTCCAGAGCGTATTCGCTGGTGAAATACGAGCCGATCAACAGCCGCCGTTCGCGGTCGGGCGCGCGGTCGGTGAGCCCGAGCGGGGCGACCTTCTTATAATGGGTCTCGAAGAGGTTCTCCGTGCCGGTGTGCCGGCCGCCGAATTCCTCCATGACGCCGTGGAGTTTCTCGGTGACTTCCGTGCCGGAAAGCGACAGGACCCGGCCGATCACCTTGGTCACGCGCTGGTCGTTGCCGGGCAAAAACAGGCGCAGGAGCACGCGGGTGCTGTCGGGCAGGAACTTGACCCCGGTGCGTTCGACCGTGGGCAGAGCGGCAGGCGTCGTCATGGGAAGGTTCCACACAACGCGCCGCCGCCGGGCGCGGCAAGCACTAATTTGCGCTCAGAACCTGTGCGACCTACACTCAGGACGCCTGCGGCACGAGGAAATCCAAAGCCGATGTGGAGACCACTCACGCCGCCCGCTCGTCGCGCCGCTCTTCCGCGCCGCCCGCCGATGCAGCCTGCGCCAGACGCATCTCGGTCAGCGCCAACAATGCCGCCAGCGTGGATTCCGCGCCCTGGTTCTGGTTGACGCGGTTCGCGTGCAGGCCGTCGCGGCAGCCGCCGGTCAGCGCGTCGTAGAGTGGCAGCCCGAGATCGTTGCGCCCCAGGAACCACTCGTACACCACGCGCGCCTTCGTCTGCCAGAACTCGTCCCGGGTGATCCGGTACGCTTCCAAGCACGCCGCCACCGTGGAGGTCGCTTCCAAGGGCTGCTGGTCAAAGTGCGCCCGTTCCTCGCCGCGCCGGTAGAAACCGTTCGAGCCGATGGGGCTGAAACAACCATTCGGGCTTTCCTGCACCTCCAGCAGCCAGCGCAGGGACCGCAACCCGGCCTCCAGTACGTCCGGCCGGTGTGTCCAATGGCCGCTGAGCAGCAGCGCGTGCGGCAGAATGGCGTTGTCGTAAGTGAGAATGTCCTCGAACCACTCCCAGTTCTCGCCGTGGCAATCCTCGTATAATCCAAGCAGCTTGCCCGCCAAGGACTCGCGCACGCGGTTCGCCTCGCGGTCGCCCGAGAAGCGGCGCAGGTACTCATGGATCGCCAGGATGGTGAACGCCCACGCGCGCGGCGAAGTGAACCGCGTCGTCTCCGGCAGCGCGCGGGAAAACAAGCGGCCGGCGAGTTGCCGGTGCCCTTCGTTCTCTGTGCGGCCGAGCGCCGTACCGAGCGCCCAGAGCGCGCGGCCATGGCTGTCCTCGCTGCCGACGGCTTCGAGCCAGTTGCGCTCAAAGCTCATGAAGTTGCGGAAGCGATTCGTCTGGTCGTTGAACGCGTTCCACAAAAACGCGAGGTACGTCGAGCCGAGGCTGCCGGTGTCAGGAACGTGTTGATCGCGCGTGGCGAGTTCGTCGAGCAAGACGGTCAGGATGTACGCGCGGGCGTTGTCGTCGGTCGTGTAGCCTTCCAGGAAGTTGGGCACGTTGAAGATCGCGTGCTGGAACATGCCCGTCGAATCGCTCATCGCGCGCAGATGGTCCGCCTTGACCGGCGGCAGGAAGTCCGGCTTCGTCTCCAACTGCTCCAAGGCAAAACTCTCGCGCGGCCGGGCGGCGCGGTCGGCGCACGCGCGGGCGAAGCTTTCCATGTACTTCCTGGCGGTTTCCTCCCAGACCATGCCGCGGCTGAGCAGGTACGCGCTCTTGCGCATCTGGTGGCGGTGCGCCTCGTTGGTGAGCATCTCGTCCACCGCCGCCGCGATGGCCGCCGGGTCGCTGAAGGGCACGAGCGTGCCGCGGTCCTCGGCGAGGAGTTCCTCCGCGTGCCAGTACGGCGTGGAGATGACCGCCTTGCCCGCGCCGAAGCTGTAGGCCAGCGTGCCGCTGGTGATCTGCGCGGCGTTCAGGTACGGCGTGATGTAGATGTCCGCCGCGCCGATGAATTCCTTCAGGTCTTCGAGCGAAACGAACTGGTTGAAAAAGCGCACGGCGTCCGCCACGCCGAGGTCGTGCGCCATCGCCTTGAGCCGGTCGCGGTACGCCTCGCCCTCGTGCTTGAGGACGTGCGGGTGTGTCGCGCCGAGCACGATGTAGACGACGTTGGGATGCTTCTCCAGGATCGCGGGCAGGGAGCTGATGACGTGCTCGATTCCTTTACCCGGTGAGAGTAACCCAAAAGTGAGCAACACCATCTTGCCCTCGACGCCGAACTTATCCTTGTAGTAGTTTGGGTCCACGAAGGGCATGTCCGGGATGCCGTGCGGGATCAGGTCGATCTTTCCCTCGGGCAACCCATAAACGTCCTTCAAGAGCTGCACCCCCTTTTGGGTCATGGTCACGAGCCGGTCGGAAAGCCGGGAGAGTTCTTCCATCACCCGGCGTTGGGTCGGGTTAGGATTGGTCAGGATCGTGTGCAGTGTCGTGACGACGGGCGTGCGCGTCTGGCGCAAGAGGTCGAGGACGTGCTCGCCGCAGTCGCCGCCGTAGATGCCGTACTCGTGCTGTACGCAGAGGACTTCCACCTCGTTGGTGTTCAGGAAGTCGGCGGCGCGGTCGTAGGCTTCGCCTTCCTGCTGCGGGATCTCGAACCGCACGCGCGGCGGGTACGCGTAGCCCTCCGGGCAGTCGTTCATCGCCAGCGCGAAACACTCCGTCTCGGGGAACGCCTGCGCCACCGACTCACACACGTCCGTGGTGAACGTGGCCAGGCCGCACTGCCGGGGCTGATAATTACCGAGAAAAGCGACACGGTGCATACTGGGGATAGATTCCATGTTCTCTTGAGCTTTTAATAAAATAACCTCTACGGTCGGGTTGCCGCTTTCTCATGAACGCAAAGCACAAGAGACGAAAACTAACGATCCTCCCCCCCGCCCGTCGCAGCCGAGCTTATTTGAAACGACTACTGCCATCAGAACGGATTTGGTCGATTCGATGGATGTATCCTCCCGCGCATTTTACCACCGGAATCCTCTCCAGCAGTACGCAGGATGCGTTGCGGTCGTTACGATCCCGGATGGATCGAACCGGCGGCCAGTGCGCCGCGCAAGGTCTGAATTTCTTGCTCGTCGGCGAAAGGGAAAATGTCCTTCAAATCATGCGGGTCGCGCGTCTCGTCGTAGAGTTCTTCCTTCTTTGTGCGGGCGTCGTAAATGTACTTCAGGGTACGCTCCGGGGAGTGTTCGACGACGCCGTAAGTGTCGGCGATCCGCAGGTAGGAAAACCGTGCCGGTTCGGACCGCAGCAGCGAGTGGCCGTCCCAGGAGACGGGGATCGGCAGTCCGAGGCGGTCGAGGATCGTCGGAGCTACGTCGATCTGCTGGGCGAAATCCAGACCCGGATACACGACCGGGTCGGGATCGTAGATGAGCAGCGGCGGGGTGGTCTCCTCGGGGTAGAGGTTGAGCGTGTGGCCGTAGAGGCCGCGTTCGCCGAGGGATTCGCCGTGGTCGCCGGTGATGATCACCACGCTGTTTTGCAGGTAGCCTTTCTGTTCGAGTTGCGCGAACAAATCGCGGAGGTAACCGTCGGCCTGGAGGATGCCATTGTCGTAGTTGTTCAGGTAGTACCCCGGCTCCTTTTTGAGCGAGGCCGGCTTGTACCGGACGTTGGCCGGCAGCCGCGGTCCCAGCGGGTGCACCGACATCAGGTGAAAGAACAGAAAGGAAGGCGTGCCGTCGGAAGCCGCCAGCGTGTCGAACGACTCGAAGACGCCCCGGTCGTCGTTGAGCCCGAATTGATGGCTGCTGCTGCCGTCGGAGTACGAATCGAGGCTCGTGCCGTAGTAGAGTTTGAGGAACTGGAAGTTGGCGTGGTCGCCGCTGAGCAGGAAGTGGACGTGGTAGCCGGCCGTCTTCAGCACGTCCTGGAGCGCGAAGGCGTGCTGCGTCATCTTGAACCAATCCTGCGCGCGCAGCAGGGTCAGGATGCCGCCGAAGGTGCAGCACGACGCCGAATAAAACGAGCTGGCAGCGCGCAGGTGGCCGGTGCGCTGGAGGGAGTCGAGGAACGGCGTGGTGTCGCGTTCGTAGCCCAGCACGCCGAGGTGGTCCGCGCGGCAGGCGTCGAGCACGATGAGGATGACGTTCTTTTTGCGGAAGTCACCCGGCGGAGCGTAGGCACGCCGCTCGGCCTCGCCGGTGCCGTTGAGGCCGGAGATAGGAAACAGGACGTTGGCGTCCGTGAGCGAGATGAAAATCGGGTCGCCGAACATCGCGCCCAACGGCGGCGGCCACAGGCAAAACACCGCGCAGGCCACCGCGACCGGCGCGACCGCCGCCGCAAGGACCTGGCACTGGCAGCGCGGCGAGAGCTGGGCATGCGCCAGACGGCGCAAACGGACGCCCCACCGCAGCAATACCGCCGCGAACGCCCGGGCCGAAACGGCGTATCCCAGCAGCACCGCGACCGGCAGTCCCGCCAGCACGCCCCAGAACACGGGGGCAGGCACCGCCAGCGTGCTGATGGTCAGGGAAGGATGCCGCACGTACGGCAGCACCAGGGAAGGAGTCAGGTTCATCCCCATGGTCAACCGCCCTCCCCACGCCAGCAGATCGCTGAAAAACAGGAGGATCGTCAAGCCGCCCCAGGTCAGGGGCAGTACGCACCTCGTCGCCGCCCGCGAGCGCACCGCGTGCGTCGCCGAGAGCAGCGCCGCCGCGCCGAGCAACGCCGCGTAGCCGCAGACCACGAAGAAGACGTGGTAACACACCGCCCGCCACGAGTAGTGGTAGCGGTAGCTGAACAAAGCGACGCTCGCCAGCGGCAGCAGGCCCTGCGCGCACAGGAAGAAGGCGACAAGAAGCCGGTCGTTTTTCCTCTCGATGCTTTTCATGCTTGGGAACTGGCTCCGTCCCGGCCGGTGGCAGCAGTTAGAGCAGCCATCGTACCAAGGAGCTGGCCCCGTTCGCGGCGGCCATGGCGTCATGACCGGGACCCCACGACGGTAGGGCAAACGCCATGCCCCCCTGCCCCCACCTTCATCTTTGCCACCGGCATCGAGAACAACAGCCCGACGATCCACGGCGGGCGCACCCGCGTGGACGAAATGGAAAAATGCGGCCACTACGCGTGGTGGCGCGAGGACTTCGAGTGCACGCAGTCGCTCGATATCCGCTTCCCGCGCTATGACCCTTTTTGTATCGGACGCACCTCGGCCCCGACCGCTACGACTGGACGTTCGCCGAAGAGACCTTCGCCGACTTGCGTGCGCGGTGCTGCCACGCGGAGCTTGAGTCTGACACTGCCGCTGGCCCCGACGGCACGCTCTTTCAAAGGACGGGGGTTGGGTTTAACGCAGAGGCGCAGAGAACACGGAGGGCCACGGAGGAAAGCAAGGAAAAGGAGAAACCTTTCTTTTTCTTCTCTGCGCCTCTGCGTTAAAGTTATGTGTTCATCAACTACGCACGCCTTCGCCATCAGTTGCCTTCCAGGTACGGAGCCATTCCTTTTACGACCACACTCTTCACCGGGACCGGTCCCCGACCCGGCACCGGGAAACTGCGGGTGAGATGTTTCCTGTAGTCGTCGGCGACGATGTGTACGAACCGCACCGTCTCGCCCGGATTGACGAGGAGATTCCCGTCGAACGTCGTCGGCGCGGCGCGCTCGTTCACCAGGTAGATGGTCTCCGTGCAGCCGCCGTTCTCATCCGGCTCGACGAGGGAGAACGCGCTCCAGTCCGAGAGCGGGTCGGCAGGTTTTGCCGGGGTCGCCGCCGGCCCAGGCGCTTTGCCGGCGGCGGGCGTTTGGCTGCCCAGGTAATACTCGGCCGGGACCGCCTTCACGATCTCGGCGGTGTCGTTGTTGAAGTCCAGCTTCACGTTGAACACCTGCCAACCCTTTTCCGTATGGATCATCGAGGTGTCCACGAACCCGAAGCCGTGTTCGTAGAGCAGGATGTACCCCGCCCGCTAGATCGTGTCGCCGAGCTTGGGTCCCAGGCATTTGTCCACCTTGACCAGCGACCCGGAGTGCTCCGCGAACAGCTTCATCATCGGAGCCATCTTCGCGAACGACTCGTTGCGCTCTCCGCTTTCCATGAGGATGCCGAAGGCCGAATAGATCGCTTTCATCGAGATGCCCTTGAAGTCTTCCAGGGCTTTGAGAAAATGCGAGATGGCCTCGCCCTCGGGTTTCAAGACTTCCGGCTCACCCTTGAAGGTGCCCGTGACAGAGCCGGACACCGTGGCGTTGGGAGGCGGCGTCTGAGCGGCGGCGCAGGATGCGGGGACGAGCGCGAGCAGCAAGGGTTTCATGGCGTGAGCGGATTCGCTGGATCGGTGACCTCTCCAAGCAATGCCTTGCGGCACCCCCGGCGGCATTGACAAACCGTGCGAAGTACGGGGTCAGGCTCCCGGATCGGCGCGCCGGACCCGGAGCGTTTGCAGGTAAGGTGCGCCCGTGAAATCCGCCGGCATCGGGGTCGGCTCCCCGCGCCAGCCGCCGCGTTGCGCGGGCAAACCCGCGAGGATCAGCCGCCGGAAGCTCTCCGGCGTCAGGCGGCGGGAGTTGGACGAACACAGCATCATCCCGTCCGGGGTCAGCAACGCCGCCGCCCGCGCGGCGAGTTCGCCGAAGTCGTCCTCGACGCGGAACACCCGGCCTTTGCGGTCGCGCGAGAACGTCGGCGGGTCGAGCACCACGGCGTCGAAGCGCGCGCCGCGCTTGAGGCGGTGGCCGAGCGCCTCGAACACGTCGCCCGCGCGGAACTCGTGCCCGGGACCGTTGGGGTCGAGGCCGTTGAGGCGGAAGTTTTCCCGTCCCCAGTCCAGCGAAGCGCGCGAGAGGTCCACGCTGACCGTGCGCGCGCCCGCCGCCGCCGCCACGACCGAGAACGCGCAGGTGTAGGCGAAGCAGTTGAGCACCGCCGCGCCGGGACGAACCAGACGGCGCAGGGCGAGCCGGTTGTCGCGCTGGTCGAGAAAGATGCCTTGCGAATAGCCGTTCTGGAAGTCGATGCGGTACGACAGCCCGTTCTCGCGCGCGGTGAACGGCGCGGCGACCTCCTCGCCCGCCCAGAACGCCGGGGGCTGCTGGTGTTCGCCGCGCGAGTCCAGCCGTTTCCAGTAAACCGAACGCGCCGCGCAGCGCAGCCACTCCGGCGGCGCCTGGCCGGGGTGGGAAGTTTGTACGAGCCAGCGTCCGGCGAAATCGTCGATGAACAGCCCGTCGAATGCTCGTCCGTCGCCCGTCCCGTCGAGCAGGCGCAACGCGTTGGTCGCGCCGTCCGCGCGCAACGGTTCGCGGCGGCGCAGGGCGCGCAGGAAATCGGCAGGCAATGGAATCACGAGAAGAGGTTTATCCACAGATTACGCAGATTTCCGCAGATTGGGAGAAGAGAGGAAAAAAGAGGCTTTCCGTCCTGTTCTTTTCAATCTGCAAAAATCTGCGTAATCTGCGGACTATTTCCAACGCCATGTCTCAATTGACCGAACAAGTCGAAGCCGCCGCGCGCGACGGCAAACTCCTGCCCGACAGCGCCAAGAACATCGCCGCGATGCTCGGCGGTGCCAGCCCTTCTGCCACGCTCTACCGCGAGAGCGTGGCCGAACTCGTCACCGGCGGCCACTGGGACGAACTCAACGACCGCTTCTTCCGCACCTTGGCCTTCGGTACGGGCGGCCTGCGCGGACGCACCATCGGCAAGGTCGTCACGAAGGCCGAGCAGGGCGAGCCACAGCCGCTCGACCGTCCGCAGTACCCGTGCGTGGGCACGAACTCGATGAACTACTACAACGTCAGCCGCGCCACGCAGGGCCTGATGGCGTACCTCAAAAAATGGGTCGCCGAACACGGCCCGGCGGGTACGAAGCCCCGGCTCGTCATCGCGTACGACACGCGGCATTTTTCGCGCGACTTCGCGGACCTCGCCGCCCGGGTCGCCACCGAGAACGGCTGCGACGTGGGTCTATTCGAGAGCCCGCGCTCGACGCCGGAACTGAGTTTCGCCGTACGCCTGACCAACGCGCAGGCCGGCATCGTCATCACCGCCAGTCACAACCCGCCCCATGACTGCGGCTATAAAGTGTATTTCGACCAGGGCGCGCAGATCGTCGAGCCGCAAGCCAGCGGGATCATCGCGGAGGTCAACGCCGTCCAGGGCGAGGACTACGAACCCCTCCACGGCGCGGCGCGCGGCGAGATCATGACGCTGGGCGAGGAGATCGACGCCGCCTACCTCGAACGCCTGAAAACCCTCGTGCTCGACCCGGATATGCTCGCGGGCGAAGGCCGCGCGCTGAAGATCGTCTTCACGCCGATCCACGGCACCGGCGGCGTGTTGACCTGCCCGGCGCTGGAGGCGTTGAAGCTCGACTACCTGACCGTCTCCGAGCAGACCGTGATGGACGGCCGGTTCCCCACCGTGCAGTCGCCCAACCCGGAGAACGCCGAGGCGCTCACCCTCGGCATGAAGCTCGCCGACGCCGAAAACGCGGACCTCGTCCTCGCCACCGACCCCGACGCCGACCGCATGGGCGTCGCCGTGCGCGGCCCCGACGGCAAGCTCCAACTCCTCACCGGCAACCAGATCGGTTCGCTGATGGCGTCCTACCGGTTGAAGACGCTCTTCGACCAGGGCGTGCTCAACGAGGAGAACCGGTCACGCTCGGTCATCATCAAGACGTTCGTGACGACGGACCTGCAAAAGGCCATCGCCGAGCATTACGGCGTGCGCTGCATCGAGACGCTGACCGGGTTCAAATACATCGGCCAGAAGCTCGGCCAGTACGAGGCCGCGCTGCCGGCCGAAGCGCGAGAGCACTACCGCCAAAAACCGGAGAGCGAGACGCGCGCCCTGCGGCTGGCGAAGTCGAGCTTCTACGTGTTCGGCGGCGAGGAAAGCTACGGCTACAGCGGGGCGGACTTCGTGCGTGACAAGGACGCCAACGGCGCGTCGGTGATGTTCGCGGAGGTCGCGGCCTACGCCAAATCGCGCAAGCTGACGCTGCCGGAGCTGCTCGACGAGGTGTACGCGCAGTTCGGCTTCTACCTCGAAAAACTCGGCACGCTGACCCTCGAAGGGGCAGACGGCGCGGCGAAAATCCAGAGGCTCCTGGCCTCGTACGACGCCAACCCGCCCAAGGAAATCAGCGGCCGGGCGGTCAAGGGCGTGAAGAATTTCGCCAAGGAAACGTTCCATGACGCCGAGGGGCAGGAAATCCCCAAGGAAAAAATGCTCATGTTTGAGTTGGAAGACAGCGTCCGGATCGCCGTGCGCGGCTCGGGCACGGAGCCAAAGATCAAGTATTACCTGTTCGCCAACCGGCAGCCGGAAGGGAAGGAACCGTTCACGCCGGAGCAACTGGTGGAGATCAAACCCGCCGTCGCCAAGGCACTCGACGAAACGTGGGCCTGGCTGCAAGCCGACGCGAACACCCGGACGTGAGCGGCACGGCCAAACGACTCTTCCTCCGCGAAATGCTTCCGAAACAACCATCCCGACCTCCTATGAAATTATTCGCCTCTGTCCTGTTCCTCGCCGCTGTCGCGGTTGTCACGCCCGCCTATTCGCAAGCGGACCACAGTGCCGAAGACATGAACTCGATCAGCGGCATCAGGCGCCCCACTCCCGCGCCGAGTTCGGGCGGCAGCACCTCGAAAGCCACCGGGCCGCTGGCGGTCGAACTCGCCAAGGATGCCAAGGGGAAGAGCACGGCCTCGACCTTCGGACCCAACGACACCGTATACCTCGTTTGCACGAACGTCAGCGCGAAGAAGGGGGACAAGCTCGGTGTGGCCTGGTACGGTGGAAAGAAGGAAAAAAAGGTGTCCGGCTCGGAGAGCGCCGCACCGAACGACGGGGTGTTCAATCCGTCGTACAACTTGGCTCCGGCCAAAGGTGGCTCCCCGGCGGGAACGTACCGCGTCGAGTTCCTCCAGAATTCGAAGGTGGTCAAAAGCCTGAAGTTTGAAGTGAAGTGACCGTCGCGTCCGGCCCGGCGGCAGACGCTGGGTCCGGAAGCTGCTTTTTCATGGCGTCATGAGTCGTGAAATCAGCTTGAGCGGTGGGGACATCAGCGTCATCAAGGCCCTCGGGATCAGCGGCGGGCAAGTGAGCGGCAAGACGCTCATGGAACGCGTCGGGCACATGGAGCCCGCCGAGTTGCTGGATACGCTCGACACGTTGATGACGCTTGATTACGTGCAGAGCGACCTGGAGCGTCTTCGTAGCGTCGACGATCTGAAGGAGGCGAAGTTCAACGTGAACGGAGCCATGATGCGCGACATCCGCGAGGCGCTCACCCCGCAGAAAAAAGAGGTCAAGCCCACGCGCCAGCGGCGGGGATAAGGAGACGGAGTTTTCAGGAGGCTGACGCTGGCAAACGCAGTGCTACTTCCAGTCCGCCCGCTGGCCGGTTGTGCGCGGTGACCGTCCCGCCGCAGGCTTCCACGCACATCTTCACGATGCTCAGGCCCAAGCCCACGCCGCCGGTCTCGCGGGCGCGGGAGGTGTCCACGCGGTAAAAGGCGTCGAAAATCTTGGGAATTTCGTCTTCCGGCACGCCAGGACCACTGTCCGCGACGGCAATCGTCACGCCGTCGCCCGCGCTTCCCGCGCGCACGCTGATCCGTCCAGTGTCCCCGCCGTGGCGGATCGCATTGCGCAGGAGGTTGCCCAACGCACGCGCGAGCAGATCGGGGTCGGCGTGCACCATGAGCCCGGTGGGAATTTCGAGCCGGATCTTCGCCTCCGCGCCAGCCCCCTCGGCCCCGGCCCCGCCGGCCTCATGCTGGACCACGGATTCCGCCGCGGCCCGCACATCGACGGTCTGGAGCCGTACGCTGGAACCTCCCAGCGACGCGCGCGAGAACGCCAGGAGCTGGTCTACCAGCCCGGCGATCTGCGCGGCTTTTTCCATGGCCGCGTGCGCATAGCGGCGTTGCGTGTCGTCGTCGGCGCGTTGTTCGATGATGCCCAGCGTCAACTGGAGCCGAGCCAACGGCGCGCAGAGTTCGTGCGCCACGTCCCCCAGGAAACGCTTCTGCCCGTGCAGCAGCCCGTCGAGGCGCACGGCCATCTGGTTGATGGCGGCGGCAAGCGCGCCGAGTTCGTCGCGCCGGCGGGTGGACACGCGCGTGTCGAGGCGGCCGTCGGCGATGCGGCGGGCGGCGTCTGTCACCTGCGCGATGGCCCGTGTCACCCCGCGCAGCAGCGGCAGCCAGAACAACACCGAAAACACCACCGTGCCCAGCGCGAGGCGCACCCAGGGTGTCGGGTCGATGACGAGCCCGCCCAGGTTGGCGTTGGGCGACTCGGCCACCACGTCAAGCCCAATGGCACCGCCGGCCTGGGGGTTATCCACCTGCGCGGTGAACAGCAGCCAGTACCGCGTGGGCGAACCCGTGCGCACCAGCGCCTTTTGCGAAGGACGGTGAGCCGCCCCGCGCGGCCACAGGCGCATCTGCGCACGCACCTCGGCCGGCAGAGGCTCCGCCGGACCGAGCAGGTGGCGGCCCTCCTCGTCGTACAGGGCGAGGCTCACGTGGTAGGCGGCGGCGAAACGCTCGATCACTTCTTCCCACTCGTCGGGCGGCTGGGTGTTGAGATCGTCGACGAGCAGGTCGCGCACGGCGTCCACGCGCTGGTGGATGCTGTTGGCGAACAACCAATCGAACGTGAAATGGTATTCCGCCCGGAACAGCAGCACGCACATGGCGACGAGCAGGCCGAGATTCACAAAGAACCACAGCAAAATTTTCAGCGGCAGTGGCAGACGGGAGAACACGGCGGAAAGGATGATTCGATGCTGCGAGATCCGTGAAATCGCTCGTGGAACGATAAATCGCCCGCAGGGTGATAACGATGAAAAATGAAGCCGGAAAATAGAAGAAGACCTGAAATCTTTCCCGTCTGTCGTTTTCTGCTTTCATCTTTTATCCCTCCTCCCTCATCTTTTTCTTTATCCGTATGAACTTCCCGCTGACCTTCCGCTTCAAGCTCTTCGCTCTCGCACCACAGATCTTTGTCAGCGACGCCGGCGGCACGCAGATCTTTTACATCAAGCAGCAGCTCTTCAAACTGCGCGACGCCATCAACGTCTTCTCCGACCAGAACCAGACGCAGCAGGTCGCGGCCATCAACGCGGACCGGATGATCGACTTTTCGGCGAAGTTCAACATCACCAACGACCAGGGGCAGTTGCTGGGTGCCATCGGCCGCAAGGGCTTCAAATCGCTGTGGCGGGCGCACTACGAGGTGTTCGACCACGTCGGGCAGCCGGCGGGGGCGATCAAGGAGGAAAGCGTGTTCGCGCGGATGATGGACTCGATGATCGAGAAGATTCCCTTCGTCGGAGTGCTCGGCGTGTACCTCTTCCAACCGAAATATCTGCTGACGGACAACGCCGGCACACCGATCATGCGCTTGAAGAAGGTGCCTTCCTGGGTGGACCGGCGGTTCGAGTTGGAAAAGCTCGGGACGGTCGATGAATACGAGGAATACCGCAACGTGCTGGCGTTTCTGATGCTCGTGCTGCTCGAACGGCATCGGAAATGATACGCGGCCCAAAGCGCATAAACACAGCACGCTTTTGGGCGAGCACCCGGAACGATGCGTCGGAAAGACGCCCTCGCCAGCGTCTGTTCGCTGGAGCCGCGTGGTTAGGCTCTGGGAAGCTGTGGCATCTCTGACAAATTGCGGTGCAGCTTCATGCGAACCACTCTGACGGTGGGGACTGGTTCAGCTTGGTCTAAGAGCCATAATCGCTCTGCGTTGAAAACCGCACAGTCATCCACCAGCGGCATCCCGGACGAACGGACGATCTCAACCTTCGTGGGTGTGCCGGCGTGTAGGTAGGTAAGCCTCAGAAGAACCGTCGCGTCGTAATTCGACCTGGTTTGCAAAATCGCAGCAGTGGTCATCTGCGATGAAGCATGAATTCCGGGTAGTGGGTGTCAGTTAAAGGATCGGCTGCTGGTTGTATTGATGAATAAACAG
>CAXTOX010000009.1:49706-58889 GCA_964245885.1 uncultured Chthoniobacterales bacterium | reverse complement strand
CGATGGCGGCGAAATCCTCGGGCGTCGACAGGCGGTCGCTCGTGGCGAGGCTCTCGGTGAGGTCGGGCCCGTCGAAGGAGCCGATGGCCTGCCCGACGTTGGCGTCGCCGATCGCCGTGCGGATCGCGTCGATCGACAGGCCCATGGCGGCGAGCCGCTGCGGGTCGAGCCGCACCCGGATGGCCGGCTGGGCGGCGCCGTTGACCGTGACCTCGGCGACGCCGTCCACCTGGCTGATCTTCTGGGCGATCACCGAGTCGGCGGCGTCGTAGAGCGCCGTCACCGGCAGGGTGGCGGAGGTCAGCGCCAGGATGATGACCGGGAAGGCGGCGGAGTTGGCCTTGCGGTAGGTCGGCAGGGCCGGGAGGTCGCCCGGCAGGTCGGTGACGGCGGCGTTCAGCGCCGCCTGCACGTCGCGCGCCGCGTCGTCGACGTTGCGGCTGAGGTCGAACTGCAGGCTGATCGAGGACTGGCCGAGCGACGAGTTCGACGTCATCTCGTTCAGCCCCGAGATCTCGCCGAGCCGCCGCTCCAGCGGCGCCGCCACCGTGGCGGCCATGATGGCGGGGTCGGCACCCGGCCGCCCCGCCCCCACCCGGATCGACGGGAAGTCGACCGCCGGCAGGCTCGCCACGGGGAGCTGGAGGTAGGCGACCGCCCCCGCGAGGAACAGCCCGACGGCGAGCAGCGCCGTGCCGATTGGACGGCGGATGAAGGGGGCGGAGATGTTCAAGGCGGCGGGACGGCGTAGGGACCGAGCACGGCGATGCCGGCGCTCGTCGCAGCGGCGGCCAGTCGGCGGTCTGCCGTCGCCAGGGGCAGTTTCAGGCCGATCGCAACGTCCAGGTAGGACGCATCATAGGCGGTCAGTCCATACCGAGGGGCCAGAACCAGGACCTCGTGGTCCTCGCTGTTCTCCATGACCCGGATCGGAAGCCTGCGAAGTCTGCCGATCGCCACCTCCGCCGTGCCTGGAGCGCTCCGCCCCCGCCGCTCGACGAGCAGCAGGGTGTTGCGCATCTCATGCCAGAACAGGCTGGGGACGTGGCCGCGGCTCTCCTTGACACGGTCGAGGAGCTTGTCGGCCAGATCATTCTGTTCGTCGGCGATCACCCAAGCCGTGGCGGTCGAGGCATCGATCACGAACGCCATCAACGCCGGCCTTCGTCCCGCCATGCCAGGATCTCATCGATCGTGGTCGAACCGAAGTCCTTGCGCGCGGCGCGGATCTCCGTGACCGCCGCATCGGCATCGTTGGCCACTGCTGCCGAGAGCGCACCAAGTTTCGCGATGGGCTCGGCCCCGCGCGAGATCACCACCTCGCGGCCCGCCTCAACCTCGGCCAGCATCTCGGGAAGCCGCGCCGCGGCCTCGTCCACGTCCACCATCAGGGGCATGTCACGCTCCTCCATCACATGCATCAGGTGCTCTTTTACCACGCGGCCCGGCCGGTCGCCCGCTCATTCCGCGGCCCGCCTGATCTCGGCCACCGGCTCGGACTCGGCGGGCGGGATGGGTTTCGTCCCGAGGCCGAAGCGGCGGCCGAGCGCCTCCATCCGCAGGTAGATCACCGGCGTCGTGTAGAGCGTCAGCAACTGGCTGAGCAGCAGGCCGCCGATGATGGTGATGCCGAGCGGCACCCGCAGCTCCGCCCCGGAGCCGTGCGCCAGCGCGAGCGGGATGGCGCCGAACAGGGCCGCCAGCGTCGTCATCATGATGGGCCGGAAGCGCAGCCGGCAGGCGCGCTCGATGGCGTCGAAGGGCGACAGGCCCTCGTCGCGCTCCGCCGCGGTGGCGAAGTCGATCATCATGATGGCGTTCTTCTTCACGATGCCCATCAGCAGGATGATGCCGATCAGCGCCACGATCGACAGCTCCCGCCCCGTCGCCAGCAGGGCCAGCAGGGCGCCCACGCCCGCCGAGGGCAGGGTCGACAGGATGGTGAGGGGGTGGATGAAGCTCTCGTAGAGGATGCCGAGCACGAGGTAGATCGTCACCACGGCGGCCAGCACCAGCCAGGGCTCGCCCGCCAGCGAGCGCTCGAACTCGGCGGCGTCGGCGCCGAACTGCCCGACCAGGGACGCCGGCAGGCCGATGTCGCGCTCGGCCGCCGCGATCCCCGCGACCGCCTCGCCGAGCGAGGCGCCGCGGGCGAGGTCGAACGAGAGGGCGGCGGCCGGGAACTGCTCCTGGTGGGCGACGCTGAGCGGCGCCGTGGTGCGCCTCAGCGCCGCGAAGGAGACGAGCGGGACCTGGGCGCCCGGCGTCGCGGCCGTGGTGGTGGCGGCCGTGGTGACGCCGCCCGTCGAGGTCGTGGCCTGGGTGGTGCCGCTCGTCACGCCGACGTAGAGCTTGTCGAGCACGCGCGGGTCGTCGGCCGAGCCGGGCGCGGCCTCCAGGATCACGCGGTACTGGTTCGATTGCCCGTAGATGGTGGAGATCTGCCGCTGGCCGAAGGCGTCGTTCAGCGTGTCGTCGATCATCTGCGCCGTGACGCCGAGTCGGCCGGCCTTGCCCCGGTCGATGTCCACGACGGCGCGCAGGCCGCCCTCCTGCACCTCGGCCGCCACGTGGGCGAAGAGCGGGACCTGCCGGAGCCGCGCCACCAGCCTGTTCGACCAGGAGGTGACCATGGCCACATCCGTGCCGGTCAGCGTGTACTGGTACTGCGATCGGCTCGACGTCGTGGCGATCTGGATGTCCTGCACGGGCTTGACGAAGGCGGTGGCGCCCGGGATCCGCGCCAGCTCCGCCCGCACCCGCTCGGCCACCGCGGCGGCGTCCTCGCGCCGGTCGTCGGCGGGCCGGAGCGTGAGCTGGAGGTGGGCGACGTTGGCCGTGGGGTTCAGCGCGCCGACGCCCAGCACCGCCACCACGCCCGTGATGGCGGGGTCCGACCCGAGAGCCGCGCCGGCCTGGGCCTGGAGGCGGCTCATCTCGGCGAAGGAGGCCGAGGGCGCGCCCTCCAGCACCACATCGATCAGCCCCGTGTCCTGCTGCGGCAGGAAACCCTTGGGCACGATGACGTAGAGGTAGACGGTCAGCCCCAGGGTCGCCAGCGTGACGAGCAGCATGAGGCCCTGCCGGCGCAGGGCCCAGCCCAGCGTCGCCCCGTAGCCGCGCGCCATCCAGGCGATGGGCGCCTCGGCGACGCGGGCGAGCCAGGGTTCCCGGCCGCCCCCGCGCGGGGGCGCCGCCCGGAGCAGGCGGCCGCACATCATGGGGGTGAGCGTCAGCGAGATGACGGCCGACACGATCACGGCGAAGGTGAGGGTCAGGGCGAACTCGCGGAACATGCGGCCGACGATGCCGGTCATGAACAGCAGCGGGATGAAGACCGCGATCAGCGACACGCTCAGCGAGATGACCGTGAAGCCGATCTGGCGGGCCCCCTTGAGCGCGGCGTCCAGCGGCGTTTCGCCCGCCTCGATGTAGCGCACGATGTTCTCGATCATCACGATGGCGTCGTCCACGACGAACCCCGTCGAGATCGTCAGCGCCATGAGTGAAAGGTTGTCCAGGCTGAAGCCCGCCAGCTTCATCAGTCCGAACGTGCCGACGATGGAAAGCGGCAGCGCCACGCTCGGGATCACCGTCGCCCAGAGCTTGCGCAGGAAGACGAAGATCACCATGACCACCAGCACGACCGTCAGCACGAGCGTGAACTGCACGTCCTCGACCGAGGCCCGGATGGTTTCCGTGCGGTCCGTCAGCACGCTGACCTTTACCGAGGGCGGGATCGTCGCGGTCAGTTGTGGCAGCAGCGCCTTGATGCGGTCCACCGTTTCGATGATGTTCGCGCCGGGCTGCCGCTGGATGTCGAGCAGCACGGCGGGCTTGTAGCCCTGCTTGCCGTCGGCCACCCAAGCCGCGAGTTGGTCGTTCTCCACGCTGTCGATCACCGTGCCGATGTCGCTCAGCCGCACGGGCGCACCGTTGCGGTAGGCGACGATAATCGGCTTGTAAGCCTCGGCGGAGAAGATCTGGTCGTTGGACCCGATGGTTTGCGACTGGCGCGCGCCGTCGAAGGAGCCTTTGGGCGCGTTGACGTTGGCCTGCCCCAGCACGGTGCGCACGTCTTCGAGGCTCAGGCCGAGCGAGGCCGCCGCCGCCGGGTTGACGCGCACGCGTACCGCCGGTTTCTGGTTTCCCTGGATCGAGACGAGACCCACTCCGCTCACCTGGCTGAGCTTCTGCGCGAGCACGGTATCCGCGAAGTCGTTGACCTTGTCCAGCGGCAGGCTGTCGGAGGTGATCGCCAGCGAGAGGATCGCGGTGTCCGCCGGGTTGACCTTGTTGTACGTCGGCGGGTTGGGCAGGTTCGTTGGCAGCACGCCCGCCGCGGCGTTGATGGCGGCTTGCACGTCCTCGGCGGCGGCGTCGATCTCGCGGTCGAGCACGAATTGCAGCGTGACCGTCGCGTTGCCAAACGAACTCGTCGAGTTCATCGACGCCAGCCCCGGAATCTGGCCGAACTGGCGTTCCAGCGGCGTGGTGACGGACGACGCCATCACGTCCGGGCTGGCACCGGGCAACTGCGCGAAGACTTGGATCGTCGGGAAATCCACGGACGGCAGGGCGGAGATCGGCAGCAGTTCGTACCCGAGCAAACCGAGCAGGATGACCGCCGCCATCAGCAGCGAGGTGGCGACGGGCCGGCGGATGAAGGGCTCGGAGATGTTCATGGGCGCGCGGGCGGTCTTCAGCGGCTCGCCGCGACGGCCGGCGAGGCGACGGGCGGCGGGCTGCCCGCCGTTTTTCCGTCACGGTTGCCGCGGTGCTGCGATCCGTCACCGTCTTTGCGGGGTTGGTCGCCGCCGCGCTTGTCGCCGTTGCGGTCGCCTACCGCCACCTTCGAGCCTTCCTGGAGCTTGTACTGACCGTCGACCACCACACTTTCGCCTGCCTTCAGACCATCGTCGATCAGCGAAAGGCCGTCCTCGTCCTGCGCCACCTTGATCTGGCGCATCTCGGCCGTCCCGTCGTCCTTGATCACGAACGCGTACGAACCCTGCGGCCCCCGCTGCACGACGCTGGTCGGCACGACGAGGCCGTTCTCCCGCGTGGTCAGCAGCAGCCGCGCGTTCACGAATTCTCCTGGCCAGAGCCGCAGATCGTCGTTCTGGAACGTCGCCTTCAGCTTGATCGTGCCGGTGGTCTGGTCAATGAGGTTGTCGATGACCTCCAGCGTCCCGTCGCCGAGCTTGCCGGTGTTGTCCCGGCCGACGGCGACGACCTGCATGTGGTTCTGCGGCTCGCTGGCGGGATGCTGGTTGCGGATCAACTGGAGATTTTGCTCCGGCAGCGTGAAGACGACGGAAATGGGGTGAAGCTGGGTGATGACCACCAACCCCCCGGTGTCCGTGGCGTGGATGATGTTCCCTTGGTCCACCTGGCGCACCCCCACCCGGCCGGCGAGAGGTGCCGTGATGTGCGTGTAGTCGAGTTGCGTGCGGGCGTTGTCGATGGCGGCCTGGTCGGCTTGCACGGTGGCCACCGTCTGGTCCACCAGGAACCGTTGGGTGTCGTAGCTCTGCTGGTCGAGGACTTTTTTGTCGATGAGATCCTTGTCGCGCTGGAGCACGAGGCGCGCGTTGGAGAGCTGGGCGTCGTCCTGCGCCTTTTTGGCGACCGCCTGGTCGAGCGCGGCCTGGTACGGACGCGGGTCGATCTGCGCGAGCAGCTCCCCTTCCTTCACGTCCTGGCCTTCGGTGAACGCCACCTTGTCGAGCTGCCCGTCGACGCGGGCTTTCACCGTCACGGTGTTGTACGCCTGCACGGTTCCCAGCCCGTCCAGGTAGATGGGGACATTTTTTTCCTCGACCTTCCCGGCGATGACGGGCACGGGCATGTTCGGATCAGGCCCGCCCCCGCCGCGGCGCCCGCCCGCCCCGCCACCCTGCCGACCGCCGGCACCGGCCTTGGTGGTGCCACCGGCGGCCTCGCGGTGCCGCACGAAATACCAGCCCCCGAAGCCCAGCACGCACAGAAGGGCGATGATCCAAAATCGTTTGCTCATGAGAAAATTTTCGCTCCGCGCTCCGAACAGGGGTGTGCCAATCA
Organism: uncultured Chthoniobacterales bacterium; assembly: GCA_964245885.1. GTDB lineage: Bacteria > Verrucomicrobiota > Verrucomicrobiia > Chthoniobacterales > SZAS-18 > CAHJWO01. Next base: position 52,826 of record CAXTOX010000009.1, on the reverse strand, counting down.
TTCGCGCCAGCCGGCGGCCGCAGGGGCATCCGGGTAGCTGCGCCGTCAGATTTGCGTCGGTGGCAAAGGGTACAAACGGGAAAGCACTTCCCGTTCTCTGACGGGTAACAGACAGCCTCCGTGCAAAGAAATCGCGTCTCTTGCTGTCTTCTTTTGCTTGGACGGCGTGACAAAACTCGACATCTTGTCTTCCGACCGTCTGCTAGATTCCAAACCTTTATGGAGCGCATCCTGGCCGTCGACGATGATGCCGGCCTGACCGAACTGCTCGCCGAATACCTTCAACCGGAGGGTTTTGAACTGGAGGCGGTGCACGATGGCGAGACCGGTGTCGAGCGCATCCTCGCCGGGGGTTATGCGCTGGTGATCCTCGACATCATGCTGCCCGGCCTCGGCGGATTGGAGGTGCTGCGGCGGGTGCGCCGGCACTCTCAGGTGCCCATCATGATGCTGACGGCGCGGCGCTCGACCGCCGACCGCGTCATCGGCCTGGAGATCGGCGCGGACGACTACCTGCCCAAACCCTTTGATCCGCGGGAACTCGTCGCCCGCGTGCGCTCGATCCTGCGCCGGGTGCGGCCGGCCACCGCCGGCCGGGGACCGGAATTTCTCTCGGTCGACGATCTCCTCCTGGACGCCGGTAAGCGGCAGGTCCGCCGCAACGGTGAGTCCGTCGAGATGACCACCGCCGAGTTCGACCTGCTGCGCGTGCTCCTCGCGGCGGCGGGGCGCGTGGTCTCGCGTGAAGAGTTATTCCGCGGGGTGCTGGAGCGTGAATTCGCCAGCGCCGACCGCGGCATCGACAATCTCATCAGCGCGGTGCGCCGCAAGCTCGGACCGGCCGGCGACGGCGACGAGCGCATCAAGGCGATCCGCGGAGTCGGTTATCTCTATGCTCACAGCCGCAGCCACTCTCCCCAGTGAACCCTCGCCGTTGGCGAAACGCATCGCAGCCCCCCCGCTCGCCACGGTCCGGGACCGCCGCAAGGCCGCGCCCATGCGCAGCATTTTCTGGCGGATCTTCCTGTGGTTCTGGCTGGCCACCCTGCTGCTGGCGGGTGCCGTGGCGGCCACGGTGTATTTCACCGACCCGGACCAGTTCTTCCCGCACTCGCAGTTTGTCCCGCTCCAGATGATCGACCGTCTGGCGGGCGAGAGCGTGGCCGTGTTCGAGCGGTCCGGCCCCGACGGTCTGCGCGATTTCCTGACCGGCCTGCCCCACGGTGCGGAGGCGAACGGGCTGCCCTCGCGGGCGCACTTCGACCACGCCTACCTCTTCGTGGCGGACTCCCCCCGGGAGTTGGCCGGGCAAACCCCGCAGATCGACCACCGTGAACTCATCACCCGCGCCGCGGCGAGCGCCGACCTGCAACTGGAGCGCCGCATCGGGCGGATTTACATGGCGCACGCGGTGAACGACGGCGCGGCGCCGCCCCGGAAGTACGTCTTCCTGTTGAGCATGCCGCGTTCGAGCCTCCTGCTGCCGACGACGCCGCAGGTTTCGTTCGAGTTGGCGGCGGCCTTCATCGTGTCCGCCCTGGTTTGCTATTGGCTGGCGAGGTCCGTCGTCTCGCCCGTGCGGCAGCTTCAGGCCGCTACCCGGAAGCTCGCGGAGGGCGATCTCGGCGTCCGCGTCGGGGCGAGCGGCAGCCTGGCCGGCCGGCACGATGAATTCGGCGTCCTAGCAAACGACTTTAACGAGATGGCCGCGCGGATCGAGGACCTTCTCAACGCGCAGAAGCGTCTGATCGCCGACATTTCCCACGAACTCGGCACGCCGCTGACCCGCCTGAACGTGGCGCTCGGCCTCGCGTTCCGCAAGACGGGCGACGGGGCCCGGCCCGAGTTGGAACGCATCCAGACCGAGGCGGGACGGCTCAACGAACTCATCCGCCAGTTGCTCCTGATCTCCGAACTGGAAGGCCACGAGCCGACCGAACCCGCCGAACCGGTCGAGTTGCTGGCGCTGGTCACCGGGGTCGCCGCGGATGCGGAGTTCGAGGCGAGCGAACGGCGTTGCCGCGTGACGGTCCAGGCACCGGGTCCGGTCGAGATCTCAGGGGTTCGTTACCTGCTGCATAGCGCCGTGGAAAACGTGGTCCGCAACGCGGTCCGGTACACGGCGGCGGACTCGCAGGTCATCATCGAACTGACGACGGCGGACGGCGGGAAGACGGCCGTCATCCGGGTACGCGACCATGGACCCGGCGTGCCGGAGCTTGAATTGGCAAATCTTTTCCGGCCCTTTTACCGGGTCTCGGAAGCGCGCGACCGGTTGTCCGGCGGCACCGGGCTGGGTCTCGCCATCACCCAGCAGGCGGTCGACGCCCATGGCGGCCGGGTCCACGCCGCGAACCAACCGGACGGCGGGCTGGTGGTCGCGATAGAACTACCCAGATAGAGGAATCTTTCAGCGTTTGACGTTGCGCACCACGTTGCGCGCGGTGTCCAGAAACCGCTCCAAGGCCGGGGAGTGGTTGTCCTTGCGCCAGGCGGCGCAAAGCTGGTAGAGGGGCGTCGACTTGTCGAGCGGCACGAACCGGACGCCCGGCATCGCCAGACGCCCGATCTGCGCGGGGAAGATCGCCACGCCGAAACCGGCGGCCACGTAGTTCAACGCGGACGGCGAACGGTCGGCCTCCAGGGCGATCTCGGGCTCGAAGCTGGCCTGCCGACACAACGCCAGCAGCCACGGGCTGAACGCCGGCGCATCGTGACGCGCCGTGAAGATGAACTTCTCCTTCGACAATTCGCCGAGCGCGAGGCTGCGCCGGGTTGCCAAGCGGTGATCGTTGGGGAGCGCGGCCACCAGCCGCTCCTCGCTCATCACCGCGACGTGCAGGTCGTCGTGCGCTCCCGGCAGCCCGAGCCCGATGATGCCGAGATCGAGGCGGCGTTCGAGTAGTTCCTCGATCTGCCGGGTGGGCGTCAGTTCCGTGAGGGTGATCTCCACGTCGGCGTGGTGCCGGCGAAAGGAGCGCAGGACCGTCGGCAGCCATTCGTAGGAAAGCTGCGCGATGAAGCCGATGGCCAGCCGGCCGGTTTCGCCGCGCGCGGCCCGGAGGGCGGCACGGGCGCCTTCATCCGCGCGCAACAGGCGGCGGCCGTGATCCAGAAACA
>CAXTOX010000009.1:41955-49696 GCA_964245885.1 uncultured Chthoniobacterales bacterium | reverse complement strand
GCGCGGACGGCGGCGCGCGCCCCTTCGTCCACCGCGCGCAGCAACCGGCGTCCATGATCCAGGAACACTTTTCCCGCCGCCGTCAGCGCGACGTGGTGGCGGTCACGGTCCAGCAGAACCGCGCCTAGCTCTTCTTCGAGCTGATGGATCTGCACGCTGAGCGCCGGCTGCGAGACGTGCAGGCGTTCGGCGGCCTTGCGGAAGCTCAGTTCCTCCGCCGCCGCCACAAAATACCGGACATGACGAAGTTCCATCGGTCGAGATGTCCCGTGATAACCCAAACAGATCACCGCAACAAGAACAAAGTAATTCATTTGTCACAAGGCTGGACGACCTTCTGTCATCCCTGATATGACCGATACCCTTTCCTTCTCGCCGCGCCTGTTGCCGGCGTCGCCCGCTCGCCCGAACCTTCCGGCAGCCTTCATCCCTCCTACGCGTCGTCTTCCGCGGCCCGCGCCGACTCCGGTTCACTCCACGCTGCCGCGTGTCCCCACGGAAGACCGTTTCACCCAGAGCCTCCTGTTGGGTCTGGTCGTCGCGACCCTGCCGGCGATTGCCTACTCGATGTGCCAAACCTGGAACCTCGCGAGCGGCGATGTTCTGTTGCGGGCGATTCGCGCGTTCGTTCCTTGATCCCCGCCCGGAAGCAGCGGCGTTCCCGCTCCCCTCGCCCGCCAGGTCTGCGCCTTCACCTTGAGCATCTCGGCCAGGAAATCCGCCGGTTGTTCGAGGTGCGGCCAGTGGGTTGATTTCGCAAACAGCACGAAATGTTTGCCGGCGGGGTCTCTGAGTTGCCGCGCGTACTCTTGTTGGAGGCTGACTCCGAAGGTGGTGTCGACGCGTCCCACGAAAAAATAGATCGGCACGCCAAGAGCCGGGACCAGGCGGCGCAAATCATATGCATGTAGCTGCGGATCGAGCAGTCGCCGCGAAAAGCGATAGCTGTCGTTCGCCCGCAGGAGGTCACGCCACGAATAGTAGCGAGAAGCCAGCGCCAGGAGCGCGAGACGCAGCGTGGTCATCTCATGGGGAACGCGCGGGAACAACGAGTGGACCAGATCCGCGGCCCGGTCCTGGTCTTCCAGCTTGGCGTAAGGAGCGGGTCCGACGGTGCGCAGCAGCGACGCCGCGCCGTCATCGTCGCCGCGTGCGTCCCGAGCGTGGCGCAGGGCGGCAGCCGTCAACCGGCGTTCCGACTCGTCGAGATCGACCAGTTGGCTGAGCGCCACGTAGGCGTGGAAACGGCCCGGTTCGCGGGCGGCCGCCAGCAGCCCGGGCAGGGTTCCCCAGGAATGGCCCACCAGGTAGATCTTGCGTTGGTGAAAGCGCGCGCACAGGGCGCGTGTGACCAGCAGGGTTTCCCGCACGAACTGCTCAACGCGCATGGTCTCCGGTGCGATGTCGCGGAAGTACGAGAAGCCCGCGCCCCGCTGGTCCCAGTGAACCACAGTGAAGTAGCGTTCCAGGTCGCTGTTCACCTGCCGGAACGGTGCGCCGGGGAAGCCGGGACCGCCGTGAACGAAGAGCAGCACGGGGTTTTTGGCGGGATCATCGCCGCGGATGAGCAGGCGCTCGGGCAAACCATCCACCACCATCGTCTCGGTGAGGGCGATGCCGGGTGGTTGCGGGTCCGCTTGCCGTGGATCGAGCATCGCGCAGCCCGCCATGGGCAACAGGAGCAGCACAAGGATGCACGGGCGGAAACGCGTGGCGCGGTCTGGTCTTTCTGGGCGGGTGCTCGGTGGCACGCGCATCACCTTGCACGACGCCTCCGAGCCGACAAGCCTGAGCAATGATTGTGACGATTCTTTCGTCAAATTTGCCACGTCGCTCCAGCCACTCCGCCGCTTCGGGCAAACGTCCGCCAGGATTTATGCTTGCGGCCAAGAAGAACCGGCGGAGAGTTCAGCCAAGCATCCTTCCCCGACTCTGTGCGCGGCCTCGTGCCGCTGCCCGCTTTGCCAGGGCGGTTGTCCGGGCGGACTCACACCGGCCAAGGTGGCGAAATTGGTAGACGCGCCAGACTTAGGATCTGGTTCCGCGAGGAGTCGGGGTTCGAGTCCCCGCCTTGGCATTCACTTGACGGCGCGGGCGGACCGGGTTCCTTACTACTTTGTAATTTTGCGGAAAGCTCGTTGTCACGCGCGGAGACGAATCTGATTGTCATGCCTAGCCATCCATCTTCCACCAAAAAAACGTTTTTCCGACCCGCTGCATTTTCTGCGGCGATGGTCAGCGCCGCCGCGCTTGCCGCGGGCACCACGTTCGCGCTGACGGACCCGGCACCGCCCGCCAAACCCGCTGACGGCGCGCAGCCGGAACTCAAGGTCGAACACGGTCCCGTGGATCGCGCCCGCACCCCGGCCGGCAGTTTCGCGCCGATCGTGCAGAAGGTCGCTCCGAGCGTCGTCGAGGTGTTCGTGACTTCCAAGGGCAACAGCAACCAGCCGCTTTCGGAGGACGAGTCCGACCTCTTCCAGCGCTTCTTCGGCCAGCAACGGCGGCGCAACCAGCCGGGCGGCAACGAGGATTCGTTCGCGCCGCGCCAGCATGGCCTCGGCTCGGGCGTCATCGTTTCGTCCGACGGCTACATCCTGACGAATCGCCACGTGGTCAACGGCGCGACCGAAATCCGCGTGGCGCTCTCGGACGGCCGTGAGTTCAGCGCCAAACTCATCGGCGCAGACGAGAAGACCGACGTGGCCGTCATCAAGATCAAGGCCGACAGCCTCCCGGCGATGACCTTTGCCGACAGCAACGAACTGGCGGTCGGCGACGTGGTGCTCGCCGTGGGCAACCCCTTCGGCATCACCCAGAGCGTGACCCAGGGCATCGTCAGCGGCAAGGACCGCGTGACCGGCAACGCCACGGACGAGGACTTCATCCAGACCGACGCCGCGATCAACCCCGGCAACAGCGGCGGGGCTCTCGTGGACGTGGAAGGCCGCCTGGTGGGCATCAACACCGCCATCTTGAGCCGCACGGGCGGCAACCAGGGCATCGGCTTCGCCATTCCTTCCAACCTCTGCCAGTGGGTCATGTCCAGCCTCGTGAAATCCGGCCGCGTGGAACGCGGCTATCTCGGGGTTGCCATCCAGAGCCTGACGCCCGCGCTCGCGCAGCAGTTCGGCCTCGACAAGATCACCGGCGCGCTCGTGTCCGATGTCACGTCGGGCGGACCGGCCGACAAGGGCGGCATCAAGAGCGGCGACGTGGTGAGAACCTATAACAACCAGCCGGTTCGTGACTCGGCGCAGTTCAAACTCCAGGTCGCCGAAACCGCCCCGGGCACGAAGGTGCCGGTCCAGGTCGTCCGCGACCGTGAAACCAAAAGCCTGGAGATCACGGTCAACGACCAGCCCGGCCAGTCCCTCGCCAAAGGGAACCGTCCGGATGCGGCGAACGGCAAGGGCCACGAGGCGCTGGTGGGCGTCGCGGTCGTCGATCTGGATGGAAACGCGCGCCGGCAGTTGAACGCGCCGGAGAGCGTCCGCGGAGCGGCGATCACGGAGGTGCCGCAAAACTCGGCCGCGTACGAAGCGGGCTTGCGTGAAGGGGACGTGATTATCGAGATCAATCACCACGCGGTAAAAAGCGCGCAGGATGCGGTCGATCTCACCGCCCATCCCAGCAGCAACCAAACGCTGGTGAAAGCATGGACCCACAACGGCGTTCGCTACTTCACCGTCGAGGAAGACAACGTCGAGTAACCTTCCGCCAGGACCGTCTTCCGCTTTCGCCCTCCCGGCCTCGTGCAGACGATGGTCGGGAGGGCGATTAGTTTTTCACAAGGCGACGCCGACGCATGGAAATTTGATTGGTTTCCGATCCGCGAACATGTGTAAGTGGTTCCGAGACAGAGGCGTTTGGCTCGGTCTGACAGTGCTTACAGATTGTGAATAACTTGTGAACAATTAGCGATCAAGATGCGAAGGCAACCGGTGATCCGCGTATCTATCGACAGATTCACAGAGTCCCGGGCTGTCGGGCCAGGAACCTCCCCCGCCCCGCCGTGCCGACAAACTTCCCGTCGCGCACGGCCACCTCACCACGCAACGTGACGACGTTGGGCCGACCCTCAATCTCCCACCCTTCAAACGCGCTGTAGTCCAGGTTCATCGCCTGCCCTGCCGCCGTGATCGTGCCGCAGTATCCAGGATCGTACACGACGAGGTCGGCGTCCGACCCGGGTTGGATCGTGCCCTTGCGCGGGAAGAGGCCGAAAATCTTGGCCGCCCGGGTGCTGGCCACGTCCACGAACGTGTGCAGATCCAGGCGTCCTTTTTTGACGCCGTGGGTGTACAGCAGGTTCACGCGGTCCTCCAGGGCGGGAATGCCGTTGGGAATCTTGGTGAAGTCATCGCGGCCGAGCGTTTTTTGCGCCTGAAAATCAAACGGCGCGTGGTCCGTCGCCACGGTGTCAATCAGCCCCGCGCGGAGTGCGTCCCAGAGGACGGCCTGGTTGCGCCGGTCGCGCAGAGGTGGGGACATGACGTATTTCGCGCCCTCGAAGTCGGGGCGTTCGGCATCCGTCCGGTCGAGGAGAAGATACTGGATCAACGTTTCCACACGCACGTTTACCCCCCGCGCGCGGGCGGCGAGGGCTTGCTGGAGTGCCTCCTCGCAGCTCAGGTGCACGATGTAGATGTGCGCGCCGGTGAGCTGGGCAAACGTCATCAGGTGGTGCACGCCTTCGGCCTCGACCACCGGCGGACGACTCTCGTGGTGCGCGGACGGCCCGCGGGCTCCAGCGGCGAGTAGTTCGCGCTGTCGTTCGGCGATCAGGGTCTCGTTTTCGCAGTGGGCGGCCACCACGACGCCCAATTCGCGCGCCAGCGAGAGCGCGCGGTAAAGCTCGGTGTCGTCGATGCCGAACGCTCCCTTGTACGCGAGGAAGATCTTGAACGACGAGACTCCTTTAGACACGATCTCGCGCAGCTGTGCGGCGGACGCGTCGTTGAACCGCGTCACCCCCATGTGGAAGGAGTAGTCGCAGGCGGAGCGGTCGGCGCTTTGCTCGGTCCAGATTCGGAATCCCTCGGCCGGCTCGGTGTCCCGCGCCGGGCAGCACATGTCGAAGAGGGTCGTCGTGCCGCCGATCAGCGCCGCGCGGCTGGCGGTCTCGTAATCGTCTTTGGCGTACGTACCCATGAACGGCAGGTAAACGTGCGTGTGCGGATCGATGAACCCGGGGAAAACGTACTTGCCCGTGGCGTCGATGACCTCGGTGCCGGCCGGGGCGCTCAGGCCGCGGTCGATGCGGGTGACCGTCTCGCCTTCACAAAAGATGTCCGCGACGTAGCGCTGGCTAGGGGTGACGATCTCGCCGTTTTTGATGAGCAGGGCCATGGCAGCAAGAGTTGCATTGAATCTTTCCCGAGCTAAAGGAAAACTTCCATCCGATGCGAAAACCCTCGCAAGGCGCGCTGGTCCGATATGACACTGGGCGAGGCGCGGATTTTTCCGGTTCATCCCTCCCGGCAGCGTGACTCTCGACACTCTCAAGCAACGCCTGCACGCCTCGCTGCTGCGTCCGGCTCCCACCGCGGCGGAGTTGGACGCGGCGCGCGAACTGGCCGCCGGCGTCACCCCGGACGGCGCGTGGCTTGACGTGGACTATGCGGCGGTCGGCCGCTCCGCCTGGGGCGCGAGCGAACATCTGGAGCGTGTCCTGCGGTTGGCCCGCGCCCGGGAGTTTTGCGGCGGCGCGCTCGACGGGGTGCTCACCCGCGCATTCGATTTCTGGCTGGCGCGGGACTTTCAGGCCGGAGATCGATGGCACCACGAGATCGGCGTGCCGCGGCTCGTCGGGGCAGCGGCGTTCCTGTCCGAGGCGGGTTTGTCGCCGGGTGCCCGGGGGAAGGTGGTCGAAATCCTGGCCCGCTCGCGGTGGTCGCACTGGGCGGACGGCGCCTGGACTGACCGCGCCGGGGCGAACCTGCTCTGGGTCGCCCACAATGTCCTGTTGCGCGGCTGCCTCGAAAACATCCCCGCCCTGTGCCAGGAAGCGTGCGAACGCGCCTGCCGGGAGGTGCGCGTCGCTCCGGTCGGCGAGGAAGGCTTGCAGGCGGACATGAGCTTTCACCAGGGGGATGCCTCTCTGCATTTGGGTGGCTATGGCCTCGCGTTTGCCGAGAACGCCGCGCGGTTTTTTCTCCTCACGCACGGCACGCCCTGGCAAGCCCCGGCGGAGTGCCTGCGCCTGTTCGCCGCGTTCCTCCTCGACGGGCAGCAATGGATGGTGCGCGCGGGCAGCTTCGACCACGGCACGGCGGGTGACGAAACCGCGCGTGCGCCCCGGGACCTGCGGGCGCTCGCCGCCGCCGTCGAACAACTGGCCGACGGCGGCCTCACGCCCCGGCGCACCGAGATGGCCGCCTTCGCCCGCCGTCTGCGCGGCACGGTGGAACCCTCCCTACACGGCCACCGGCACTATTGGCGGTCGGACTTCGCGGTGCACCAGCGTCCGGGGTTCTACACTTCGGTGCGGATGAGTTCCCCGAGAACGAACGCCACCACGGGCGATCACGACGGGGGCCGGCAACACCATCACGTCGCCGACGGGCTGACGTACATCCTGCGCGACGGCGGCGAGTACCGTGACGTTTTCCCGGTGTGGGACTGGCGGCGGCTGCCGGGCACCACGGCAGTGCAGTCCACCGTGCCGCTGGACGAGCGCACGACCGGCCAGGCCAACGCCGGGAAGTTCGTCGGCGGGGTGAGCGACGGGGAATACGGCGTGGCCGTCATGGACCTGCAACGCGACGATCTGCGCGCCCGGAAGGCGTGGTTCTACTTCGACGACAGCTTCGTGTGCCTGGGGAACGGGATCGGGTGCGACGACCCGGCCGGTCCGGTGTTCACGTCGGTCAACCAATGTGCGCTCCGCGGCCCGGTCACCGCGTACGGCAAGGGCGGCGAGAACCTCCTCCTCGCGCCAGGCAAATCCTACGATCTGAGCGCCGCTTACCGGCTCGAACACGACGGGATCGTGTACCATTTCCCCGAGCCGATGCCGGTGCGGGCGCGCCTGGCCGCACAGACGAGCGACGGGCCCGCCGGGACGTTGACGCGCGAGGTGTTTTCCGTGTGGATCGACCACGGCGTGCAGCCCGGCGGCGAGGCGTACGCCTACACCGTGCTTCCCGGCGGCGAGGATGCGCGTGCGTCGGTGGACCACGAGCTGGCGCAGATCAAGATTTTGTCCAACACCCCTTCCCTCCAGGCCGTCTGCCACCAAGCGCTCCGGGCGGTGGGGATCGTGTTCTGGGAACCGGGCATCATTACGGTTCCCGTCGGCGGGAGGGTCGCGGTCAACCGTCCTTGCGTCGTGCTCTGTCAGGACCGCCGGCCCGACGGGATGCGCCTGAGCATCGCCAACCCCACGAACGAAGCCGCGACGATTCACGTCGAATACGCCAACCGCTGCTTGTGCTTCGAACTTCCCGGCGGCCTCAAGGGCGGACAAGGGGTCACCCGGGTGCTCTGAACAAATTTCCGTCCGTGATCTTCCACACCCTCCAGGTCTCCTCGCGTTCGCATCTCTACGAAGTCCACGTCGGCCGCCAGCTTCTCGGCCAAGTCGGTGAAATCGTCGGCCGCTTGGCCTTCGCCAAGCGGGGGCGGCGTTGCGCGCTCGTCACCGACGAAACCGTCGCCCCGCTCTACGCGGAGCCGGCGCTCGGATCATTACGCCAGGCAGGGTTCGAGGCTTCGCTGATCACCGTCCCGGCCGGCG
>CAXTOX010000009.1:27387-41945 GCA_964245885.1 uncultured Chthoniobacterales bacterium | reverse complement strand
GGTGCAGGCGTTGCCTTTCGGCCGAGGCGGGACGCGTTGCGTGGTCATCACCGATGACCGCGTCGGCCCGTTGTACGCCGACCCCGTCCTGGCCAGCCTGCGCGCGGCGGGGATGATTCCGTCACTGGTATCCGTGCCATCAGGCGAGGCGTCCAAGTCGATGCCCGAGGCTGCGCGCGTTGCGGAAGCCATGATCGAGGCCCGGCTGGACCGCCACAGTTTCGTGGTGGCGCTCGGCGGGGGGGTCGTGGGCGACCTGGCCGGGTTCGTCGCGTCGATCTACTACCGAGGCATTCCGTTCGCGCAAATTCCGACCACCGTCATCGCCCAGGTGGACAGCGCCATCGGCGGAAAGACCGGGGTCAACTCTCGCGCCGGCAAAAACTTGCTCGGGACGTTTTACCCGCCTTCGGTCGTCATCGCTGATGTGGGAACACTTGATTCGCTGCCGACGCGCGAGTTTAACGAAGGGTTCGCCGAGATCATCAAGCATGCCGTCATCCGGGACCGCGAGTTGTTCGACGGTTTATTTGCCTTCAAGCGCGGCGGTTCGGCTGCGGTGATGCCGGAGATCATCCGGCGGAACTTGGAGATCAAGGCCGCCATCGTCGCGGAGGACGAGTTCGAACGCGAGGGCATCCGCGCGCGGTTGAACTTTGGCCACACGGTCGGGCACGCCGTCGAACAAGCCGCGGGCTACGGGCGGTTCCTGCACGGCGAGGCCATCGCGATCGGGATGGTGGCGGCGGGCCGGCTCTCGACCGAACACGCGGGGTTCTCCAAAGAGGAGTTCCGGCGTCTGGTCCACTTGCTGCGGCGTTTCGGCCTGCCCACCCGTCTGCCACGCGAAATCTCGCTCGAAACGATCATGGCCAGCCTCCGCCGGGACAAAAAGTTCGAGGCCGATGCCGTTCGCTTCGTGCTCGCGCGACGTTTGGGCGACGCCGTGCTCTCAGCACCCGGGGAGGTCACGGCCGCCGACGTGCGCCGGGTCGTCGAGACGCTCTACGAGGAGCCTTGAAGCGGGCGGCGGTTGTGCTTGAGCCGCGCGTTCGCCCCGGCTACAAAGGCTGCCGCCGCCCGTGACCTACACCGAAGCCTGCATCATCATCAACATGATCCCCCGGGTGGGACCGGTGCGGCTGCGGCGGCTGCTGGATGTCTTCGGCGAACCGCAGGCCATCCTGCGCGCCCCGGCGGACCGGCTGGCGTCCGTCGAAGGCATCGGATCGGAAATCGCGCGCGGCGTGGCCGGCTGGGAAAACGAGGTGGATCTCCCGGCGGAACTCGCCCGCGCCCGCGACGCCGGGGTCACCGTGCTCACCGCGCAGTCCGAGTACTACCCGCCGGCGCTGCGCACGATCTACGATCCGCCCATCGTCCTGTACGTCTGGGGCGAACTCTGCGCGCGCGACGCCCAGGCGGTCAGCGTCGTCGGCTCGCGGCGCACGACCTTCTACGGGGTGGAAACGGCCAAGAAACTGTCCGCCGAACTGGCGGCGGCCGGGCTGACGGTGTTCAGCGGACTGGCCCGCGGCATCGACACCGCCGCCCACGAAGGCGCGCTCGCGGCGAAGGGCCGGACGGTTGCGGTGCTCGGATGCGGCCTCAGCCAGATCTACCCGCCGGAAAACTACGGATTGGCCGAGCGCATCGCCGCCGGGGCGGGCGCGGTCGTTTCCGAGTTTCCGATGGGCGTGCGGCCAGACCGGCAGACATTTCCCATGCGGAACCGGATCATCAGCGGCTGCGGCCTCGGGCTGCTCGTCATCGAAGCGAGCCTCAACAGCGGCGCGCTCATCAGCGCCGGGCAGGCGCTCGACCAGGGCCGGCCGGTCTTCGCGGTGCCGGGGCCGATCGACCGGCCCAGTTCCCAAGGCACCAACCGCCTCATCCAGCAGGGTGCCAAGCTGGTGATGGAGTGCGCCGATGTATTGGAGGAGATCGATTCGCTGCCAGACCTTTTCACGGGCACCACCGCCTCGGCCCCCAAACCGCCACCGGCCTCCGTTCCATCCGTTCCATCCGTTCCATCCGTCCCATCCCCCGCGCGGACCGCTGGCACCCTCCGTCCGCAGGAGGCGGCGGTGCTCGACGCCGTCGAGCGCGACGAGACCGCCATCGACCGGATCATCTCCAAATGCGGTTTGCCAACCCCGGTGGTCTCTTCTACGTTGCTCGCTCTCGAACTGAAGAAGCTCATCAAGCAGCTGCCGGGCAAACATTACGTCCGGCTGGTCTGAAGCAGCCCGCCGGCTATGTCCAAAGCACTCGTCATCGCAGAAAAACCCAGCGTCGCCGCCGATCTCGCCCGCGCCATGGGCCGCTTCGAGCGCAAGGACGACGCGTTCGAGAACGACCAGTACGTCATCTCCTCGGCCATTGGTCACCTCGTCGAGTTGGCCCTGCCGAGCGACATGGACAAGAAGCGCGGCAAATGGACGTTCGCCGCCCTGCCGGTGATCCCGGAAGAGTTTGACCTGAAGCCCATCGAGAAGAACGAGGACCGCTTCAAGATGCTCAAGCGGCTGATGAAGCGCACGGACATCACCGAGATCATCAACGCGTGCGACGCGGGGCGGGAAGGTGAACTGATCTTCCGTTTGCTGGTAAAGCTCGCCGGCGTCAAGAAGCCCATGCGGCGGCTGTGGCTGCAATCCATGACGGCGGACGCGATCCGGACGGCCTTCGGGCGTCTGCGCACCGACGAGGAAATGATCCCGCTCGCCAAAGCGGCTTACTGTCGGGCGGAGAGCGACTGGCTGGTGGGCATCAACGCTACCCGCGCGATGACCGCCTTCAACTCGAAGGCGGGCGGCTTCCAGCTCACCCCGGTAGGCCGCGTGCAGACGCCCACGCTGGCGATCCTGGTCGAGCGCGAGAAGAAGATCCGCGCGTTCAAGCCCCGCACGTATTTCGAGGTGCACGGGGATTTCGTGGTTAAGGCGGGGAACTATCCCGGCCGCTGGCTCGACGAGAATTTCCGCAAGGGCGCGGACGAGGACGCTCGGGCCGAGCGCCTCTGGGAGCGTGAGAAGGCGGACGCCATCCGCGACAAATGCGCGGGCAAGGACGGGGTCGTCACCGAGGAAAAGAAGCCTGCGAGCCAGGCGGCTCCGTTGTTGTTCGATCTGACCAGCCTCCAGCGCGACGCCAACGGCCGGTTTGGCCTCAGCGCGCGACGGACGCTGCAAATCGCGCAGCAACTTTACGAGAAGTTCAAGGTGCTCACCTATCCCCGCACCGACAGCCGCTACCTGCCCGAGGACTACCTGGCGACCGTGAAGTCGACGATGGGCGGCTTCGCTGATCCGGCGCTCGCCAAACACGCCGACAAGGCGCTGGCGAACGGCTGGGTCAAGTTCACCAAGAAAGTGTTCGACAACTCCAAGGTCTCCGACCACAACGCGATCATCCCGACCGGCGCTGAGCCGAAGGGGTTGGACGACATACAGCAAAAGGTGTTCGACCTGGTGGCCCGGCGCTTTATCGCGGTCTTCTACCCTCCGGCTCAATTCGAAGTGACGACCCGGATCACCCGCGTCGAGGGTGAGGCTTTCAAGACGGATGGTCGGGTCATCAAGGACCCGGGCTGGATGGCCGTGTACGGCCGCGAGGCCACGAACGACGCCGCCAGCCCGGACCTGGTCGAGATCGTGCAGGGCGAACGGGCGCACGCCGAAACCGTGGAGGTGCGCGAAAGTCAGACCCGTCCGCCTGCGCGGTACAACGAGGCCACCCTGCTCGCCACCATGGAAGGCGCGGGCAAGCTGATCGATGACGAAGACCTGCGCGCGGCGTTGAGCGCGAAGGGTCTGGGAACGCCGGCCACGCGCGCGTCGATCATCGAAGGACTCATCCTCGATGCCTACATCGCCCGTCAGGGCCGCGAGTTGCACGCCACCGCCAAGGGAATTTCACTGATTTCCCTGCTCAACGGCATCGGCGTGCAGGCGCTCTGTTCGCCCGAAATGACCGGCGAGTGGGAGGCGAAGCTCAAGTCCATGGAACAAGGCGGCATCCAGCGCCGCGATTTCATGGCGCAGATCCGCGGGTTGACCGAAGACATTGTCAGCAAGGCCAAAAACTTCCAGGGCGACACGGTGGATGGCGACTTCGGCGAACTGGACGCTCCTTGCCCGAAGTGCGGCACCCGCCCGCTCAAGGAAGAGTACCGGGTTTTCAAGTGTTCCAATTGCGACTACGTCCTGTGGAAGTCGGCGGCTGGGCGTCAGTTCGATCCGGAGGAGTTGAAGACCCTCCTGACCGAAGGCCGCGTGGGACCGTTGGAAGGATTCCGCAGCAAGGAAGGCCGGCCGTTCAATGCGCCCGTGAAACTGGGGGCGGAAGGAAAACCCGAGTTCGATTTCCCGGCGGCCGTGCCCGAAAACCACGATTTCTCGGGTTCCACGCCGCTGCACCCCTGCACCGTCTGCAAAAAAGGCCAGGTCTACATCACCGACGCGGATTTCGTCTGCGATCGGGCGGTCGCAACGGAAAAGGAATGCACGTTCCGGATGAAGAAGGTCATCCTGCAACGGGAAGTTCCTTCTGATCAGGTCGTGAAGATGCTGGAAACCGGCAGAACCGACTTGTTGCCGCGGTTCATCTCGAAAAAAGGCCGCCCGTTTTCGGCGTACCTGAAACTGGACAAGCTCGGCAAGGTTGGGTTCGAGTTCGAGCCGCGTGCCCCGCGCGAGGGCAAGACAGCAGCGGGGCGGCTGAAGCCCGGTGCCACGAAGAAGACGGCGGGCCGCGCGAAGTAAAAATTCCTCTTTTTGCCGCCTTCGCCGCCGAAAACTCAGTCCGTGGGCCGCAAGGGGATTGACACCCCTACATCTAGTGTTAATTCTAGGGCACGTTCGCCCTGGATAGATGCGCTGTCCCAAATGTAAAAGTATTGAGGATCGAGTGATCGATTCCCGGCCGGTCAACCATTGCTCCGGTATCCGGCGCCGCCGCGTATGCCTCAATTGTGAATTTCGATTCACGACGTACGAGCAAATCGAGCGGGCGGATTTGCTCGTGATCAAGCGGGATGGCCGGCACGAACCCTTCGACCGCAGCAAACTCAACGCAGGCATCGTCAAAGCCTGCGAAAAGCGTCCGGTGAAGCTGGAGGACCTCGACCGGGCGGTCGAGGAGATTGTCCAGGAACTGGAGACGAACTACGGCCGCGAAGTACACTCCCGCGAGATCGGTGCCAAGGTCATGGCCAAACTGCACCTCATTGATGATGTGGCCTACGTCCGGTACGCTTCTATCTACCGCCATTTCCAGGATGTCGGTGAGTTCATCGAAGAGATCAAAGCGCTGGAACACAAGTCCAAGCCAGACGGATTGCAACAGGAGCTTTTCAGCTGAATTGGCGTAGAAACTAACGTAACCGATTCTCGCACGGATGGTTGCTCTCAAATACAGTCTTCCCCTGATCCAGAATGAACATGGGGTCGCGGTCGCGTTCGAGAGTGATTGGCTCAAAGCCGCCCTCGATCAAGCGGCGCGCAAGGCGGGGTACGATGGTTGGTGGCTGTCGGACGAATTCAGCGCGGCCATCGCGCAATATTTCCGTCAGGACTATGTCCGCAGCGTGATCGAATTATCCAATCTGGAACGAGTCGTCCGCACTACCCTCCGCGAAGTCGGCTACCAGGAAATTGCCGCCCGCTTCCGTGCGGTAAATCCCTTCCAGCGCATGTCTCTCGCCGAATGCTTCCAGGAGCCGGACGACGGGCAGGAGTCCACATTCTTCCATCGTCTGGCGGAGCGGATCGACACCTTGCACGCGGCCAAAGTTCGGCATTTTCATTTCTACGATCTCCAGACTTGCGCTCAACGGCTGCTGGAGGAACAAGCAGCTTCGGCTTGGTGGAGCACGCCGCTGATGCGGGCGCGCATCGTCGCCTTTGTCCGCGAGCGCGTGCATGCGCTTTCCTGGCAGTCAAAGATGCATTGCACCATCCATTAGCCCGCATGACGCTGTTCGAGAAAATCATCCGGCGCGAGATCCCGGCAAACATTGTCCACGAGGATGACGACCTGATCGCCATTCACGACGTGAACCCGCAAGCGCCGGTCCACGTGTTGATCATTCCCAAGCAGGTGGTGCCCCGCATCGGCGAAGCGAACGAGCAAGACGCTGTCCTGCTAGGCAAGCTCCTGCTTGCTTCCGCCAAGATCGCGCAGGAACTCCGCGTCTATGCCTCCGGCTATCGGTTGATCGTGAACCACGGGCAGGACGCCGGTGAAACCGTTCCCCACCTGCACATCCATCTTCTCGCCGGTCGTCCACTCGGCTGGCCGCCGGGTTGACGAGCTTCCGGTCACTTTTTCACCGCTTCTTCGTGCGCTCGATCACGGCGTAGGCGTTGTGGTTGTGAATCGACTCGAAGTTCTCGGCCTCGATCCGGTACCATTCGATTTCCGGATGTGCGTCCGCTTGCAAGGCGAGGTTCCGAACGAGGTCTTCAACGAAAACAGGGTTCAGAAATGCCCTCTCGGTCACCGCTTTCTCGTCGGGCCTCTTGAGCAGGCTATACAGCTCGCTGCTGGCGGAGTTCTCCGCCATGGCGGTGAGATCCTCGATCGTTGTGCCGTTCTCCGACCGGACCGAAAACTTCACCTCGCCGCGCTGGTTGTGCGCACCATGCACGCTGATGGCTTTCGAACAGGGACACAGAGTCGTGACCGGGACAGAGACGGTGGTGACCACCTTCAAGCGCGCCGCGTTGATCTCGCCTGTGAGCGACACATTGTAATCCATTAAACCCACTGCGCCAGTCACAGGTGCGGATTTTTCCATGAAATACGGAAATATGAATTCGGCCTGTGCGCGTCCAGTGTGTAGACGCTGTTGAAGGTCGAACAGGACTTGCCGTAAGCCGCTGTGGTCGAGCGGAGGACAATTGGTGTTGAGCAGTTCCACGAACCGGCTCATGTGGGTGCCCTTGTGGGTTTCGGGTAACTCCACTGTCAAGCTGACCATTGCCACGGACGGCTGCAACGTCCCGCTCTTCGTGCGGACCTTCACCGGCAGACGCAGTCCTTTGATTCCCACCCGGTCTATCGCGATCCGACGATCATCGGACTCGGCCTGAATGTCCTGGAGGTCTTCGACCAGAGACTCGCGCGCCTGCATGGTAGGATTGAAAAGAAAACGGACCGGAGCATCATACTCCGATCCGTCAAAATTGCTGGCGCGAAGGTTCGCAGGACTTCACGCCCGGCAGAGTGCCCGCTTCACTTCATCAGCAAGACCGACCGACTGCGCTTGATCTCACGCGTGATCTTGCGGTGCAGGAAAGCGGACATCCCGGTGACGCGGCGCGGGAGGATCTTTCCGCTCTCGGTCACGAACTTGCGCAGGAGGTCCGGGTTTTTGTAATCGACGGCTTCGGGCGCGATGTCCACCCGCCGACGCGGCATGATGCGGTTGGCGCGACGAAAGTTGGAACGGCGCTGAGGAGTTTTGGGCGTCATGAGTTAGCGGGTTTCGCGGTGCAGAGTGTGGCGCTTCAGAAAAGGATTGTACTTCTTCTTTTCCAAACGGCCCGGGGTGTTCGGGCTCTTTTTATTGCGCGTGGACACGTAGCGGGAAGCCGGTTTTCCTTCGGCCTTCGCTTCGGTGCATTCCAGGGTGATGATGTCTCTTGCCATACGGATGAAGCCTCGGGAGGCGGCGGGTTATTCCTTGTTGTCGGGCGTGAATTCTTCTTCTTCGCTGTCTTCTTTTTCGTCGTCGGTCAAGCCGAACAGGGACGTGACGGACTGCCGGACCCGCTTCGCCTTGTTCTGGCGCTCGATCTGCGACTGGCACTCGACCGTGAACCGCGTGAAAGGAATGGCTTCGAGACGCTCGTGGTTGATGGGCTTGCCGGACATTTCGCAGGTGCCGTAGGTGCCGAGTTCGATGCGCTTGAGCGCCTCATCGATCTCGTACAACGCATCCTGCTCCTGTGAAAGGAGGTTCAACGCAAAATCCCGGTCGTAGGCATCGCTGCCAGCATCCGCCTGGTGCATCCCGAAAGCACTCGCTTCGTTGCCCTCGGCGCGGGCACGGAGGTTATCTTGCGCGACACCGTTCATTGAGTCGAGCATCGCATCACGCAGCGCCAGCAAACGTTTCTTCTGCTTGCGCAGGAACACCGGGAGCTTGGCGTCCGCTTCGTCCTCGTTCTTCTGTTGCGTACGGAGCAGATAGCTGGAGACGGACGCTGTCAGATCCTGCGCGCTGGCGGGCTGCACCGGGGCATCGCTCTTCGAACCGGCACTGCCGTTGCCGCTCTCTGTGTTCGAGATGGTGACGGGCGCGGCGTCAGGTGCCGGGTTCGCTGTGCGGGCGGATTTGGACTTGGGCATAGTCTGCGAAAAAGGGACGAAAAGTAAAGAGAGGTAGCTTTTGGGCTGGGGAAAGGGGGAGTAACTACGGGCATTTGTTTCCCCGCGCAAGGCACAAACTGCGTTTTTTCAAGAACTCGCGCTGGAGTACCTCCGCAACGCCCAAAGCCAGAAAAGTCGGCTCAAGACGAGGACCGACGCACAAACGAAAAGTAGTTGGAGCATCGGACCGAGCGGTTGTTGCGAAGCCCGCGCCAGGATGCGGGCGGGCGCGTTGGCAACCACGATCACCGGGATCAACCAGGTGAAAATCAGCTTGAAGATGCCCGTAAATACCTGGTCGGGGTAGCGCGAGATACTCAGGAAGTTGAAGTAGCCGTAGATCAAACCTTGCGCCCGCACGATCCAAAAACTCAGCGTCGCCAGCGTGAACATGATCGCGTAGTGAATGGCGGCTCCGAGAACCACGGCCGCGCAGTAGCAGGCGATTTGCAGGGCGCTCGGCACGACGCCAAGCTTGCTCAACGAGAACGCCACGAAAGCGACCCCGAGCCCGGCGTTGACGAGGTTGTCGAGGCCGAAGCGCCACGTGGAGACGGCGAACTGCGTGTCGATCGGCAGGAGCAGCATCAAATCCATCCGTCCGGTACGCACGAGTTCGGGCAGATTGGCTAGGTTGACGTAGAACACCGCTTGGAACACCTGGCTGATAATCTGGTGCGTGCCGATCAACAAGACGACCTCCCACTTCGACCAGTCACCGATGCGGTCGGTGTAAAGGAACAACACGTCGACGAATACGATCTGGCCGAAGAACCAGAGTAGTTCGGTGACGAGCCAAAGCAGGAAGTTGGCTTTGAACGACAATTCGCGGATCAGGGAGTTCCGCAGAAGCAACCGATAAATTTGCCAGTAACAT
Organism: uncultured Chthoniobacterales bacterium; assembly: GCA_964245885.1. Classification (GTDB taxonomy): domain Bacteria; phylum Verrucomicrobiota; class Verrucomicrobiia; order Chthoniobacterales; family SZAS-18; genus CAHJWO01. The sequence continues at coordinate 32,689 of CAXTOX010000009.1, read as the reverse complement.
GCCATTAATGTAAATCAAAGAAGGTTTATCCGCCGACGGCTTGAAACCGCCGCAAGCCGCGCAGCCACATCACCCTCCCCGCCGCCCAGACGAGCGCCACCCAACCCGCCTGGATGCACAATCCTTCGGCGAGCGCGCCGCCGCTCACTTTCTCTTGAAAGACCGCCACCGGAAAATAAAGCTCGTAGGTAAATGGCAGCCAGACGAGCACGCCGGTCAACCAACGGGGCAAAAGGTCCAGCGGAAACAGGTGCCCACTTAGGAAGTACTCGAACGAAAAGATGATGAACACCACCGTGGAAATCTCCAGGATCCAGAAAGCGAGCATGGCGACGGTGTAAGCCAGGAAAAACTGGAGTAATGCCGCCATGCTCAACGAGAGCATGGCATAGATCCAAGTTTCTAAACGCTGAGGCAAAGTAAGATACTGATGAAAACACGCGAAAAGCAGAATAATAATAGGCAGGGTGAACAACGAGGAGGTAGCCCGGTTGCCGAGAAAGAGGCTGATACGGTAGCCCAGGTAATCGACCGGCTTAGTCAGCAGGGCATTGATCTGGCCATCGCGGATGTCAGCCGCAATCTGCCACTCGTCATCCGTCGGCGTGATGAGGTTGGAAGCAAAGATGGTCAGCAGAAAATAATACACCATCGAGCCAAAGTCGTACCCGCCGATCGGCTGCGCACGCGACTGGAAAAGGGCGCGCCAGAGAAAGACCGTCCCGACCAACGGAACGATGTCGAAGGTCGCCCGCAAGAGGAAATTCCAGCGGTAGACGAGGGTGTTCTGGAGACCGACTCCAAAGATGGTGAGGTACTTGTTCAATCGAATGGATACACTGTCCTTTACAGTGATCGGTCAGATGCGAGGCGCACGCGCGCCAACTCTGCGGCCAGTTGAACCGCAGCGATCATGCTGCCGGGGCTTGCGCGTTGGCTCCCGGCCAGATCAAACGCCGTCCCGTGATCCGGGCTGGTGCGGATGATCGGCAGACCGAGCGTCACATTCACCCCTGTGTCGAAGGCGTGCAGCTTCAAAGGAATCAACCCTTGGTCATGGTACATGCACAGCACCCCATCCCACCGGCCGCTGACCGCTTGGTGGAAGACGGTGTCCGGCGAGATCGGACCCGAGTATCGTGCCTGCGGCCAATCTGTAGAGGCGGCGAGTTCGCGCACGGCAGGCTCGATGTGGTCAATCTCCTCTCGACCGAGGTTGCCCCCCTCGCCCGCATGCGGGTTCAGACCAGCCACCGCGATCCGCGGCTCCGGCCCGACTCGAAGCGCAAGGAAGCCGGCCAGCAATTTGCCGACGCGCACGATCTCCGCACGCTGGAGCTGTCCGACGGCGACGGAAAGCGGGAGATGAGTGGTCAGGAGCGCCACCGTCAGAGCGCCGCCCGTCAGCAGCATCGCAAAGTTCGAGACGCCGCAACGTTCGGCAAAGAATTCCGTCTGTCCCGGGTAACGGAAGCCGATCTCGTAGAGGCTCGCCTTGCAAACCGGCGCGGTCACCACCGCCGCAAGATCGCCTTGCAGCGCCCCGTGCGCCGCCGCTTCCAGCCCTTGCCACGCGGCTCGGGCAGTTTCGGCGGAGGGTTTACCCGGGATGACCTTTCCCAGGCGCGGTCCGACGATCCGATATTCAAACCCGGCGTCCAGTTGCCCGGAGGCGAGCGCGGCTGCCACGACTTCCGGCCCGACGCCAGCCGCGTCGCCCAAGGTCAGGCCGATCACGGGCCTTGCGCCGAGAGATGGTGACACCAATGGCATGACAACGAGGCCGAAACTCAGCGGCGGCTGGCCACGCCGACCTGCCGGCACATCTTCAGAACGGGGCAGCGCGAGCAACGGGGGGCGTTGCCCGTGCACACGTGCTTGCCGAACGGAACCAGGAGAGCGTTGATCTCCACCCAGTAACGTCGCGGGAGGATTTTTTCGAGCGCCACGGTGGTTTTTTCCGGCGTGGTCGTGGCCACGTACCCCCAGCGGTTCGTGATGCGGTGCACATGGATGTCCACGCCCACGCGAGGCTGCCCGCAAGCGATGCCGAGAACGAGGTTCGCGCACTTGATTCCCACTCCCCGAAAGCTGAGCAAGCTCTCCAGGTCGCAAGGTAACTCCCCACCAAATTCCGCCACCGTCCGGCGGGCAATCTCGTGGATCTGCGGAGCTTTCGCCTCGTGGAAGGTCGACGCGGCGATCAGCGCATCAATCTCGGCGACCGTCAGCGCGGCAACCTCCGCCGGGGTTCGTGCGCGTGCGAACAGCCGGCGGGAGATGGGCACTGTTTCCTCGTCGCGGGTGCGGATCGAGATGATGCAGGCGAGCAACTGCTCGAAGGCCGTACTGAAACCGTCGTCGAACAACTCGAACAAAGCGGCTTTGCGGAAGGCCTGGACACACTCACGGATGCCATCCATGGCACCGTCGATATCGAACGGGATTTTATCGTTTTCTCCGCCTGCGGCAGGAACCGAACCGGCTTCGGACAATTGCACCGGTTTTGCGGGGTCAAGTTTTGGCATGGCGGATCGCCCCGTCTCGGTGAGAGAGCGTTGGCAACGTGCACCGCTTTTCGTGGCGCGCCACCAATTACCGAGCAACAACCCTCGGAAAACATCGGCGAGCCAGCGACCAACCCCAGACGCCCATTCTCCTCGTTCCGGCCGAATAAGCCCGTATGCAACTTCCCGATCAACCCCCCTTTGCAAAAGGCAAGATCCTCGATCACGACGCCGGCCTGGGCGAGCCTGACGCCGACAAGGTCGAGCAACGCGCGCGCGAACTCGCTTCGATTGCCGGACTGTCCCGCGACGAGTCCATCGACGACTTCAAAAAGCAAGCGCAGGAGGAACTACAGGGAACCGTCGACCCGAACGTGCCCAACGATGAGGCCGGACCCATGGCGGACCTGATCGCCGAGGGCGACGTGATCGGCGAAAGCGGCGGATCGGTCGCCCCGGCCACGAACGCGGCGATGCACGGCGACGAGCAGACGATCGGCGAGCAACTGTACAGCGAAGGGATCGACGAGGCCGATCACGACCGCATGACCGCCTCCCGGCGCGACGAACAAGAGCGCGAGGAAATCTGACGTTCCTCCGCTTCCGCGGTCGCGGCGCAGTCAGAAAATCTTGATGAACGCCTTCTTGCGAAGCGTGGACACCCACTGCTCCTGCATCCGTTCGCGGTCGTCGGTGCTGATCTTCTTTTCGAGGTCGGAACGCACGGCGGCGAGCGGCTTGGTGTACTCCGCCTTCCGCTCGGAGATTTTCATGATGTAATAGGCCGGCCCTTGTTCGACGATGGGGCCGACCTTGTTCACTTCCAGGCGAAACGCGGCGCTCGTGAGCACCTGGTTGAGCGTTGTGCGATCGATCCAGCCCCAGTCTCCCCCGGCGGACCGGCTGCTGTCGTCGCTGTAGAGTTGGGCGAGTTGTTCGAACTTCGCCCCCTTCAGCAGCTTGCCGCGAATCTCCTCGGCGACCACTTTTTGCGGGTCACCCTCCCCGGCTACCGGAGTGCCCTTGTTCACGGCGATCATCCACAGGTGAATCTGCTCGGGCGTCGTGAACTCGGGTTTGTTGGTCGTGTACAGGGAGTCAATTTTGATCGGCGAGACGATGCCGCTGCTCTTGACGTTCTGGAAGCGCATCGCTTGCACGATGATTTTCTCCTTCTCGGCCTCCCGGAACTTGGTCAACGTATAGCCCTGCGCCTGCAAGGTGCGGATGAACGCCTGGCGGTCTCCGCCGAATTCCTCGCGGATGATCGTATCTACACGTTCGTCGACGAAGCGTTGCGGTATCGCGAATTCCTTCTTTTTGAACTCCTGGATGATGAGCTGGCGGTCGATCAGTTCCTGGAGCGCCCCGCGGCGGGCCTCGCGGATCTTGTCGGCGAGTTCCTGCCCGTTGTACTGGCTGCGCAACGTCCGTTCGCGCGGCGCGACCACGTCGCGGACCTGCGAGAACGTGATCACGTCCTTGTTCACCAAGGCCGCCACGCCGTCGATGACGTCGGGATCGGCGACGAGGAGGACCACCGTGAGACGTACGAGGCCCTCAGGAGCCGTCGATGACATCGGGGTCCGCCGCGAGTCCTGGCGTGAGCGAGGACAGAAACGAGGTGGAACCCACGAGCAGGCAGGTGGTAAAGATCGGGAGCAGGCGACGGCGTTTCATGGCGCGGACAAGGGGAGGCTGCGGATAGATAATTGACTGCGGATCAGGGGGATCGAACCGTTCACAGGTGTTGCAGGAGGTCCGTGAGTTCGCGCATCTTAGAGGTCCCTTCCCGGGAAGTCAAGCGGGGGAACTTGCCGCCGACGATGACGTAGTCGCCCCCGCGGGTCAGCATCACCTTCTCGCCCCGGACCTCCACCTGCTGCACGCGGTGGGAGGCTGCCAGCAACTTCAAACGGGTGTACGCGAGGAGGTTTTCGGCGGCCGGCGGCAAGGTGCCGAAGCGGTCGCGCCAGATCGCCTGGAGATCGTCGACCTCGTCGGCCTTCGTCACCTCGGCGATCTGCCGGTAAGCCTGGATGCGCAGCCGCGGCTCCTCGATGTAATCCGCCGGGATGAACGCCGACCACGTCTTCTGCACCGGTGCGGGGGCCGCTTCGTCGTCGGCCTCGTCGTCCACCGGAGCGGAAGCCCGGACGTATTCGGCCTCGCTCATCGCGGCGAAGTCGAGCCGCAGCACGGTCTCCACCCGCTGCCGCACCCGCTCTCCGCGCAGCTTCGACACCGCCTGCCGCAGCAACTGGCAGTAGAGGTCGAAGCCGACCGCCGTGAGGTGTCCGCTTTGCGCCAGTCCCAGGATGTTGCCCGCGCCGCGGATTTCGAGGTCGCGCAGGGCGATCTTGAACCCCGCGCCGAGTGTTGAATACTGCTTGATGGCGTTGATCCGCTTGCGCGCCTCGCCGACGGTCAGGAGGTCGCGCGGGAGCATCAGGTAGGCGTACGCCTTGTGGTCGCCCCGCCCCACCCGGCCGCGAAGCTGGTAGAGGTCGGCCAGCCCGAAGCGGTCGGCGCGGTCGATGATGATGGTGTTCGCGTTGGGGATGTCGAGGCCGCTCTCGATGATCGTCGTGGCGATGAGAACGTTGGTCTGACCGGTCACGAACCGATGCATCACTTCTTCGAGGGCGCCCTCCTCCATTTGGCCGTGGCCCACGTCCACCTTGGCTTCCGGGCAAAGGTGCTGGATGCGGGCGCGCACCTTCTGGATGTCCTCCACCCGGTTGTGCAGGAGGTACACCTGCCCCTCGCGCGCCAGTTCCCGGTCGATGGCGGTG
>CAXTOX010000009.1:0-27377 GCA_964245885.1 uncultured Chthoniobacterales bacterium | reverse complement strand
TCCCAGCAGTTGTCCAGGAAGTTGATGCCCGCGTCGATGGCGGTGCGGATGATCCGTTCGTCGTAGGCGCAGATCAACGTTTCGACCGGGTAGCGGTTGGGCGGCGGCGTTTCTAGGGTGGAAAGGTCGCGCGCGCCGGTCAGCGCCAGGTAGAGCGTCCGGGGGATGGGGGTCGCCGAGAGGGTGAGCACGTCCACGTTGGGGAAACGTTCCTTGATGCGCTCCTTGTGGCGGACGCCGAAGCGTTGCTCCTCGTCCACGACCAGCAGGCCGAGGTTTTTGAAGTGCACGTCCTTGGAGATCAGCCGGTGCGTGCCGATGACCACGTCCACGCTCCCTTCGAGCAGGCCCTGCGCGACGCCCGCCTGCTCGGAAGCCGTGCGGTAGCGGCTGAGTAGTTCGACGTTCACCGGGAACGTGCCCATGCGCCGCCGGAAGTTCTCGAAATGCTGCTGGGCCAGCACGGTCGTGGGGACCATCATGGCGACCTGCCGGCCATCGACCACCGACTTGAACGCCGCGCGGATGGCGACCTCCGTCTTGCCGAAACCCACGTCGCCGCAGATCAGCCGGTCCATGGGCCGCGTGGACTCCATGTCGGCCTTGGCGTCGTTGATCGCGCGGGCCTGGTCGCCAGTTTCCTTGTAGGGAAACGTGTCCTCGAACTCTTTTTGCCACGGCCCGTCGGGTCCGAAGGGCAGGCTGGCGTGCGTCTCGCGCATGGCCTGGATCTTGAGCAGCTTGGCGGCGTAGTCGTAGATCGACTTCTCGGCTGCCTTCTTGGTGTTGCTCCACTTGCCGTCGCCGAGGTGGCTCAGCCCGGTTCCCTTTTTGCCAAGCCCGACGTAGCGCGAGACGAGGAACGCCTGTTCCAACGGCACGTAGAGCTTCGCCTTCTCGGCGAATTCGAGGACCATCACCTCCTCGGTGGAAGCCTCGCCGCCGGGCGTGCTCGCCAGCGGAACCGGCCGGGTTTGCAACCCCTGGTAGCGGGCCAGCCCATGTTCGAGGTGCACGACGAGTTCACCCTCGGTCAGCTCGGTGAAGTCGATCTGCGTGCGGCTGACCGGCTGCCCGCGCCGGGACCGGTTGGCCATCGAACCGGCGCTCCGTTCGGCGCGCGCCCCGTGCCCCAGGATTTCACCGGCGAAGAGCACCGCCAGCCGCGCGGCGGGATAGACGAACCCAACTTCGCTGACGCTGGAGCGCAGAATATGGGTCTCCGGATCTTGCGTAAAATCCGTCAGAACATTCTGGATCAGAGGGACCTCAGAATTCCGTTTGAAGTTGACCACCACGCGGTAGCCCTCCTCATCCCAGCCTCGGACCTGGCTACGGACCTGGCGCACGAACGCGTCGCGCAACGCCGGTGTTTCGAGGCTCCGACTTCGCGCCGTGAAAGGAGAAGGAAAGAAAGCATCCTCGAAATTTTCCACCGCGCCGGCGTCCGTCGCCACGCTGGCTTCACCCAGCCGGACGTGGCAGTCCATCTCCTCGGCGTCCACGGAAACGACCACGTCTTTGGACTTCAGATAGCCGCGCAGGGTAAACGTCTCGGCTTCCGGAACCCGCAGCAGGAGCGAACACCGGTCGAGCATGCGGACGGAAGTCTGCCGGTCCACGTCGAACTCGCGGACCGATTCAACCTCGTCGTCGAACCACTCCAGCCGCACGGGCAGCGCCTGCTGCCACGAGTAAACATCCATGATCCCGCCGCGCACGGAGTATTGCCCCCGCTCGGCGACCTGCGGCACGTTCTCGTAGCCGGCCTCGGTCAGCGCACGCACGAGGCCGTCCCGATCCGCGCGCGCGCCCGTTTCGAGACTCAGGGTGGCGCTTCCGAGCACCTTGGGCGCGGCGACCTGCTCGTCGAGGGCTTGGCGGGTGACGACGACGACCGTGCCGGACGCCTGCGAGGTGAGGCGTTGCAACACCCCGAGCCGCTCGGCGGAAACTTCCGGGTCCGGCACCGCGCCTTCCACCACCGCGATTTCCAGGTGCGGGAACACGAGCACGTCGGGCAGCCAGGTGGAGAGTTCGGCGGCAAAACGCTCCTGGGCGCGTTCGGTCTCGCAGACCACCCAGAAGTTCCCGGCCTTGCCGCGCCAGTGCGAGGCGAGCGCGGCGACGAGGAAGGGACGCGCCGATTCCGCCACGTGCGCGAACGCCAGGGGACGCTTGACACTCGGGATGCGGTCGAGCTGGTTGCGCTTCGACAGTGCTTCGAGGGTGGCTGCAAACAGGGGTTGGTCCGGGTCGTTCATGGACGCGCGTCGGGGAAAGAACCCGCTGCACATGGGCGGTTCGCTCGGCGGGGCACCGGCGGACGCGCGTTCCGGGACGAAAGGCGATCCCGCCGCGTCGCCGGCGCGGCCGCGCGGCGGTTCACTGGATGTTCAACTCGCGCGTGATGCCGAAGCGTTCGATGCGTTTGCGCAGCGTGGCGCGGGTGACGCCAAGGGTCTTAGCGGCCTTCAACTGGTTGCCGCGGGTCAGTTTCATGGCGGCAATGGTAAACTCCCGCTCCAGCCACGGCAGCAGATGCAGGCTTTTGTCCTGCGCCGCCGCCCGGAAGAGTGTTTCGATGGCCGACTGCACCGCGTCCGCCGGCGCGGTGTCCGCGTTGGACGGGTTGGCGCTTGCGCCCGGCTTGGTTGAAGCGTCCCCTACGGCTGGCGTCTCGAACTCCGTCGGCATGCTCGCCGGAGTCACGCTGACGGTGCCGAGCGGGATGTCCTTGGGCAGCAGCACGTCGGTGGTCGCCATCACCGACGCGCGCTGGAGGGTGTTTTCCAGTTCGCGCACGTTCCCCGGCCAGGGATAGCTCTCCATCACGCGCAGCGCGTCTTCGGACAAGCGCAGTCGCGGGAGGTGCTTTTGCGAGGATATCCGCGCCAGGAAATATTCGCACAGCAGCCGGATGTCCTCGACGCGCTGCCGGAGCGGCGGCAGGTGGACGCGCACGACGTTGAGACGGTAGAACAGGTCCTCACGGAACCCTTTGCGCGCGACTTCCTGTTCCAGGTTTTTGTTGGTGGCCGCGACGATGCGCACATCCGTGTGGAGCGTCTGGTTACCGCCCAGGCGGGAGAACTCTCCCTCCTGCAACACGCGTAAAATTTTGCTCTGCACTGCCATGGGCATCTCGCCGATCTCGTCGAGGAAGAGCGTCCCGCCGTCGCTTTGCTCGAAGCGCCCGATGCGCTGGGTGACCGCTCCCGTGAACGACCCCTTCTCGTGCCCGAAAAGCTCGCTCTCCAGCAAGGTCTCGGGGATGGCCGCGCAGTTGATGGCGACGAAGAACTTGTCGCTGCGGCGGCTGTAATGGTGAATGGCCCGGGCGACGAGTTCCTTGCCCGAACCGCTCTCCCCCGTGATCATCACCGGGGCCTCGCTGTGCGCCACGCGGCCGACCATCTTGAACACCCCCTGCATGGCTTCGGACTGGCCGACGATGCTGTCCTGGTGCTGGTCGACGGTGAGTTGCGGCTTGAAGGCGGTGGCCGCCCGCATCTCGCTCTGCGCCTTGAGCGCGGCGTCCACGACGACCTTCAGGTTGAAGGGCAGCGACTCCTTGCGGAGGAAGTCGTACGCGCCCAGCTTCATCGACTCGATGACCGACTGCGTCGTGCCGTAGGCGCTGGTGAGCACCACCATCGCGTTGGGGTCTTTCTGACGGACGCGCGCCAGGAGTTCCATCCCGCTGTAGGGCTGCATGTGCGTGTCGGTAATCAAGAGGTCGGCGTGCTCGTTGAAGTAGAGCTTGAACGCCTCGTCGACCCGCGTCGCCGTGAGCACGCGCGTGGTGGGAGTTTCGAGCTGGTGGACCGCCCACTCCAGGAAATCAATCTCCGGATCAACGATGACGATGGTTTGCATTCAGCTAGCAGGGGCGAGAGGCGGACGGCCTAGCCTACAGGGAGCCGAATCTCCGCTGACGATTACTGTAATCGTGCACCGCTTCAAGCAAATCTTGCTTGCGGAAGTCGGGCCAGAGCACTGGGGTGAAATAAATTTCGGCGTAGCTGAGCTGCCACAGGAGAAAGTTGGAAAGCCGCATCTCGCCGGAGGTACGGATCAGGAGATCGGGGTCGGGGTAGCAGCGGGTGTACAGGTGGCGGCTGACCAGTTCGGGGTCGATCATGGCCTCGTCGATGTGCCCCTCCCCGACCTCGCGCACGATGCTCTTGATGGCGTCGGCCATCTCCGCGCGCGCGCCGTAGCTGAGCGCGAGGACGAGGGTCAGACCGGAGTTGGCGGCGGTTTGTTCGATGGAAGCGTGGAGCTGGCCGCGGCAGCCGTCCGGCAGTTGGTTGATGCGGCCGATGGCCTGGAGGCGGACGTTGCGTTCCATCAGTTCCGGCGTGGTGTCCTTCAGGAACTTCTGGAGCAGGTGCATCAGGGCGGTGACTTCCATCTTGGGCCGCTGCCAGTTCTCCTGCGAGAAGGCGTAGAGGGTGAGGTATTCCACGCCGAGTTCGCCGCAACCCTCGACGCTCTGGCGGACCGCCTTGGCCCCCTCCTCGTGGCCGAAGATGCGCGCGAGGCCGCGCTGCTTCGCCCAGCGGCCGTTGCCGTCCAGGATGATGGCGACGTGCCGGGGAATGGACGCGGGGCGCGGCTTCATGGGAGGTCAACCGGCGCGGCGGGCGCAGCCGGGAGTCAGACCTGGATGGTCTGGCTGCGCTTGGGGCCGACGCTGACGATGGACAGCTTCGCGCCCGTCAGCTTGCAGATGCGCTTGAGGTAACGCCGCGCCGCCTTCGGGAGGTCGTCGTAACGTTGTGCCTCCGAGATGGACTGCCCCCAGCCCGGCATCTCTTCGTAGACCGGCTCGCAACGCGCGAACGCCTCGTGGTCGGAGGGCGGCACGTCGAGCGTGTCGCCGTCAAGGCGGTAGCCCGTGCAGATTTTGATGCGCTCGACGGTGTCGAGGCCGTCGAGGTTGGTCACGGCGAGCAGGTCGATGCCGTTGACCATCGTGGCGAACCGCGTGGCCACGGCGTCGAACCAGCCGCAACGCCGCGGCCGGCCGGTCGTCGCGCCGAACTCCCGGCCCATGCCGTGGAGCAGGTCGGTGACCTCCGCAGACTCGCTGGGAAGAGGCCCCTCGCCCACGCGCGTCGTGTAGGCCTTCATCACGCCCATGACCTGGTCGATCCGGTGCGGCGGCACGCCGGACCCGGTGCAAGCTCCGCCCGCCGTGGTGTTGGAGGAGGTGACGTAAGGATACGTCCCGTGGTCGAGGTCCAGAAACGTGCCCTGCGCGCCCTCGAAGAGGATTTTCTTGCCCCGGGCGAGGGCGTTGTGCAGGTAGACGACGGTGTTCGTGACGAACGGCTTCAACCGCGCGCCAGCCTCGAGGTAGTCGGCTTCCACCCGCTCGAAAACCAGCGGCTCGGCTCCGAACGTTTCCAGGATCTGGTTGGCCTCGTGGACGCGCGCCTGCAACTTCGCCGAAAACACGGCGGGCTGCATGAGGTCGGACACCCGCAGGCCGGTGCGCGCCGCCTTGTCGCCGTACGCGGGGCCGATGCCGCGCTTGGTCGTGCCGAGCTTCTGGTTGCCCTTGAGCTGCTCGCGCCGTTCGTCGATGCGCGGGTGGTAGGGCAGGACCAGGTGCGCGCAATCGCTGATGAGCAGGTTTTTGTCGACCGGGATGTCGAGCGCGCGGAGGCCGTCGATCTCCTGAACGAGGGCGATGGGGTCGATCACGACGCCGTTGCCGATGACGCAAACCTTCTCCTTGCGCAGGATACCCGAGGGGATCAGGTGCAGGACGTACTTCTGTCCTCCCAGGACGATGGTGTGGCCTGCGTTGTTGCCGCCCTGGCTGCGCACCACGAGGTCCGAACGGCCGGTGAGCACGTCGATGATTTTGCCCTTGCCCTCATCACCCCACTGCGCACCTACAAGAACGATGTTCGCCATACAGAAAAAAACGCGGGGGATAGTCTCGGCACCTGAAAGCGGCTGCCAAGATCAATTTGAACGCGCGAAACGCAAGTCGAAACTATCGGTCGGTCGGTCGGTGCCGTCTGAACGGACCGACGCTCCGCGCTGTCTCCCGGAGAGAATCCGTGCTTAGTTGAACCGCTCTCCTTCCCCGCTCCCGCATGCCTCGCTACTCGTACCGCGCCCGCAACGCCGAAGGAAAACTCGTCGAGGGCCAGGTTGAGGCGGGTGACCGCGCCGCGGCCATCCAGCTCATCGAGCAGAAACGGTGCATCCCGATCAAGATCGCGGCTGACGGGGACGCCAAGCCTGACGCGGCCCGCGCGAACGGCGCCACGAAACCGTCGGCAGGGTCGGCCGCCGCCACTTTGGCGGCCGCGCCGGCACCGACGAAGCCCCCGGCCCCGCGCCCGAGCATCGCGCCGGCCGTCGTGCCGACACCCGCCGGCAGCGCGAAATTGTCGCACGGGCAGCGGTTGTTCTTCACGGAACAGCTTGCCTATCTGCTCACCGCCGGCATGACCCTCGACGAGGCGCTCGGCATCCTCGTCAAACGCCTGAAACAACCCGCGCTCCGACAGTTGACCGCCGGTTTGCACCGGTCGCTGGTGGACGGGCGCAGCTTTTCGCAGGCGTTGCGCGAGTACCCCCGGATTTTCTCCTCGCTGTACGTCAACCTCGTCATGGCCGGCGAGGCCAGCGGCGCGCTCTCGGACATCCTGAGCCGCCTCGTCAAGCATCTCGGGACGATGAAGCAACTGCGCGACCGCGTGCAGCAGGCGCTGATCTACCCGGCTTTCCTCGCGCTCGTGGGCACGGGGCTGGTCATCATCTTCATCACCGTGATGGTGCCGCAGCTCAACATGTTCTTCCAGAACACCAACGGCGGCACGCTCCCGCTGCCGACCCGCATCCTGATCGCCGCGAACGAGGCCGTGGTCGGTTACTGGTGGCTCGCCGTCGGGGTGGGTCTGGCCGGCTTCGCCATTTTCAAGGCGCTCACCCGCTCGGAGTCCGGCCGGCTCGCGTGGGACCGGATGCGGCTGGGCTTCCCGGCGCTCGGCTCGGTCATGCGCTACAGCTTCTACGCGCAGTTCGCCCGCACGATGGGCACGCTCCTGCAAAACGGCGTCACGCTGCTGCGGGCCATGGAACTGCTCGAAGACATGTCCGGCAACGCTTACCTGCGCGGGTGCATGAACCGTTCGCGGGCGGCGCTCGTTGACGGGGCCAGCCTGTCGGGCGCGCTGGGCCGCGAGCAGGTGTTCCCGGAGTTGTACCTGGACATGATGGCCGTGGGCGAACAATCCGGGCGCTTCGCCGAAACCATGCAAATGGTCGCCGACGTGTACGAGCGCGAACTGGACAGCCGCATCAAGATCGCCACCGCCATCATCCCGCCGATCATCGTGGTGCTGATCGCCACGGTGGTCGGCGCGGTGGTCTTCAGCATCATCAGCGCGGTCTTCAGCGTGACGAACAGCCTGCAAGTCCACACCGACCTATGACACGCCGCGCGGACCGGCCCTGGTGGTGGTACAGTTTGGCAAGTTCTCAGCCCCGGCAGGGGCGGAAGAGTGCAGCCCACGGCGTGAGCCGTGGGAAAACGATGCTTCGTGAGCCTAGCCCCGGCAGGGGCGCAAGAAATTAGCCCACGGCGTGAGCCGTGGGAAAAGAACAAAAAAGCGTCAGCCCCGGCAGGGGCGGCAGAAAACCGGCCGGGTGGTCCTGGAACGAGGGCGTCCTTTCTGACGCCCCTGCCAGGGCTAGGCTCACGAAGCATCGTTTTCCCACGGCTCACGCCGTGGGCTAATTTCTCGCGCCCCTGCCGGGGCTGCCAAAACATCAAACTGTACCACCACCCCGGCCCTTGTTCGCTTGTCGGCGCGGCCGGGTCCGGATAGGATTCGGCCTGACTCCCCGTACTTCCCGTGCGCCCATCTCCCTTTATGGCTTCTGCCCGTTCCCGGTTCGCCCGGCGGCTCCTCGCGATCATCGCGGCGACGGCGGGCAGTGCGTCGTTCACGCCCCGGTTCCTCGATGCACAAACGGTGCAGCCCCGCCCCGCGCCCCTGAGCGCCTGGATCGATCTGCGCCCGGCGACCCCGGACAGCGTGCCGCAGGCCGCGCCGGCCTGGATCGAAGCGTTCGAGTACGTGCCGGCCAAAGCGAACGCGGCCGCCGTCGAGACGGTGTCGGCGACCATCGCCGGGCTGACCGCCGTTGACCAAACCCTCGCGCCCGTCAACGAAACGGTGTACCGCGTGCGCTTGCACCGTCCGGCGGCTGGTGTGGGCGACCTGCAAGTGCGGCTGTTCTACCAGGATCAGGAAGGAAACGGCCGGCCGCACGTGTCCGTCTGGAATGAACTCGGCGACGAGTTAATGCGGTCCGCGCCCCTGGGCCAGGGCCTCGGCCTGCCGTCTTCCGACACGCTCGCCGTGCCGATGGAAGGTGCCGATTACCTGGAGTTCGCCGCTCCGGGAGACGGGTCGCAGTTGCGCGCCGTGTTCCTGACGTGGCTGGAAAAGACCGAGGTGCAGCAACCGGCGGACTTCCCGGTGAAAGAGGTCGTCCGGGAGCCTTTCCAGATTTTGTCGTCCACCCGTACCCGCCAGGACGACAGCTACCTGTACGGCGTGGTCACGGCGCGGTTGCAGGGAGAGGAAGCCATCGTGCTGAAGGCGGCCGGCACCCCGGCGGTGAAGTTCGAGTTCCAACTGGAGCGCCAGCCGCTGGTCGCGGTCGTCAGCTACGAGGTGCTCGGGGCGACGCTGATGGCTTCCCCAACGGTCGCGGCCAACCAGACCCCGGGCGTCGCTTCCGAGGTCCACTTGCCGGACCTGGCCGATCCCGGCTACCGCGGCGAGATGCACGAGGGCGATGCGCACATGGGTTTCCGGTACACGGGCTGGGTCCACGCGCAGAAGGTGATCCCCGGCGAGGACCTGGCGGCGGGATTGAACAACTTGACGCTCGCTCTGTCCAAAGGTTCTGACACCGTGGCGATCCGCTCGGTGCAGATCCAGCTCAAGTACAGTTGGGAGAAGCTCGATTACATCCTGTCGCCGGCCCTGGCACCCACTCCAGACTCTTATGACTCACCGTAACTCTTTGCGCCAGCGCGCGTTTACCCTGTTGGAGATCATGTTGGTGGTGGCGATCATCTCGCTGCTGCTCAGCACCGGCTTTTATGTCTTCGGTAAGAAGCTCGCGGTCGGACAAGATGCGAAGATCCAAGCGGATCTCGTCAGCTACAACGGAGCTTTGCAGACGTACCGGATGGTGGCCGACGATCAGTTGCCAACGTCCGAGCAGGGCCTGCAAGCTCTGGTCACCATCCCCGCGACTGACCCCAAGCCGAGTAAGTGGTACCAGATGATGGAGCGTTTGCCCAAAGACCCCTGGGGACACGATTACGTGTACGTCTGCCCCGGAAAGCACAATCCGGACGGGTACGATCTCTACTCGAAGGGAAAAGACGGGATCGACGGCACCGACGACGATCAAGGCAACTGGAAGAAGTAACGAATCTGCGCCCGGTGCAGGTGGGGGCAGGCGGAGGCGCTAAACCCCGTTTTCCTTGAACCGGCCGAAATCCCGGAACTTCCGGTAACGCTTACGCAGCAATTCTTCCGCGGGAACGCCGCGCAACTCGCGCAACTTCGCGGCGACCGCCGTCCGCAGGCTTGCGGCGGTGGCTTCATGGTTGTGCTGAGCACCGCCGGCAGGCTCGGAGATCACTTCGTCGACCAGGCCGAAGCCTTTCAGTTCGATGGCCCCCAGCTTGAGGGCATCGGCGGCGGCGGCCCGGTGCGCGCCGTTTTTCCACAGGATGGCGGCGGCACCCTCCGGGCTGATCACCGAATAGTAGGAGTTTTCCAGCATCAACACACGGTCGGCGACCCCGATGCCGAGCGCCCCGCCCGACCCCCCCTCGCCGATGACGACGGCGACGATCGGGGTGCGTAGGAGCATCATCTCCCGCAGGTTCACCGCGATGGCCTCGGCGATGTGCCGCTCCTCCGCGCCCACGCCCGGGTACGCGCCCGGCGTGTCGATGAGCGCCACGACCGGCAGACCGAACTTCTCCGCGAGCCGCATGATCCGCAACGATTTACGGTAGCCCTCCGGATGGGCGCTGCCGAAATTGCGCTGGATGTTCTCCTTCACGTCACGCCCCTTCTGGTGCGCGACAACGACGCAACGGATGCCGTCCAGCGTGGCCAGTCCGCCCGGCATGGCCCGGTCGTCACCGAAAAACCTGTCGCCGTGCAGTTCGACGAAATCGGTGAAGCACAGCCGTAAATAATCCAGGGCGTAAGGTCTTTGTGGATGGCGCGCGATTTTCACACGATCCCACGCGCTCAGATTGGCGTAAACCTGTTGTTTGGTCTTGGCCAGATGTGCGGCGATCCGGCGGACCTCCGGATCGAGGTCGATTTCTTGCCCGTGCAGGTGACGCTTGAAGTCGTCCAGCTTCTTTTCGAGTTCGAGGATCGGTTTTTCGAAGTCCAGAGGGGTGACATTCATGGTCAAGGCGGAGACAAACAGAAAGCCGGGTCGGGAAAAATGCAAACCGCGAGATGTGGGATGTCGGATGTCGGATGTCGGATGAGCTTAGCTGGATTGACCAGCATTTAGCAGAACGTTGCCCGGTGGGTTGGTCCTTGCGACCAAGCATCCCACATCTCATATCCCACATCACTCCGCGCTGATCGTGACCGGCGTCCCGACGCTGACCAGCGTGTGCAGTTCCTCCGCGTCCGACTGGCTCAGCGCGATCCCGCTGCTGCTCGGCGGCTTGTCGGGCGATTCCTCTTCCCCGTTGATGGTGTAGCCGGGTTGGCCGGCGAGCGTGAGGGAGCGCAGACTGCCGGGATAGTCCTTCGCTCCGAAAGCGACCCGGCGTCCATCCTTCGTGGCCACTTTTTCCTGCACCTTGGTGTGGATGTCCGGGAACTTCTTGGCGACCGGTTTGCCGTTCTCGATGAGGTACGAGCGGAAGAACCGGCCGCGGTTGAGCACGACGACCTTGCGCTGCTTGAGGTGGACCTCCACGGCAAAGTCCACCTGCGGAACCCGCAGCTTCTGGCCGATGCGCAGCATGGTGCGTTCCAGTCCGTTGGCTTGGAAAAGAAGCTCCTCGTTGCACTTGGTCTTGTGCGCGACGCGGTCGATGACATCGCCGCGTTGCACGGTGTAGTCGATCTTGTCTGGACCCGGCGCGTTGGACATCAGGTCCAGGACGTTCAGCTCACCGAGCATGGTCTCCGCGTCGTCGCGGTGCGCGCTGTCCGGGAAGCGCATGAGAAACGCCTCGGCGGCGGCATGCGCGTCGGCGTATTGCTGGTTGCGGCGCAAGTCCCGGATTTTCTCGTAGTCGGGCGTGCTCGGGTCGGGGGTCGGTTGGCCGGCAGGGGCGGCGGCATGCGCCTCTTTTTCGTCCTGCTCCTTCGGCTGCTGGATCAGGAAGTAATACGCCCCCGCCCCGCCGCCGACGAGCAGGGTCAACAGACCCAGGATCACGAGCGCCTTCAGCAGTTTGACCATAGCACCAGCGGAGGGGCGACGTGAACGCGGTCGATCTCACAGCAACCCGCGGCGGCGGAGATCGTTGGCGTTCGAGGCCGCCGAGCCTTGCACAAGATCCATCGTGAACTTCAACAAACACACCTCCCAGGCGTCATCGACGCCGCGCAGGACCGCGCTGAGGGGTTCGTCGCCGTGCGACGCCGCTACCTGCGCGCAGAGCCTCTCGCCGACGGCCTCGATAGGTTCATGGACGACGTGCTGGCTGATCTCGGAGCGGCGGAACTGGAAGCCGTACTTGAGCACCGCTGCCATCGGCCCGCCCGGCTGGCGCAGCCATTCGGCGAACTCCCGGGCCTTCTCGCCGAAGTCGTCTAGTAAAAGCTGCGCGTGGTGCGCGGGGGTAAGGATCTGCGGCCGCTCGGCCTGGATCGTGCCGTCACGGACGTGAACCTCGTTGACCCGGTCCATGGACTCGGTCAGGAGCTGGAACCGGAAACGGGTGCTGCCGTCTGTGGCGATCTGCCGCTGCGGACCGAGGAGCACGCGGGTGTTTTCCAGCGCGTACTGGAAATCGTCGGCGGTAAACATGAACGCCGAACCTATCGGAGAACGTCGGCCGATGCCAACGAAAGTTGGCGCGCGAAAACGGCGCGAGCCGTCTGACAGAGCGGTCCGGTGCGGAATTCGGTGGCCGCGCCGGACCGGGGCGACTGCGACTATTTGCCGGGAGCCTTGTTGTCGATGTACTTGATGACATCGCCAACCGTCAGCAGCTTCTCGGCATCCTCGTCGGGCACTTCCACCCCGAAGGTTTCCTCGAAGGCCATAACGAGTTCAACGGTGTCGAGCGAGTCCGCACCGAGGTCTTCGATGAACGACGCCTGCGGGGTGACCTGCTCAGGGGTGACGCCGAGTTGCTCGACGATGATTTCTTTCACTTTTTCCTCGACGGATTTGTCTGACATAAAAACGGGTGGTGGGTTACGATGACGATCACGGGGGCACAGCGAGGCCACCGACGCTGCTTTCTGTAATGACGGGCTTCCCTTTTCGCAACTAAATAAATTTGGCGGCGGTGTTTCGTCGCCGGGTGTGACCTTCCCTTGCGGAGCAGGTGCGCCCGTGGGATGTTGGTCAGCACTCGTACTTTCCCCGTGATTCCCGGCGTCCACGGCGCGGCGACGTTTTCCTCGTTCCCCCCGCCTTCCTTTCGCCGCTGCTCCGCTATGAACGAAGCTGATTTCCCGTCCATTAATCTTGATGAACTGCGCCTGGTTCCCGACTGGATGCGCGAGGGTGCGCCTGCCCCTTCCAAACAGTATGCCAGCCACCAGGGACCTTCCGATCAGGAAACCCGTCCGTCCTCGCGCGGCCCGCGGCCGGGTCAGGGAGGTGGCGGCGGCGGCGGCGGACGGGATCGGCGCGATGCCCGCAGTGGCGGCGACCGTCAACGAGACTCCCGCCCGCCCGGTCCCGGTGGTGCGCGGGGCGGAGACCGGCGAGACGGGAGGTCCGGTGAAAACCGTTTCGCGCGCGACGCGGCTCCACCGGTACGCCCGGCCCCTCCCGCACCTGTGCGGGTCATTTTTCAGCCGGACGACCGCTGCCTGGCGAGCATCATCAAGCAGATCCGGTCCACGCACCTCGCCTACCCGCTGTTCAGCCTGGCGCGGATGTTCCTCCAGGAACCGGCCCGTCATTGGGTGCAGTTCACGGTGGAACCCGCCGCGGCGCAGAGCGGCACGACGCTCTACCAGCTCGGCGACGAGGGGCCGGTCACGCTGGATCGCGCGACTCTGGAGCGGATCGCCTTCGACGTTTCCCGCGAGCAGTATTATGCCGAGCAGACCGTCCAAAAGGAGCCTCTGAAGGGGAACTTCGCCAACGTGGCGCGCGAACGCTCCACGGGGACGTTGCTCGGCCCGACCAACCACCACGGTTTTCAACCGGCGTTGCGGGCGCTGTACGAGAGCCGCTTCAGCCGGCGCATGTCGTTCGAGGACTACCGGCGCAACGTCGAGATCGTCAGTGATCCCGCGCTCGTGGAACGCTGGAAGGAAGAAGCCCGCACCGTGACCACGATTGTCACCAAGGAAGGCGAGCCTCCGACGACGTTGAACACGCCCGCCGACGCGCGGGCGCACTTCCGGCAGCATTATTTTGACGGCTTGGCGCAGAGCGGAACCGTCCGCCGAGTGCATGGCTCGGTCGCTCGCAACCTGCCCGAGGCGGCGATGATGCAGGCGATCCGTCAGGCTCACGACACGGAACTGCGCTATCCGGTTCAATTCGTACAACTCCTGCGCGAGGGTCTGCAAAACGCGGGCCTGCACATCTTCAAGCACCGCAAGCGGGTGGTCTACGTGTCGCTGGCGCGGCCGACCCCGTTCGTGGCGGCGGGAGGTGCCGTGTCAGAGAACGTCGCGGCAATCCTGGACATCATCGGCAAGTCGCCTCTTTGCACCCGCAAGATTATCGCCGAGTCACTGCTCGCCAAGCAAGCCAGAGGCGGGAACTCGGTGCCGATGCCGAAAGCGGAAGCGCCCGCGGCAGCCGACGCGTTGCCCGTGCAAGCGGAAGCGCCTGCGGCAGCCGAGATGGCGGTTGGCGATGCATCCCCAGCGACGACCGTGCCCGTCGAGCAAACGCAGCCTGCCACGGACGATGCGGCGACAAAAGCGAAGGCTACCCTGGCTGCGGACCTCCGGTTTCTGGTGCAATCCGGCCATATCATCGAGTTCCACAACGGGACGTTCGATTTGCCACTGCCGCCCAAGGCGAAAGAGGGACCTGCATCCCCGACCAAATCGCCAACCGAAAAGACGGCGGACGATATCGGAGCCGACCCCGCGAACGTTGTGACCGGAGCGGAGGACGCTTCTTCGCCAGCCGAAACGCCTCCGGAAGAACCGGTCGAGCCCACGGTGGCCGAAGCGACTCTGAACTCAACCGGGCCACTCGCCGAAGCCACGGAGGTGGAGACGCACCTGACAGCCGAGCACTCGCCCGGCGAGCCGCGACTGCCTGAGCAATAACATCTGTCCTGGTGGTCCGTCGCGTCGTGGTCCCTTGATGCGCGGCCGTTAGTCACCCCACCATGCCAGCACCCTGCTACTATCGGCGCTCTGTCGAGTTGGAAGCGTCGGTCGAAACGGTGTTCGCTTTCCACGGCAACCCGCACAACGTCGGCAAGATTTCCCCGCGCTGGCAAAAAGTCGAAGTCGAGCGAGGGGATGAGAACCCGCGCCCCGGGGCCGATTTCCTAATCGCCATCCGTTTTCTCGGACTGCTGCCGATGCGCTGGCACGGCGTCTGGAAGGAAGTGGATGAGCCTGGCCGGTTGGTTGACGAGGCGCTGAAAAGCCCGTTCGCCTTCTGGCGGCACCACCACGAGTTTCGTGCCCTCGCCCCGGGCCGCACGTTGATGACCGACCACGTGGAATACTTATTTCCCGGCGGCTGGCTGGGAAAATGGTTTGGAGAGACGCTCGGGCGGGTGCAGTTTCACTTCATGTTCGCCGACCGGCACGCACGCACGCGGCGATGGATGCACGATCATGGTTAGCGTCGGAACGTCAACCTCTTCCCTTTTTCCAACCATGCAGCTAGGAATGATCGGCCTCGGGCGGATGGGTGCCAACATGGTGCGCCGCCTCCTCAAAAACGAGCACCAGTGCGTCGTGTTCGACTACAATCAGGACAACGTGGCCGCCTTGGAAAAGGAAGGTGCCACCGGGGCATCCTCCCTTGAGGACATGGTCGGCAAGTTGTCCGCCCCGCGGGCAATTTGGGTCATGGTGCCCGCCGGACAGCCCACGGAAGACAGCGTGGTCGAGCTTTCCAAGCTGCTCGCCTCCGGCGACACGATCATCGACGGCGGCAACTCGTTCTACAAAGACGACGTGCGCCGCGCCGCGGCGCTGAAGCCCGCCGGCATCAGCTATCTGGACTGCGGCACCAGCGGCGGCATTTGGGGAGTGGACCGCGGTTACTGCCTGATGTACGGCGGTGACCCGGAGGCGGCCAAGCGGCTCGAACCGATCTTTGCCACGCTGGCTCCTGGCAAAGGTGAAATCCCCTCCACCCCGGGCCGCGACGACAGCAACCGCACGGCCCAGAACGGTTACCTGTACTGCGGAGGACCCGGTTCCGGGCACTTCGTCAAGATGGTGCACAACGGGATCGAGTACGGATTGATGCAGGCCTACGCGGAAGGTTTCGACATCATGCGCGGAGCGAACAACCACGACCTGCAAGCCGGGCTGAGCTACGACCTCAACCTGCCGGAAATCGCCGAGCTTTGGCGGCGCGGGAGCGTGGTTTCCTCGTGGCTGCTCGACCTGACGGCCAACGCCTTGATCGAAAGCCCGCAACTCAGCGAATACAGCGGCTTCGTGGCAGATTCCGGCGAGGGCCGGTGGACCATCCAGGCTGCCCTCGAAGAAGGCATTCCGGCGGACGTGCTTTCCACGGCGCTCTACACCCGCTTTCGCTCCCGACAGCAACACACGTTCGCCGAAAAAATGCTGTCCGCCATGCGGAAGGGTTTCGGTGGCCATGTCGAGCGGCCGGAGGAGCAGAAGGTCGAAAAGGGATTGTGACCGCCATCGGCCACAAATTCGCGCGTCGGCACGAGAGATCCTGCGAACTGCGTGATGCCTGATCACAGGACTTTCGGTTCGCCGTTGGCTGGTGAGCAGACGGGGGTTCTCGCTCCTCTCCACTCCAGAAGCCTGCCCAAGTCGCCCGGGGCGATCTGGCGCTGGTTAAAAACGGCCGGCGAGCTTTTTTCGGACATCAATGGCACGGTGTGGGCCGCGTCGTTTTCTTACTACGCGTTCTTCGCTCTGGTGCCGCTGGCGATTTTGTTGGTGACGTTGAGCACCGACTTCGCCGCCCGGTTCATCGGAGAGCAAGCGGCACAGGCGAAGGCGTTCGACTACATCACGTCGAACATCCCGCTCGGCGGGCAAGCTCGCGACCTGCTCGGCTCCACGCTCCACGGGGTGCTCCAGTCCCGCGGCAAAATCGGTCTGGTGGCGTTGGTCGGCCTCCTGTGGAGTTCGCTCGGCTTTTTCCAGTCCTTGGTCAGTTCCGTGAACCAGGCATTCCGGCAGCAGCCGATCAGTTGGTGGAAGCTGCCTTTGAAGAACCTGACGATGCTCGGCGTGCTCGTCAGCGCATTGCTGCTCGGCAACGTGCTGCCGGTGGTCCTGAAGACCGTGCAAGGCTACCTGGCGTTCAGCCGGGTCTGGGTGCCGCTGCTCTTCACGTTGTTGGGCTATCTGGTGTCGGCGGCGGTACTTTTCTACGGATTCTTCCTCTTTTACAAACTGGCCCCGGGCCGGCGGGCGGGCGTCACCTTCAGCGGCGTGTGGCTGCCGGCGCTGCTCGTGACCCTCCTGCTGCAAATCGCCCAACAACTTTTCGTGGTGTACTCGACCCGCTTCACGGATTTCAACGCGATCTACGGCGCGTTCGGTGGAGTCATCGCGCTGATGCTGTGGACCTATCTGTCGGGGATGGTCGTGGTGTTCGGCGGGTGCCTGTGCGCGGCCCGCTACGGTCCGGATGACGGCGGGAAGCAGGACGGTGGAAGCATTGCCTCGCCCACCTAGACGGGGTCCTCCGGCGAGTTCTCAACCGTTGAAGCCAAAGACCCGGACGGTTTCGTGCTTGCCCTTGAGCGATTTCTCCCCGAGGTCCGTGAACAGCGCGCGGTCTTCGGAGACGAGGGTTTCGACCAGGTTCGAACTGACGAGCAGTTTCTGGTTGAGTTCCTTCATGACCGTCTCCAGCCGGAAGGTGGTATTCACGGCGTTGCCGATGATCGTGGCATCTCGTTGGGCCACCAGTCCGATGTTGCCAAACGCCACCCGGCCGAAGTGCATTGCGATCCCGACCGTGAACGGTCGGCCGGACTCCGGCCACTTGGTTCGCGCCGCGAGGTCCAGCAACTGGCGGGCGCAACGGTAGGCTCGCTCACAGGCCTCCTGCGGCCCGGCCGTTTCCTGCCAGTAGGCCAACACCGCGTCGCCGATGAACTTGTCGATGACCCCGCTCTGTTTCTGGATGGCGTTGCCCGCTTCGCGGAACCATTGGCCGAGCACCTGAGCCAGGGAAGACGCCGGCAGGATCTCCGACTGGCTCGTAAAGCCGCGGATGTCGCAGACCAGGATCGCCGCATTGTGCAACGACTGCATCGACGGCTCCGCGTGGCCCGCCAGCGTGGCCGCGGCTTCCCCGCCGCCCTCGAGGTCGAACGCCTGCTCGAAGATCAGGTCGTTGTTGGCGATGCGGATGCGCGCGCCGCTCTGGAGGGTCATGGGCATGACGACGCGCTGGTCGTTGACGTACGTGCCGTTGCGGCTGCCCAGGTCCATGATCTGGTACTCGTAGCCGTTGTGGCAGCGGATGATCGCGTGCTGGCGGCTGACCGTCGGGCTGAACTTGAGGCAGACGGTGTTCTCCGGCGTGCGTCCGATGGTGGCCGTGTAGAGGATCGGCACCTCGAACGCGTCGACCTGCGCAGGGATGACGCGGATGGTGGCAGCCATGGGATGATGACAGGAACGTTGGTTTGCCCGAACCTTGATTAAACAGTGCTGGGTCCCGCGCGGCAACGGCATAATTGCGGCGACCTCCATCCTGCCGCCGTTTGCAACCCGTACCGCGTCACCACGATGCGCCGTCGGCGAGGCACTCATTGTGTGGTACGTATGTTCTGGCTTGCCAGTCTTTTGTGGAGAAGATAATTTCCACGGCCATGAACTCGAAAACTCTCAGGCTGACGGCGGCCTCCCTCTCGGTCGCCGTCGTATTCAGTGGTTGCGAAGGGATGACGCCCGGCGAAAGCGGTGCGGCGGTGGGAGCCAGCGCGGGCGTCATCGCCGGTGCCCTCGGCGCGGCGGCGGGCCTCCGCACCGACCAGGCAATCGCCCTCGGCGCGGGTGTCGGCGCGCTGGCGGGCGTCATCACCTACGCCGTGGCGAAGCACCAGGCCGACGAGCGGCAGCGCGAGGTGGCCGAGGCCAACGCCCGCCGCGCTTACGCCTCGCACCAGGCGGAACTCAAGCGCAAGAAGGTGCGCTATATCGCCGTCAAGACCAGCCGCAACGCGGAGAGCAAAGGCGCGACGAGTTGCATGGTCTACGACACGCAGAAGGAAAAACTCGTCAACGACACCGTGTACGACACCAAGACCACCCCGCCGAAAGGGTCCACGGCCAAGTTCGACAGCTATTCGGCGGAATACGTCAGCTCGTAGCAGCAGCCGACGTTGCGGACCCGATCCAAGTCACCGCTCGGAAAACCGGGCGGTGAAAACCCGCGTGTCGTAGCGGATCTCCACCTTTCCGTCCTCGGCGTACCGTCCAAAGATCTCCCGGAGGGCCGCAAGCATCCGGTCGTGGTTCTCGTGGCCGATTTCGGGCGCGTAGGAGGAGGACAGCAACCGGCCCTCGACGCCTTCGTAGCCGAAAGATTGTGCGCTTTCCACCGTGGTTTGTTTCACGCCGCCGCCGCCGATGAACGCGCGGACCTGCTCCAGGTCCAGGTCGCGGTGCCGGACCGCCAGGTAGTCCGTGCCAAAGCGTTGTAGCAAGGCTTCGTACTCGCGCAGGAACGGCGTGGTGTCGAGTTGCCGGTCGTTCCAGATCAACGCTACCGAACCATCCGGCTTCAGGATGCGCCGAAACTCCTCCCTGGCTCGCGTCCGGTCGAACCAGTGAAACGCCTGGGCGGCGGTGATCACGTCGACGCTGCGGTCCGCGAGCGTCGTGGCCTCCGCCGTGCCCTTGACGCTGGTAAACCATGGATCATCGGCGAGCAGCCTTTCGGCCGCCTGCCGCATCTCGTTGTTGGGTTCGATCGCGCGCACCGTGTGGCCGTTTTTCAACAAGACCTCGCTGAAGATGCCGGTGCCGGAACCCACGTCCGCGACGACTGCGTTCGCCGTCAATCCGCACTCGGTTCGCAGGACCTCCAGCACCGCCGCCGGGTAGCCCGGACGATAGCGGACGTAGTTTTCGACCCGGGTGGAAAAACGCTCGGTGGGATCGGAGATCATTTCTGAAAGGAGAAAGGGCTGCCCATTTTCTCGAACGTTTCGCGGTCCGCTTCCAGGTACTTGGCCGCGATGGTCTCCAATCCACGGTGCGCTCGGAAATCGGCCAGGAAGGCGTTGACCTGTCGGAGGAGTTCACCGTTGCCCTTGCGGACGCCGATGCCCCAATCCTCCTTGCGCAACGGTTCGAGCACGGCGCGGGTGCTCCGCGGATTCTGACGCTGGTACTGAAACACCGAAAACTGGTCGTAGATGAACGCATCCGCCTTGCCCTGCACGACTTCGAGCACGCACGCGCCGGCCTCGGAGACCTGGAGGAGTTGCGCCTGCGGGAGGTGTTCCTGCGCGTAGAAAAAGCCGGTGGTGCCGTTCTTCACGACGACCTTGCGTTCGGGCCGGTTGAGGTCGTCTGGTTTCTGTACGTTCGACCCGGCGTTGACCAGCAGGCAGATCCCCATGTGTACGTACGGATCGGAAAAGTCGATGGAGTCCGCCCGCTTGGCGGTGATCGTCATGGACGAGAGGATGAGGTCGATCTTCCCGGTTTGCAGCGCCGGGATCAGGCCATCGAAGGCGGTGTTACGGATGACGAGTTCCTTGCCGAGCGATTTTGCCAGCTCGCGGGCGAGTTCCACGTCGATGCCGGTCGGCTGGTTCTGCTCGTCGGTCATGTCGAAGGGAGGCGAGGCCAGCTCCACACCGGCGACGAGCTGGCCCGCTTTTTTGCCGCCGCAGCCGCCGACAAAAACCAGCGCGGCCAGGCCGGCCAGCCCCCCCAGAAAAGCCCGCCGCGAGGCTGCCGGAGTCACGAACATCCGCGGAGCCTAGCACCGGGGCGGTGGGACAGGAAATTTCTTTTTCCGCCGCGGACGGCATGGCTGGACGCTCGGTGGGAGCGGTGTTATAGGCACGACCTGATTTATGGAACACGAAAGCAAGCATGCGTTGATGCCGGTGGGAACGGTCGGTCACACGGAGCCGGCCGCGATCAATCCGTCGGCCAGTCCGTTCAAGCTGGTGGTCGACCCGGTGATGCGCACGGCCATCAAGCAAGCGCTCTCCGACCTGATCGACCACCACGACGAGTCGCTGGCCGGTTACGTCACGGGTGGCCACCTCGCGCTGGAATCCTATAAGGAATACGTCGAACTCTTCGCACGCGCCCTGCGCGAGACGATGGAAAGCCGCGAAGGCGTGCTCTACCTGCTGCGCTCCGCCGGCCTCGACGGCGTCGGGGTGGAAGACGTGAACCTGCGGCCGGAATGGCGTTGGAAATAGGGTTTCAGGGCTGCCGCACGGTCGCCAGCACCACGGCGGCGGCGACCGCAAGCGCCCCTCCGAGGAGCGATCGTGCGCTGGGCCGCTCGTGTTCGAGGAAGTAAGCGAAGGGCACGACGAGCAGCGGGGTCAGCGCGATGATTGCCAGGACAACCGCGCTCGGGGCGGAACCGAGCGCGCGTTGCAAGAAACTGACCCCCACCGTCGCACCGGCGAGCGCGTTGGCCAAGACCCACGGCCACGCGACCCGCCAGTCCGGCACGGGTTCCCCCTCACGCCAGCGGCGCACGCTCCGCGATAATCCGTACGCGACGGTAGTGATCACGACCCCGCCGAGCACGCGCTGAAAGGCGACTGTGAACCCGTCGATGTCCTGCCCCGCCGCGTGCGTGAGTGCATACGCCTTGCGGCTGAGCACCGCTCCGCCCGCCTGCCCGAACGCGGCCAGCACGCCGAACAGCAAACCCACCCACCGGCGTGCCGCGGGAGGCACGTGGCTGCGAGGAGCCTCTCGCCCACCGACCGGGACGGACGGGGCCACCGCCAAGCCGACGCCGACGAGGATCGCCGCTCCGCAGAAAAGCGCGGTGCCGCCCGGACGCACTCCGAGCCAGAGCCATTCGACGACGGCCGCGAACGGCGAGGCGAGACACTGCATGAGCAGCGAGGTCAGCCGCGATCCGAGCCGCGGGTAGGCGGCGAACAAAGAGAGGTCGCCCAGGCCGTAGCCGACCAACCCGCTGACGACGAACACCGGGAACGCCGCTCCCCGCCAGACGTTGCCGTGCGCGGCCGCCAAAACCGCCAGGAAGCCCGTGGCGATCCAGATGCGCGCGACGTTGGCCGTAAACACCCCGACCAGCCGGGTCGTGCGGTGCGCGAACACCGCGGAGAGCGCGAAGCAAAAGGCGGCGGCGAACGCGGAAGGCATGGCGGAGGCCGTCTGTCCGGCGGGGACCAGCCGATGTCAAGAAGAGGACGGTCCGCATTTCCCCTCGCGCCGGGGATGGTGTATCTTCCAAGGGTCGCCGCGATGCCCTCCGATCCCCACAAGTTCCTCGAAAAGTATTTCGGATTCCGCGAGTTCCTCGACGCGCAGGAAGAGGTCATCACCACCATCCTGGCGGGCGAGGATGCGCTGGTGGTGATGCCGACCGGCGGCGGCAAATCGCTCTGTTACCAGCTTCCCGCGCTCATCATGGACGGGGTGACGATCGTCGTCAGTCCGCTCATCGCGTTGATGAAGGATCAGGTCGACGCCTTGGAACGGCGCGGCATCGCGGCCACGCTGATCAACAGCACGCTCTCCCTCCCCGAGCAGCAGGCGCGCATCCGGGGCCTCGCCGCCGGTGAGTTCAAGCTGGTCTACATCGCGCCGGAGCGGTTCCGCAGCCGGTCGTTTCTGGACGCGCTGGGCCGGGCGACGATCGCGCTCTTCGCCATCGACGAGGCTCACTGCATCTCGCAGTGGGGACACGATTTCCGGCCCGATTACTTCCGGCTCGGCGCGACCATCGAAAAACTCGGCCGGCCGCAGGTCGCCGCGTTCACCGCGACCGCGACGCCGGAGGTCCGCCGCGACATCCTGGCGCAGCTCAACTTGCAGGAGCCGAGGGAGTTCGTCGCCGGTTTCGCACGCCCGAACCTGCGCCTGAGCGTGCACCAGGTCGAACGCGAGGCCGCCAAGTACGACCGGCTGAAGAACCTCATCGACGAGCAAAAGACCGGGATCATCTACTGCGCGACCCGCAAGCGGGTGGAAGCGGTCCACGCCACCCTGCTGGGCTGGGGGGTCAAGGCCATCGCCTACCATGGCGGCCTGAGCGACGCCGAGCGTGAGCTCGCGCAGGACCAGTTCATCAGCCGCAAACACGACGTGGCGGTGGCGACCAACGCCTTCGGCATGGGCATCGACCGGCCCGACATCCGCTTCGTCGCACACTTCGAGGTGCCGGGCAGCCTCGAAGCCTACTACCAGGAAGCCGGCCGCGCGGGCCGCGACGGCGAACCGTCGGTCTGCGAGTTGTACTTCAACTACGCCGACACGCGCGTGCAGGATTTTTTCATCGAAGGCAGCAATCCGAGCCGGCCGGTGATCCAAGAGATCTATCAGGTTCTACGCAACGCGGCCGACGCCCAGGGCGAGGTGGCGCTGCCGATCCAGGCCATCGCCGAGCGTCTGACCACCGACGGTGCCGCCAACAACGGCATGGCCGTCAGCTCCGCCCTGAGCATCCTGCACCGGGCCGATTACCTGGACCGTTTTGACCTGCCTGGCCAGCGCACGCGGGGCACCCGGATTACCCATCCGCAGATCAAGCCCCACGAACTGCAACTGGACTGGGACGCGCTCGCGGAGAAGGAGCGGCGCGACCGCTCGAAGCTCAAGATGGTCGTGGAGTTCGTCTACGCGCGGGCGTGCCGCCAGGAAACCCTGCTGCGCTACTTCGGCGAAAAGGAACCCGAACGGTGCGGCAACTGCGACATCTGCTCCGACCATGCGCGCTACGGCCGGCGCGCGGGTACGGAGGAAGAAGTGTTAATTGTCCGCAAGGCGCTCAGTGGCGTGGCACGCATGAGCACCCGGACGGCGGAGGGTTGGCAGGGCCGTTTCGGCAAGGGAAAGATCGTGCAGGCACTCCTGGGCAGCCGGACGAAGGAAGTGCTGGACGCGCGGCTCGATCAGTTGAGCACGTACGGTTTGCTCCGCGACGCGGGGGTCAGCTACCTCAACGAGTTGTTTCGCGAACTGCAATCCGCCGGGTTGCTCGTGCAAAACCGGCACGTCGGCTTCAACGGCAAGGAATACCAGACGCTCAGCCTCTCGTTGTCCGGCGAGCAGGCGATGAGGGGCCAAGCAGCCTTCGAGCTTTCCTGGCCCGCGGCGTCCGGCGGCGCTGCGCCGCCGGTCAGTCGGACGAAAACCCGGCGGAATGACAGCCGGAGCACCGCCTCTGCCGAAGACGAAATCGACTCCCCTGAAGACGAGGACCTGCTCCGCGCGCTGAAGGCGAAGCGCGACGAGATCGCCCGCCGCTTGGGCAACGTGCCACGTTACCAGATTTTCGGCGACCAGACGCTGAAATGCTTCGCGCGGCTCAAGCCGTCGACCAAGGAAGCCGGCCGCAGGATCCGGGGCGTTGGCGACGTGAAGGCCGAGTTGTACCTCCCGCAGTTCTTGGAGTTGATCAACGAATACGCCGGGAGCGGGGCATAAACCCCGAACCCGGCGCAGGTGAACTCGCCGTCGACGGCTGACGGCTAGGAAGGCTTCCAGGCGTGCTGCGTGTTGCTGACCGCAGTCGGCGCGACGCTCGCATCGATCGGACCTTCGTCCTGCAACTCCTTGACCACCACGTGCGGGATGATCTCGTTGATGTGCATGATGAGCGGCGTCAGCTCATTCAGATGTTGGAGCGCGAGTTTGGCCACGGGTTCGTCGTGGAAGGCCAAGCCGGTGGTGTGCAGTTGGGTGTAGCTGAACGACGCCATGTTCAGCGCGGTGTAGTCGTCGCGTAGCAGCCGCGACAGCGGGTCCTTGCGGACCTTGTCGTACAGTCCCGCCAAGGCTCCCAGGGCGGTGGTAACGGCGGCTTTGGCCGTCGCCATCACTCCGCTGCCGATCCGGGCCACTTCACCTTCCAGGTCGCCAACCTGGTGCGTGAGCCTGCTCTTGAGCTTGCCGACGAGATCATAGGTCAGCGCATCAGCCTTGACGCGTTCGTCCGTGTACTGATGCTCGACCGCTTCGAGGATGTGTTTCTGGAGCGCGAGCATGTCGTTGACATACATCTGGAGCGCGCCCTTTTCGGATGGGGTTTCGTTGGCCATAAAATGCGGATGTTGATGTGATTGTACAGCCTCTCTACGCACCGGTGGCGCGGAGTGGATGTTTCCAAGTCGATGGACCCGGCACCGGAGGCCACCGGCCTAGCGGCTTTCCACGGCTGGCACCGGGAACGCCTCCGCCGGCACCCACCGGTGCAACACACGTTCGAGTTCCTCCTGCTTGACCGGTTTGCTCAAATAATCGTCCATCCCCGCGGCCAGGCAGGCTTCGCGGTCGCCTTCCAGGGCGTTGGCGGTCATGGCGACGATGGTCACCTTCGCCGCGCTGCCGGCGCGTCCGCGGATGGTCCTGGTCGCCTCGTAGCCATCCATCTCGGGCATCTGGCAGTCCATGAAGACCAGCCGGTAAGGGATGCGCGAGAGCGCGTCGAGCACTTCTTTGCCGTTGGCCACGGCGTCGGCGCGGAACCCGAGGTTGAGCAACTGCCGCATGGCTACCTTCTGGTTGACCATGTTGTCCTCGGCAACCAGCACGCGGAAGCTCGAGAACCGCTGCGCCGCCGCCGGCTTCATCATCAGGCGGCTCAGCGCGGTGGTGGTTTTAAAGGTTGGCTGGCGCGGGGCGTTCAAGCCGAGGCGCGGCTGCGCCTTGGGTGTGCTGGCGTCCATGATGGCGTCGAACAACATGGACTGCTTGACCGGCTTGGTGATGTAGCCGCTGATGCCCGCCTCGGCCCACGACGCCGAGCTTCCCCGCCGCCCGACGGTGTGCATGATGACGATTTGCGTGTTCGCCAGCGCCGCGTCCGCCTTGATCTCCTCGGTCAGCGCGAAACCGCTGGTGTCGGGCATCTGCATGTCCAGGATGGCCACCCGGAAAGGCTCGCCCCGGGCGGATGCCGCCCGCATCGCCGCGAGCGCCTCCCGCCCTCCGGACGCTCCCTCGTGCTCGATGTTCCACGAGGTCAGCATCGTGGACAACGCCGCGCGACAGGCCGCGTTGTCGTCGACGACCAGCACACGCAGGTCGCCCGGCACCGCCCGGCGCGGACGGTTCGGAGGGTTCGCCTGTTTCTGGAAGCGCCCGGTGAACCAGAAGTTCGATCCCGCGCCGGGCTGGCTCGTCACGCCGATCTGGCCCTGCATCCGTTCCACGAGCCCGCGGGAAATCGCCAGGCCCAAGCCCGTGCCGCCGTACTTGCGCGTGGTCGAGCCGTCGGCCTGCGCGAACGGCTCGAAGATGCTCGCCTGGGCGTCGTCCTTGAGCCCGATGCCGGTGTCGACCACCTCGAAGACCAGCAGCGCGTCGTTGTTCGTCACGTGCTCCGCGCGGACGTACAAGCCGACCTCGCCGTGCTCGGTGAACTTGACCGCGTTCGAGAGGAGGTTCAGGAGCACCTGGCGCAGCCGCCCGGCGTCTCCGCATAGGTCCACGGGGACGTTGGCCTGCACGAGGCTGACCAGCTCCACGCCCTTAGACTGGGCGCGTTCGGCCAGGATCTCGAGGGTGCTTTCCACCGTCTGCCGGACGTCGAAGTCGAGCATCTCGAAGGTGAGCTTGCCGGCCTCGATCTTGGAGAAATCCAGGATGTCGTTGATGATGGTCAGCAGGGAATCCGCGCAGGTCTGCACCGTCAGCGCGAAGTCGCGTTGCTCGACGCTGAGCTTGCTGTCGAGCAACAGGCCGCTCATCCCGATGATCCCGTTCATCGGGGTGCGGATCTCGTGCGACATGTTCGCCAGGAACTCGCTCTTCGTCTTGGACGAACCGAGTGCGTCGTCGCGCGCGTTGGCCAGTTCGTTCTCGATGCGGCGGCGCGCGCGCAGTTCGCGGAAGATCAGCACGTGGACCAAGCCGAGCAGGAAGGCCAGCAGGATCGTCAGCCCGACCGAGACGTAAATGGCCGTGCGCAGACTCGAACTCCGGCGGTCCAAGCGCTCCTGCATCAGCCGCATCTCCTCTGCGGTCATCGCATCCACCACCTTCGCGATGCTCTCCATCGCGTTGCGGCCCCGCTTGTTGATGTACTGCGGTCCGAGCGAGGCGACGCCCAGTTTCTGGCGCAAGGCGATGTACTCGTCGGCGGCGGCGATCTTCTCGGTCACCGCGGTGCGCAGGGCGGTGACGCGCGAGGATTGCGCCGGGTTGTCGACCACGAGCGAGCCGAGTTGGTCAACCAGGACCGGCAGTTGTTTGGAGTCTGCCTGGAACGGCGGAAGGAAGTACGCGTCGCCCGTGATGCAGAACCCCCGCTGCGCCGTCTCGGCGCGGGTGACGGTCGTGTTCACCGCCTTGATCTGCTCGAGCACCGCGTGGGTATGCTCGACGCGGCGGTCACTCTCCAGGAAACTTCTGACCTGCTGGTAGGAGAAGTAACCGAGGATCAGCGCCAGCAAGGTGGCGGAAAAGAGGCCGGCGGCAAGTTTGCGTTCGATGGAGCCAGACATGGCAGCACATCTGCTAGCTACAATCATGCCGCTCTGCCAGAAGACGGACGCTTCGGAGCGGCTTGAGACCCCTTGCAAATCATCTCGATGGCTGACATTGCTAACCGCGCCGCGCCCGGCGCGACTCTCCCACCCATGTCCACCGTGCCCAAACGCATCCTGCTGGTGGAGGACGAGGAACATTCCCGCCGCATCCTGGCGCACTACCTGACGGTGTGGGGCTACACGGTCACCGAGGCGCGGGACGGGCTGGAAGCTGCCGCCGTCCTCGGCGGAACGGACGCGCCGCCGATCGCGCTCGTGGACT
>CAXTOX010000008.1:58517-60971 GCA_964245885.1 uncultured Chthoniobacterales bacterium | reverse complement strand
CAAAAGCTATTGCCTGCTCATGGTCGACCCCCGCGCCGGCGAGGACGCGCTCAACAAACTGCGCACGCTGGAGGAAAGCTCCGACGGCTTCGTCATCGCCGAGGCCGACCTGAAGCTGCGCGGCGCGGGCGACATCCTCGGCACGGCCCAGAGCGGCCTGCCGCCGCTCAAGCTGGGCGACCTCGTGCTCGACGCCGAGTGGATGCGGCTCGCCCGGTCGGCCGCGCGCGATCTCTTTGAATCCGACCCCCACCTGCGCCGCCCCGAAAACCAGCGGTTCCGTGCCTTCTTGGCCGAGAGCCGCAAAATGACGCTCGCGCAGGTGAGTTGAAATCCACCGGCGGCCCTCGCATCGTACCTCTTCCGTTGATGAAACGTTTTTTTAGCTTCCTGCTGTTCCTCTGCCTGCTCTGCGTCGCCGTGACGGCGCTGTGGATCTGGAAAAACCCGCGCTACGGCGCGCATGGCTTTGACCTGCGCCGCTCGTTGCTCTCGATGTTCGGGCAGGAGAACGGCCCACGCCACCAGCCCGAGAAGTACACCGTCGCCGACACCCCTTACATCAACGCTGGCGACGTGAACATCCTCGCCGCCATGAGCCGCCAGCGGGTGCTGCTCGCCAAGGCGGTCGTGCCCTCGGTGGTGAGCATCACCACCACCCGCGCCGCGCGCAGCAACGCGCCGAACGACGACCCGCTCTTCAAGTTTTTCCATCGCGGGATGCGGCAGCCGAACAACGTTCCCGACGGCGCGCAGGGCAGCGGGGCCATCGTCAGCAAGGAGGGCCACATCGTCACGAACAACCACGTCATCGAAGGCATGGACCAGATCGAGGTCGAACTCAGCGACGGCCGCCGCAAACAGGCGACCCTGATCGGCACCGACAAGGACAGCGACATCGCCGTGCTCAAGATCGACGCCGACGAACTCACGCCAATTCCCTTCGGCGACTCCGACGCGGTGGAGGTCGGCGAGACCGTGATGGCCGTCGGCAATCCCTACGGCCTGGAGGAGAGCGTCACGCAGGGCATCATCAGCGCCAAGGGCCGCATCGCCAGCGAGAACACGAACAGCCTCTTCCAGATCGACGCCGCCATCAACCCGGGCAACTCCGGCGGCCCGCTGGTCAACGTGCGCGGCGAGTTGATCGGCATCAACGAGCAGATCTACACTGAGAGCGGCGGCTGGCAGGGCGTCGGCTTCGCCATCCCGGCGGGCACCGTGCGCCGTGCGATGGACAGCATCCTCGCCACGGGGCGCGTCATCCATCACTACCTCGGTGTCGAGCAGGCGCAGTTGACTCGCCAGAACGCCAAGCAGCACGGCCTCGGCGACCGTAAAGGCGTGCTGGTGGACCGGGTCGTGGCCGGTTCGCCCGCCGAGAAGGCGGACATTCGCGCGGGAGACCTGATCGAGAAGTTCAACGACCGGCCCGTGGCCAACATCACCGAACTGCGCAACGGCGTGGAGGGCGTCGAGCTGAACACGGCCGCGACGGTCGAGTTGCTGCGCGACGGCAAGACGGTGCTCGTCAAGGCGCAGATCGCCGAGCGCCCTCCGGCTGGCTCCGGGTTTTCCGCGGCATCTCCGTCGTCGGCGTGCCGCTGGCATCGACGGCGTGCGCGTCGCGCCGCTGACCACGACCGCGCTTGCCAAGCTCGGACTGCCGGAAGACACGCAAGGGGTGATGGTCTCCTCGGTCGATCCGGGCAGCGCCGCCGCCGACAAGCTGCGGACGGGAGACATCATCGACAAGATCAACCACCAGGCGGTCACCTCGCCGGCCGAGTACGCCGCGCTTTCCCAGGAGTTGCTCGGCGGCGAACCGGCGCTCCTGTCGGTCACGCGCAACCAGACCCGAATGTTCATCGTCGTCAATCCGAGCTGACGACGGCTCTTTTCCACGAGAACGCCGCGCTTCGTCGCCTGCCATGGAGATCCGCACGATCCTGACCCCGGCGGAAATCGCCGCGCTGCCCACGCGCGACCTGAGCGGAACGGTCTGCGTCGTCTTCGACGTGCTGCGCGCCACCTCCACGCTGCTGGCCGCCCTCACCAACGGCGCGCGGCAGGTGTTCCCGGTGCTGACGCCGGAGGAAGCCTTTGCCCTGCACCTCGCACGATTCCCGGACGCGCTGCTCGGCGGCGAGCGCGGCGGGGTGCGGATCGCAGGATTCGACCTGGGCAACTCTCCCCGCGAGTACACCCCGGCCGTGGTCAAGGAGCGCGACCTGATCACGACCACCACGAACGGCACGGTGGCGCTGCGGGCCTGCACGGGCGCGGACACCGTGCTGGCCGCCGGGCTGGTCAACCTGGACGCGACGGCGGCGTGGTTGCAAGCACGCCAGCCCACCCCGGAAAGGTTGTTGCTGGTTTGCGCCGGGACGGGGAGCGGCTTCGCGCTGGAAGACGGTCTCGCCGCCGGGGCGCTCGCCCTGCGATTGGGCCGCG